>NZ_AMXG01000013.1:0-1770 GCF_000313235.1 Pseudomonas sp. PAMC 26793
TTAAACAGAGATTAAACTGAAGAGTTTGATCCTGGCTCAGATTGAACGCTGGCGGCATGCCTTACACATGCAAGTCGAACGGCAGCACGGAGCTTGCTCTGGTGGCGAGTGGCGAACGGGTGAGTAATATATCGGAACGTACCCTAGAGTGGGGGATAACGTAGCGAAAGTTACGCTAATACCGCATACGATCTAAGGATGAAAGTGGGGGATCGCAAGACCTCATGCTCGTGGAGCGGCCGATATCTGATTAGCTAGTTGGTAGGGTAAAAGCCTACCAAGGCATCGATCAGTAGCTGGTCTGAGAGGACGACCAGCCACACTGGAACTGAGACACGGTCCAGACTCCTACGGGAGGCAGCAGTGGGGAATTTTGGACAATGGGCGAAAGCCTGATCCAGCAATGCCGCGTGAGTGAAGAAGGCCTTCGGGTTGTAAAGCTCTTTTGTCAGGGAAGAAACGGTGAAGGCTAATATCTTTTGCTAATGACGGTACCTGAAGAATAAGCACCGGCTAACTACGTGCCAGCAGCCGCGGTAATACGTAGGGTGCAAGCGTTAATCGGAATTACTGGGCGTAAAGCGTGCGCAGGCGGTTTTGTAAGTCTGATGTGAAATCCCCGGGCTCAACCTGGGAATTGCATTGGAGACTGCAAGGCTAGAATCTGGCAGAGGGGGGTAGAATTCCACGTGTAGCAGTGAAATGCGTAGATATGTGGAGGAACACCGATGGCGAAGGCAGCCCCCTGGGTCAAGATTGACGCTCATGCACGAAAGCGTGGGGAGCAAACAGGATTAGATACCCTGGTAGTCCACGCCCTAAACGATGTCTACTAGTTGTCGGGTCTTAATTGACTTGGTAACGCAGCTAACGCGTGAAGTAGACCGCCTGGGGAGTACGGTCGCAAGATTAAAACTCAAAGGAATTGACGGGGACCCGCACAAGCGGTGGATGATGTGGATTAATTCGATGCAACGCGAAAAACCTTACCTACCCTTGACATGGCTGGAATCCTCGAGAGATTGGGGAGTGCTCGAAAGAGAACCAGTACACAGGTGCTGCATGGCTGTCGTCAGCTCGTGTCGTGAGATGTTGGGTTAAGTCCCGCAACGAGCGCAACCCTTGTCATTAGTTGCTACGAAAGGGCACTCTAATGAGACTGCCGGTGACAAACCGGAGGAAGGTGGGGATGACGTCAAGTCCTCATGGCCCTTATGGGTAGGGCTTCACACGTCATACAATGGTACATACAGAGCGCCGCCAACCCGCGAGGGGGAGCTAATCGCAGAAAGTGTATCGTAGTCCGGATTGTAGTCTGCAACTCGACTGCATGAAGTTGGAATCGCTAGTAATCGCGGATCAGCATGTCGCGGTGAATACGTTCCCGGGTCTTGTACACACCGCCCGTCACACCATGGGAGCGGGTTTTACCAGAAGTAGGTAGCTTAACCGTAAGGAGGGCGCTTACCACGGTAGGATTCGTGACTGGGGTGAAGTCGTAACAAGGTAGCCGTATCGGAAGGTGCGGCTGGATCACCTCCTTTCTAGAGTTTGCACGAATCAGTAATGATTCACGCATCAAATGTTCACACTTATCGGCTGTTAATATAAAGAACAGCATTTGGGGCTGTAGCTCAGCTGGTTAGAGCACCGTGTTGATAACGCGGGGGTCGTTGGTTCGAGTCCAACCAGCCCTACCAGTAAAAACACACCCGGGGGTAAGGTGGACACTAGTCCAGCCAGTCCTACCAGTATGTAACACACCCAGGG
>NZ_AMXG01000014.1:0-1500 GCF_000313235.1 Pseudomonas sp. PAMC 26793
AGATGGCTTACTGATACTGCTGGCACTGCATCGCCGCGCTTACAGGGCGGCTAATGAGATGGTCACCCTCCACCCTATAAGTTACTAAACTTATAGGGTGTTTTCATTTCTGAAGGAGGCCATCATGGAAAACGTCATGCTCATCGGCATCGATCTCGGCAAACACAGCTTTCATGTCCACGGACAGGATCGCCAAGGTAAAACACTGCTGCGCAAGAAGTTCAGCCGCCCACAACTGATCGCGTTTCTCGCCACTTTTCATCCCTGTACCATCGTCATGGAAGCCTGTGCCGGAGCGCACTTCATCGCCCGGCAACTGGCCGGCTTTGGCCATGAAGCCAAGCTGATCTCGCCGCAGTTCGTGCGCCCCTTCGTCAAGAGCAACAAGAACGACTTCATCGATGCAGAAGCCATTTGTGAAGCGGCCAGCCGTCCTGCCATGCGTTTTGTTACACCAAAGAACGAGGCCCAACAGACGCTTTCGGCGCTGCACCGCGTGCGCGAATCGCTGGTACGCGAGCGTGTCAGGGCGAGCAACCAAATCCACGGCTTTCTGCTGGAGTTTGGCATCAGCTTGCCCGTCGGCCACGCGGCGATCAAACGCTTGCCTTCCGTGCTGGCAGAACAGCGCCTGCCAGCACGGCTGGTACAAGTGCTGGAGCGACTGCATGCCCATTTCAAGTACCTCGACCAGCAGATCGCCGAGATCGAGAAGGACCTGGCCCGGCAAGTGACCGAGGACGATTTAGGCCAGCGACTCATGACAGTGCCCGGCATCGGTCCTATCACGGCCAGCGTGCTGGCCGCCGAAGTCGGTGACGGCAAGCACTACCGCTGCGGGCGTGACTTCGCCGCCGCCGTTGGGCTGGTGCCACGCCAGTACAGTACCGGCGGTAAAAACAAGTTGCTGGGCATCAGCAAGCGCGGCGACAAGAATCTGCGGCGCCTGCTGGTGCAGTGCGCGCGGGCCTACATGCAGAGACTGGAGCGCCAACGCGGACAGCTGGCACAATGGGTCCGCTCCATGCTCATGCGTCGCCACTCGAATGTGGTGGCGTGCGCCCTGGCCAACAAACTGGCGCGCATGGCATGGGCCATCGCGGCCCACCATACCGAATTTGAAATAAAAGAGGCCCCCATGACAACATGAGGGCCTCCCAGACTCACCGTTTTACAGCACACCTACCTGGTTTTGCGACTGCTGACATTGGATGACGTGAACGGCACACCGGCCTGCCGGATAACCTGGCAAAAAAATCGGCTGTGAAAGCCGAGCGGCTTTTCAGGACCGACAGGCGCGACTCTCATCGTGGCGCGGAGAACTTTCTCCAATCAGACGCCGGATAGATTTAAGCGAGCCTACTCACATCATACAAAATCAGCTTGCAAAAAGGAGGGTGACCATAGATTTTTCATGGGCAAACGGGGGCATTAGCTCAGGAAATGTTGCAAGGAAGAATTAAATTGGCGCTACAATAGCGGGGCATCAAGCAATGCCAA
>NZ_AMXG01000015.1:0-393477 GCF_000313235.1 Pseudomonas sp. PAMC 26793
TCCATGGCCCGGCGCGGCTAAATCGGCTTCCCTGCCGATTTACCCGCTCCACCGTGCCTGCTTGCGGCCATCGTGGTTAACGGGGCCCGCAGATCAAAATCAAAAGCAGATCAAGATCAAAGGCACGCAGCCTCGCTGGCGCTCGACAGTTGCTACGGGCGCGGTGGCTCTGCTTTTCTGTGGGAGCGGGCTTGCTCGCGAAAAACCTGAGAGCGCTGCGTTCATCCAGAATGCCAGCGTCATCGTTAACGACCTTCGCGAGCAAGCCCGCTCCCACATTTGGACCGTGCCCGCTTTGCTTTTGATTTGCTCTTCAACACTCAAGCCGGCCGGTAGGCCGCTGTGCTTTGCTTTTGATCTTGATTTTGATCTTAGGCGCCCCGTTAAACCACGCTGGCCGAACGCAGGCTTTGGAGCGTGGGTAACCCGGCAGGACGCCGGGTTAGCCGTCCTGGGCCAAGGATGGCCCATGACGGCGGCCCACGGTCCAAAGCCGGAGTGAGGGCACTCCGAGCCTAGGCGAGGAGCCGAGTGGTGGGGCAAGAGCGTTTTGCTTACTTTTGCGCTTTTCAAAAGTGAGCCGCTGTAAGAGCGGAACCAATAGCAGCCATAACCGCAGCAACGGATATGCCCCCAATCAGCCCCCAATCAAACCAGATGCAAATGGTTATCCCAAAGCCCCGACGGCAACTCCAGCGGCTTGGCCACCAACGGCACCTGCCGACAATCATAAAACCGGCAACGCCCCTGCCCGGAAGTCACCACAAACCCGTCAGCCACCGCACCCACCCCGGCACAATCCGGCAACGGCCCGTCCAGCAGCAACTCCGCGCTGTCCATGTTCCAGATAAAGAACCGATTCCCCCGAGGCGCCGTCAGCGCCACCAGCCGCAACTCACTGTGCACCGCAACGCTGGCCGTGTAATGCCCCATGGCCTGCAACTGCTCATCCGCCACCGGAAACGCCACAAACGGCTGCCCCGGTCGCTTGATCGCCAGCAACTCCGACCGCTCATGAGACGCCCCCATGAACTGCTGCCCCGCGAGGATCGTACCGTCGCTGGCAATCCCCATATGCCGCACACTGTTCATCTGCTGGCCCAAGGTCTCCTTGCTCAGCAGCCTACCGTCGCGTTGCATCAGGACCAGGCTCGGCTCCATGGCATTCAGGTTCATCTCGACCCGGCTCTCAGCCTCGGTACGAATCCCGCCGTTAGCCACCACCAGCGTCTCGCCATCAGGCATCCACGACACCTGGTGCGGCCCAATCCCATGGGTAGAAATCTCCCCGGTGTGCACCAACCGCTCCCCTTCAAACCGATACACCCCAAGCAAGCCACGGCCCGGATCAGACGTGTCGTTCTCCGTGGCATACAACCACTCGCCATCCTTGTGCACCACCGCATGCCCATAAAAGTGGCGATTGGCCTTGGAGGTGATGGTCTGCAGCAACGCCCCGTCGCGCAAGTCGATCAGGTAGCTCTCGGTGCCTGGCCGGCGGGCGACAAACAGCGCAATCGGCAGCGTCGGGTGGTTGATGATGTCGTGACAGCGCTGGCCGACCTGGGTGGCAAACACCTGCTTGCCGTCCAGGTGGAAGCCGACGGCGTAATGCTTGCCATCACTGTCATCACGCGCCGAGAGCAGCAGCGGGCTTTTGCCCTTCTGCTTGAACAGCGTCCAGCCACCCAGGGTGATTGCACTGAGCAGCACGCTGCCGAGGGCCAAAGCCTGTCGCCTGAGCATCATCAGTCACCGTCGTTGGCGTTAAAGCCCAGTTGGATGCCCAGCGCTTTGGCCAGATCGCCTTCGTGCAGGCGGTGGACCACGTTGAGGCTGTCGTAGAGATCGTTGAGTTGCTGGCGCCCGGCATCGTCGGCCAGCAGTTCATTCAGGGTACGCTGGTTGCTGGCGAACAGTTTCAGGGACGCGGCATACGCGGCGTCGATCTTGTCAGCCAAGGGCTTTTGATCGGCAGGCAACAGGCCGCGCAGGCCTTTGTTGTCGACGCCGACCCAGACGGTCTGGGCGGCCGCCAGGCTGGCTTCCAGGCTTTGCAGGGACGATTGGCTGCGCCAGGCATCCGCCTGGAACGGTTGCGGGATGCCCTTGGTCTGGCGGCCCATTGGGGTGCCGAGTTTTTTCTTCAGGGTGTCCAGCGCGGTGACTTGTACCCGCAGCAGGTCGGCGATGGCTTCGTGGGAATCGGCGTAGCGCTGGTTAGGAAACTTGGTCATCTGCGCCAGCATGCCGTCGGTGCTGTTCCAGCTCGACAGGATTTCTTCGGCGAGCAGTTTCTGGCGTTCGCCGATGGCTACCAGCAACGGGCAGTAACGGGCTTTTTGTGTCTCGTCCGCCAGGTCGGTCTTGGCGTCGTAGAGGATGTATTCGTAGGCCGACAGGCCCTGCACCACAACACTGGATTTGGCCAGGGCGGCGGCATCGATCTGCGGCTGGGCGGTCACCAGTTGCTCGACCTGGCGGCCCACCAGGTTTTTCTTGTCCGGCCAGAACTGCACCTGCCACGAGCGGTTGCCCTCGGCCAGCGGGCCGATCAGCAGCGGTTGCAACTCGGCCCAGGCTTTTTGTGCGTGCAGGAAGTCGGCACGGGCGGTCTCCAGGCTTTCCTTGCCCTGGCAATAGGCCAGGGCGCTGACGGCCAGTTGGCGGTCGGCTTCAACCCAGCGGCTGTAGGTGGGCAGGATCACTTGCTTGGCGATGGCCGCCGAGGTCACCGCTTGCGGGTCCTGGGGCGAGCACGCACCGAGGGCGAGGGCGGCCAGGCTGGTGAACAACAACTTGGGACGGAACATGTCGAGCTCCCTTCTGTAATTAGGACAAAGCTTATAAAGAATTCAGAAATGCCAGCAACGCGGCGCGCTGCTCGGCATTGAACGACAACACATGCTGCTGCGCCGCCTGGGCTTCACCGCCGTGCCACAGCACGGCCTCCATCAGGTTACGGGCGCGGCCGTCATGTAAAAACTGGGTGTGGCCACTCACGGCTTGCGTCAGGCCAATGCCCCACAACGGCGGCGTGCGCCAGTCGCGGCCACTGGCCTTGAATTCGGTACGGTTGTCGGCGAGGCCGTCGCCCATGTCGTGCAGCAGCAAGTCGCTGTAGGGGCGAATCACTTGGTTGGCCAATTCAGGTTCGGCGGCCGTTGGCGCCGTGGTGAACTGCAGTGTGTGACAGCCCTGGCATCCAGCCTGGTAGAACAGGTTTTTTCCGGCCAGCACCTGCGGCGCGTTGACGTCGCGGCGGGCCGGGACGGCCAGGTTGCGGGTGTAGAACAGCACCAGGCGCAGGATGTTGTCGCTGACCTCAGGCTCGCCGTCCGGGCCATTGCCGTTGGGCGCCTGTTTGCAGGCCACTTGTGCATCGGTGCAGTCATCGAACGGTCTCAGGGACGTGGTGAGGCCCATATCACCAGAAAACGCGTGAACATTTTGTTGATTGAGGTTCGGTTGCCCGGCTTTCCAGCCAAATCGACCGAGGACGGTCTTGTGTTGTGCGTCGTCCCAGACCCAATTAGCGCGTCCGACGATGGCTTCCTTGTCGGCGGTTTTCGGGTCGGTGTTGCGCAGGATGTCGGCGTCGGGGATGGCTTCCAGCAACCCCAGGCCGATCATCGGCGGTGCAACCCGCGCCGAGAAGCGCGTGTCGGGGTGCATCGGGCCATAACCCAGCTGGGTGATTTGCAGCGCCGGCTTGCGCAACTCGACGACGGTGCCGTCCTTGAAGCTGACGTTGACCGGTGTGTAGTCGACCCGCACCTTGCCTTCCGGGGCGACGCCGGGCACGGCCATGTCCTGCAATTGCCCACCGTAGACCGGTTCGGGGACGACACCCAGTTGCTCGATGACCTTCGCATAGGGCGGCGCATCGGGAATCGACAGGCGTACCAGCATCGACACCGCGTTGGGCGCATCGGGCAACGGCGGATGACCACGGCCATCCTTGATATGGCAGTTCTGGCAGGCATTGGTATTGAACAGCGGCCCCAGCCCGTCGCGGGCCGTGGTGGTAGACGGAGCAATCACCCAGGGGCTGCGGAAGAAACTGTTGCCTACGCTGAAGTCCAGGCGCCGGGTCGGGGACAGGTTGGCCGAGGGCAGCGAGAAGGCGTTCTGGTCGGTCTTTCTCACCGTTGTCGCGCCACCCGCGCGCGCTTCGCCCGGCTCCGCTTTGGTGAATCGCGGGGCGTCATCGCAGGCACTCAGGCTCAAGACCATCAATAGCGCAGACAGGCGAAGGGGCGAACGGGGCATCAGGTTTCCTGAACGGGGGCTGAAAACAAGGCCGCAAAGTCTAACAGGGCAGGGCGGATTGAATAAGAGCAATTATCGTTTGGTAGTATCCGATTCATTCCCGCTAGAATGACCGCACATTTTTCTCTGGAGGTGGCCAATGCAGGCTCTCGACGCTTTGCTCAACCGTGTTTCTGTGCCGCGACTTCTGGACCCGGCACCGACCCAGGAGCAGCGCGACCTGCTGTTCGCCGCCGCCATGCGCGCGCCCGACCACGGCCAGCTACGGCCTTGGCGCTTCCTGACGGTGGAAGGTGCGGCACGTGAGCGCATGGGCACACTGCTGGCCGAAGCCGCCCGCCTGCAGGACGCCGAGGCACCCCAGGCCGCGATCGACAAGGCGCAGAACGGCCCGCTGCGGGCGCCGTTGGTAGTGGTAGTGATTGCCCGCCTGCAGGAACATTTCAAAGTGCCAAAATCCGAGCAACGGCTGGCGGCGGCCTGTGCAGCCCACGGGATTCTGCTGGCGGCTTATGCTCAGGGGATCGGCGCCGTGTGGCGTACCGGTGAGTTGTCGTACTCGGCCCATGTCGCCAAAGGCCTTGGGCTGAAGGCGGATGAGGAAGTGATTGGCTTCCTCTACCTGGGCACCCCACAAAACCCGCCGCGTACCGCGCCGAAAGAAGACCTGGCGCCGTTTGTGACTGCCTGGACGGGTCAATAAAGCACCGCAACGCTAATGTGGACGGGCTTGTGTGGGAGCGGGCTTGCTCGCGAATGCGGTGGATCAGTCGGTACATGTACTGAATGACACCCCGCATTCGCGAGCAAGCCCGCTCCCACATTGGGTCCTCATTGGTTTCAAGCTCGGGTCAAACCCGAAACTGATCCATCAGCTTCATCTGTTGGCTGGCCAGGGCATTGAGCTGGCTGCTGATGGCTGCTGATTCGGTGGCTTGGCCGGTGAGGGTTTCGGTCACCGTGCGGATCGCCGAGACGTTGCGGTTGACCTCCTCGGCCACCGCACTTTGCTGCTCGGCGGCGCTGGCGATTTGCAGGTTCATGTCGCTGATCACCGTCACCGCGTCGCTGATCTTGCCCAGGGCCTGCACCGCCTGATGAATCTGCCCGGCATTGTTCTGCGCCTGGGTCTGGCTCGAGTGCATGGTCGCCACCACCCCACGGGTGCCGGTCTGGATGCGCTCGATCACCAGGCGAATCTCCTCCACGGAATCCTGGGTGCGTTTGGCCAGGTTGCGCACCTCGTCGGCCACCACCGCAAAACCGCGCCCGCTTTCCCCGGCCCGCGCTGCTTCAATTGCGGCGTTCAGGGCCAGCAGGTTGGTCTGTTCGGCGATGCTGCGGATCACTTCCAGTACCGAACCGATCTGCTCACTGTTCACCGCCAGGGCTTCGACTTCGGTCACGGCCTTGCTGACTTCTTCGGCCAGGGTGGTGATGTCGCGGGTGCTGCGCTCAATAATCTGCATGCCTTCACGGGCGGACTGGTCAGCGCCTCGGGCAGCGCTGGCGGCGTTGGAGGCGCTGTTGGCCACGTCGTGGGCGGTGGCGCTCATTTCATTCGAGGCGGTGGCCACCTGGTCGATTTCCCGGAACTGCACCTGCATGCCTTCGCTGGTCTGGCGCGCAATTTCCGAGGATTGGTCGGCGGTGCCACGGGCTTCGGTGATGCTTTGCTTGATCTGCGCGATGGTCGGCTGCAGCTTGTCGAGGAAGCGGTTGAACCAGTTCACCAGTTCCCCCAGTTCATCCTTTTTCGTGTAGGCCAGGCGCTGGGTGAGGTCACCGTCGCCGCTGGCGATTTCCTTGAGCATGGCCGCCACGCTGTTGATCGGCCGGGTCACGCCGGTGGCCGTCAGCCAGATCAGCAACAAGCCCAGCAGGCCGGCGGCGGCGCCCACCAGCAGCGCCTTGATGGTGCCACTGGCCTGGGCCTTGTCGAGCACGGCCTGGAGTTTCAGTGAGTCTGCCAGCAGCACTTGTTTAGGCAGCTTGATCACCACCCCCCAGGATTTGGCGTCGGCAATCGGCTTGACCGGGTACACGGCGCGAATCGTGCCGTCTTCCTCGCGGATCTTGCGGGTATCGCTGGCCAACAGCTGCACGATCTCTTTGCCTTCGGCGCCCAGGGTGTCCACCAGGTTTTTGCCGACCTTGGCCGGCTCGCCGCTGTAGCCGGCGATCAGGCCGTTACCGGAGAGTATTTCGAGAATCCCAGCACCGTTGAACAGTTCTTTTTGTGCCGCATCGGTGGCCGCTTGAAGGGCGTTGAGGGCGAGGTCGATCCCCACGACGCCGATCACTTTGCCGTCGACCAGCAGGGGCAGGGAAATGGTGGTCATCAACACCGGTTTGCCGGCCACGGTGTCTTCGTACGGGTCCAGCAGGCAGGTATTTTTGGTGTCCCGTGGGCAGGTGTACCAGATGTTGTAAGGCGTACCGCTGAGGTTGAGGGTGGTCTTGGTCAGGTCATCCTCGACCATCACCGTGTTCAGGCCTTCACCACCGGCGCGGCTCCAGTAGCTGGAAAAACGGCCTTTTTCGTTGGACACACGGGCGGCGTCGTTGACGAATTCGCTGTCTTTGCCGTCCAGGGCGTTGGGCTCGAACGACAGCCAGATACCAAGCACCTTGGTGTTGCGGTCGAAGGCGGTTTTCAGGCTGTGGTTGAGTTCTTCACGCAAGGCTCCGGCGTCCATGGAACGGCTGCTGGCCAAGGTACGCAGGTCTTTGATCTGGTCGGCAAGGGCGGTGACCACCAACAGGCTTTCACCGAAGGTCTTTTGCAGTTGCACCGCTTGTTCAGCGGCCTTGGCCTGCAGCAGGTTCTGTACGCTGTCGGTGAGCATTCGCGAGCTTGAATCGTTGATCAACTGGTCGTTCTGACTGGTCTGGTAGAGGTTCATGCCGACCACCAGGGCGATTACCCCCAGCAGGCAGAGACCGGACAACAGCACGATTTTCAAGCGAATGGAGAGGGTGTCGAGCATAGGTGTACCCGCGAATGGACTTATTAGTATGCAAGCTCAGGCGAGTCCATTCGGCGCTATACCCGGAATATCGGCTTGGGCCGGCAGTTCATGAGCGGCAGCCGATAGGTGGTAGGCGGTTGTCAGGTCGGTTGCGGGAGGCGTTCCGGCCGAGACCAGATCCACAGGTTGCCCATGCTCATTCCGGCGATGGCCAGGTAGATCGGCCAGCCGTGGTCAAGCATCACCAGCATCAAGCCGGCGCACAGCAACATGCTCACGGTGGCGCTGACTTTGGCCCGGCGGGCGATGATCTTGCCGTTGCGCCAATTGAACAGGATCGGTCCGAACAGCCGGTGGTTTTCCAGCCAGGCACTCAGGCGCGGTGAGCTTTTGGTGGCGGCCCAGGCGGCCAGCAGGATGAATTCGGTGGTGGGCAAGCCCGGTACCACAATCGCAATCAAACCGATGCCCAGGCTGACGTAGGCCAGCAGGCCGAACAGGACACGGGCGATTTTCGATGAGGATTGGGTTTTGCCGGTCATGGGTGCGGTTTGCATGGATGGATTTACGAAGGAGTCAAATCGAAACCGGATCAAAATGTGGGAGCGGCGGTGCGACGATTCGACTTGCTCGCGAATGCGGTGGTTCAGTCAATATATCTGGTGACTGAACCACCGCATTCGCGAGCAAGCCCGCTCCCACATTTGATTGCATTTCAATCAGGGAATCAGGCCAGTTCAGGGGCGCTAGCGTACGCCTGTTCCAGCAACACGGTGAAGCGCACGAACGCATCAATCGCGCCTTTCTCCACTTCGGCTTCTTCTTCAGCGGTGAATTCCAGTGCGTCGAGGGTGCGGGTGAAGCGCTTCCAGCCTTCAGCGCGACCACCTGCCGGCTCGCCCAGGTGACGGGCACCGAAGGTTTCGCTCAGGCCCAGGCCCACGGCGCGCTTGATCAGGAACGCGGCGCCCAGCTTGGAGCCTTCAGACACGAACAGCCAGCCCAGGGCTTCGGCCTTGCTCGGGTTTTTCACCGCGCCTGCGACCGGTGCCGGTACTTCGGTGTCCAGGTCGCCCAGGTCCAGCTTGGCCGCTTCGGCACGGCAGCGCTCGGCCAGGTCGGGGACGATCTTGATCAGCTCGGCATCGTTGTACAGCGCCACCAGCTCCGATTGGAACAGGTACTGCGCAACCACGAAGCGGGCGAAGTTGGCCTGGGTTTCAAACGGTGCATGGGCCTTTACCAGCGCGTCGAGCTTGGTGTGCGGCTCGTTGGTGATCTGGTTCAGGCGCTGGGAGCGCAGGGCGGCACGTTCTGCGTTAGGAGAGGCGGTCATCGGGGAGTCCTTGAGAAGAGAAAGCGTCTGGTTGCCAGGCTGTTATGAACTAGACGAACCAGAAGACGCGTCACAGTAAAAAATCCTCACCCCGCCGAAGATAAAATCCGGCGGGGGAGGCTCCATTGATCAGATGTCCCAGATCAGGTTGATCGCAAAGTTGCGGCCCGGTTGGGTCAGGCGGTCCAGGTTGGCCGGGCCGGTCACACCGGCTTCGCCGACGCTGTCGTAGCTGCGAACGTCGTCCCAGTCCCAGTATTTCTTGTCGGTCAGGTTGTACAGGCCACCGTTGATGGTCACGTCGTTGGTGACCTTGTAGAAGCCGGTCAGGTCCACGATGCCGAAGCCCGGGGTCTTGAACGGGCCGTTGGCGCTGTTGCCGTCGGGGGCGAAGAAGGTGGTGCTGTCGACGCGATTCTGTTTCTTGACCAGGGTCCAGCTGACCAGGGCACCGTAGTTCTGCTGGTCGTAACCCAGGCCGAATACGCCCTTGAGCGGGTTGACGCTGTTCAGCGGTTCGCCGTTGTCGTCATTGCGCCCGTAGGTGTAGGCAATCGAGCCTTTGGTGTACAGGCCAAGCGGTGCGCCAAATGCGTCGAGGTTCAAGCGGCCCTTGGCTTCCACGCCCTTGATGGTGGCGTGCTTGATGTTGTTGGCTTCGAACTGCTGGACTGTGCCACCGGCGACCGAGGCATCTTCGTTGATGAAATCACGGTACTTGTTGTAGTACACCGCCACGTCAAACGAGCCTGAGTCGAAGTTGCCGCGAATTCCGGTTTCGACACCCCGGCTGCTTTCCGGCTTGAGGTCCGGGTTGGGTTCGACGGTGTAGCCCTGTTGCAGGTTTTCAAAGCGGCCATACAAGGCCTTGGCCGACGGTGTGCGATAGCCTTCGGCGTATTGGCCGAACCAGGTGTAGTGCTCGGTCAGTGCGTAAGTTACGCCGAATTTTGGCGTTACACGGTGCCAGTTCTTTTCCGAATTGCTGTGGTCGTAGATGCGTGTCGGGTCAACGGTGTTGAGGAATTCCTGAGTCAGCTTGGGTTTGAGCTGGATGTAGTCGTAACGCACGCTGGGCAGGAAGGTCCACTTGTCCCAGGCAATCTGGTCCTGGGCAAACAGCGCGTAGGAGTTGATGGTCGGATCCGGGAAGTCGCTGGCCTTTTTCACGCTGTCGGCGGCCGACGGGCTGGGTGCGCCGATGGCGGTGCAACCGCTGCCAACCGCCAGGCAGGTCGCGGAACCTTCACGGGAACCGGTGACTTTCTGTTGTTTGAGGGTGGTGCCGTAGGTCACTACGTGATCGGTTTCGCCGAGGCTGAAAGCCTTGTCCAGCTGCGCGTCGAATACCCACTGTTTCTCTTCGTAGAGGGTGTCACGGGTGCGCAACACCTTGCGCGATGGCTGGTAGATCTCTGCGGTGGTCTGGTCGGTCTTGGCGATCTGGTAGTTGAGGCTGGTCTTGATGTGATCGGCAATCGGCGAGTCAAGGGCGAACGTGTTTTCGATGCCGAAACGCTCGCGAGTGATGGTGTCGTTGCCCGTACGGCCGCGGTAGAAGTTGAAGCCCTGGCCACCGACGAACGGGCCGCCCACCGCGTTTTTCAAGTTGGTGTCGCGATCATCCTTGAACTTCTCGTAGGTCAGGCCCAGGCGATTCTCCTCACCATAATTCCAGCCCAGCTTGGCCAGGATGTTAGTGGTGCGCGCATCTTCCGGGTTGGCGCCGGTGCGGGCCAGGCCGGTGGCGTTATTACCGTCGTAGGACTCCATTTCATGGCCGTTGCGCTGGCTCAGGTGCAGCAAGCCATCGAAGTCCTGTACGCGACCGGCGACGGTGCCGGAGGTCAACCAGCTCTCGTCGGCGGAGCTGTAGCCGGTCTTCAGGCGGGCGCCGTAGTCCTGGCCAGGCTTGATGATGTCGTCCGGGTCGAGGGTGAAATAGCTTACGGCGCCGCCGATGGCGCTGCTGCCGTACAACGCCGAGGCCGGGCCGCGGAGGATTTCCACGCGCTTGACGATTTCCGGGTCGACGTAGTTGCGGCGAGTCTTGGCGTAGGGGCCGTTGAAGAAGTTGTCCGGGACTTCGACGCCGTCCACCTGGGTCAGGATGCGGTCACCGTCGATGCCGCGAATGTTGTAGCCGGCGTTCCCGGAGCGGGTCCCGGCACCCCCCACCGACACACCTGGCTCATAGCGCACCAGTTCGCGGATGGTGTTGACGTTCTGGCGGTCCAGTTCTTCGCGATCATGCACCGTCACGGTACTGGGCACGCTGTCTACGGCCTGTTCCTGGCGGGTGGCACTGATGGTCATTTGTTGCAGGGTGATAGCGCTGCCGGCGGCGCGTTTTTCCAGGACGATGTTGTTGTTGCTCAGTTTGCGATAGCCGAGGTTGGTCCCCACCAACAGCCGGTCCAGGGCTTTATCTGCCGGCAACGCGCCGCGTACGCCAGGGGACGACACACCCTGGCCCAGTTCGGCGGGCAGGCCGACTTGCCAGCCGGTCACCGCGGTGAAGGCGTTCAGCGCCGAGACCAGGGATTGCTGCTCGATGCTGAAGCTGTAAGTGCCCTGGCTGCGGGTGGCAGGCTCGGCGGCGGTGGCGGCCATGACGGGCGCACCGGCCAACAGGATTGCGGCTGTCAGCAGGGACACGCCGTGGCGGCGAACGGGCGAAGAGGACCGGCGGTTGAAACGAGACGACATCGAGAGCGCTCCGGAAGGTACGAATCTTATAGTTGCGACACTGAATCAAATAGGAATCAGTTGCATTGGCTATAACGAGACGAACCGTCGCTGGCTATCGAGTAAAAATAATTCTCATTTAGTTCAGGATCACCAGCGCCGGGTATTCCGAGAGCTTGGCGGAAGTGATGTGGGCCAGTGAGCGCACCACGTCGAGAGGCTGGTCCAGGCGGTAATTGCCGGTGACCGCCACGCTGGCGAGCTTGTCGTTGTTGTTGACGATCCAGCCGGGGTAGTAGCGACGCAATTCGGCCAGCACTTCGCTCATCGGGCAGTTTTCGAAGATCAACCGACCGTCGACCCATGCCAGGTCCTTGGTGGTGTCCAGCTTGGCCGGTTGGCCGAAACCCTTGGGGCCGATGCGGATACTTTCACCGGCGCTCAGGCGTACCCGCGCATCGTCAAAGGTGTTACTCAGGTCGACATCGCCGCGCTGTACCTGAACCTGGGCCTCACCATTCAAATAGCGCACGGCGAAGGACGTGTCGCGCACGCTGGCGCGCACCGGGCCGGCGTCGATTTCCAGGGGCAGGCCACGGCTGGGCAGCACTTCGAAAAACGCTTCGCCCTGATACAGGCGGGCGATGCGCTGGTGGTCCTTGATGCTGCTGGAGAAGGCGGAATTGGTGTTCAGCAGCACTTTCGAGCCATCGTCCAATTGCAGGCGCTGGCGTTCGCCCACCACCGTCAAGTGGTCGGCCTGCAGGCGCATCGGCAGGTTGCTGAAGCTGAACAGGCCCAGCAGCAACACGGCGGCAGTGGCCAAGGGTTTCCAGTGCGGTTTGATACGACGCCAGGCGCTTGGTTTGCGCGGCGCATTCAGGGCGACGGCAGCGCTGTGCACCGGCGCGCCGCCCCAGGCGGTCTGGGCCTTGATGAAGGCTTCGGCGTTTGACGGGTCGCTGGCGAGCCAGGCTTCAAACTCCGCCTGCTGCCCGGGTTGCGGGCACTGCAAGGCAATCAGCCAGTCGAGGGCTTGGTCCATAGCCGTGTCTTGCAACACCTCCTGAGCCAGCTCATGAGGGTGCAGCTTATTCGGATCCGTCACGGTGTTCCTCGGGTCTTCGCCACGTTTTAATCAATAGTCCTACAGACTGTGCCGACAAAGCTTAAGGGCGATCCAGTCTTTCGGCCACACCTATGCAGATGGCCATGATCAATTTCAGTTCCTTTTGCACGGTGCTCAGGGACACGTCGAGCTTGTCGGCGATCTCCTGATAACTGCAGCCGTGCAGGCGGCTGAGGATAAAGATCTGCTGCTGGCGAGCGCTCAACTGGCCGAGGCTGACACTCAGGTGCTCGAGCAATTGTTCGGCCTGTGTCGCGTCTTCGGGGGTACTGACGGGGGATGCGACGCTTTGCAGCACGTCCAGCGGGACATCTTCCTGCAGGGTGCGGGCTTGAATCCTGCGGGCGCGCAGGTGATCCAGCGCCAGGTTGCGCGCCGTCTGGTAGACGAAGGGTTCTAGGTGATCGATCGGCCGCTCGCTCAAGGCCCGGGTCACGCGCAGGTAGGTTTCCTGCAGCAGATCCTCAGCGGTGCTGTGGTTATTCACCATCCGCTGCAAGGTGCGCAGCAGAATCACCCGCTGGGTGAGGAAGACTTGATTGAAGCGAGATTGGCTCACAGTGATACCAGACCGATTTGCAGCGAATGATAATGCTTATCATCAACGCAAATGGCAAGTGGCTATTTTTGAGCATGAAGCAACACCCTGTGGGAGCCGGGCTTGCCCGCGATGCAGTCAATACGGTCCGTCAGATGGACCGCGTTGACTGCATCGCAGGCAAGCCAGCTCCCACAGGAGAGGTCAGCACCGCGGGTTTATTCGGCGTTGCACAACGCCAGGCAGTTATCCAGCATGCGGTTCGAAAAGCCCCACTCGTTGTCGTACCAGGCCAGCACTTTCAGCAGTTTGCCGCTGACCTTGGTGTGATTGGCGTCGAAAATCGACGACAGCGGGTTATGGTTGAAGTCACTGGAAACCAGCGGCAGGGTGTTATAGCCGAGGATTTTCGAGTGTTGGCTGGCCTCTTTGAGCAGGGCGTTGACCTGCTCGGCACTGGCTTCTTTTTTCAGTAGCACGGTGAGGTCCACCAGCGACACGTTGATCACCGGTACCCGCACGGCCATGCCGGTCAGCTTGCCTGCCAGTTCCGGCAGCACCAGGCCCACGGCTTCGGCGGCGCCGGTCTTGCTCGGGATCATGTTCTGGGTGGCCGAACGCGCGCGGTACGGGTCGGTGTGGTAGACGTCCGTCAGGTTCTGGTCGTTGGTGTAGGCGTGGATGGTGGTCATCAAGCCGCTTTCGATGCCCAGCTCGCGGTGCAGTACTTGGGCCACCGGTGCCAGGCAGTTGGTGGTGCAGGAAGCGTTGGAGATGATCTGGTGGGATTGACGCAAAATGTCATGGTTTACGCCATACACCACGGTGGCATCGGCGCCCTTGGCCGGGGCCGAGATGATTACCTTGCGCGCGCCGGCGGTAATATGGGCGGCGGCTTTGTCACGGTCGGTGAACAGACCGGTGCATTCGAACACCACGTCCACCTTGTGGGCAGCCCACGGCAGGTCGGCCGGGTTGCGAATGGCACTGACGGCAATCCGGTCACCGTTGACGGTCAGGCTTTCCTGATCGTGGGCGACCTCTGCGTCGAAAGTACCGTGGACGGTGTCGTATTTAAGCAGGTGGGCATTGATCGAGCTGTCGCCGAGATCGTTGATGGCGACGATCTGCAAATCCTGACGGTAGCCTTGGGTATAAAGTGCGCGCAGGACATTTCGGCCAATACGGCCAAAACCATTGATAGCGATACGTAGAGTCATTGGAAGGTGCCTGTCGTCGATTTGTTGTAAGAATTACAAGATTATTCGCATAAAAATAGAAAACAAGCCTTTTTAGTGGCAATATTTTGTTAAATCTACAACGAGTGACCTGAATCAACTGGTCCGATTGGTCAAGCAACACCCTGCCAACCTCTTCGCGGCGGGCGTTTGACCAGCATAGACTCTCAGGTCGCCACATCCGTTAGCCTGGAGTTCTATACATGCATCCCCGCGTACTTGAGGTCACCGAACGGCTTATCGCCCGCAGCCGTGCAACCCGTGAGGCATACCTTGCGCTCATTCGCGGCGCTGCCAGCGACGGTCCGATGCGCGGCAAGCTGCAATGCGCCAACTTTGCCCACGGCGTGGCCGGTTGCGGCACCGAAGACAAAAACAGCCTGCGCATGATGAACGCCGCCAACGTGGCAATTGTTTCGTCATATAACGACATGCTCTCGGCCCACCAGCCGTACGAACATTTTCCCGAGCAAATCAAAACAGCCCTGCGTGAAGTCGGTTCCGTGGGCCAATTCGCCGGCGGCACTCCTGCCATGTGCGACGGCGTGACCCAGGGCGAGCCAGGCATGGAGCTCAGCCTGCTGAGCCGCGAAGTGATTGCCATGTCCACGGCGGTAGCGCTGTCCCACAACATGTTCGACGCCGCGCTGATGCTCGGTATCTGTGACAAGATCGTCCCCGGCCTGATGATGGGCGCCCTGCGCTACGGCCACCTGCCGATGATCTTCGTACCGGGCGGCCCGATGCCGTCGGGGATCTCCAACAAACAGAAAGCCGACGTGCGCCAACGCTACGCCGAAGGCAAGGCCACCCGCGAAGAGCTGCTGGAATCGGAGATGAAGTCCTACCACAGCCCGGGCACCTGCACCTTCTATGGCACCGCCAACACCAACCAGTTGCTGATGGAAGTGATGGGCCTGCACCTGCCGGGCGCTTCGTTCGTCAACCCGTACACCCCGCTGCGTGACGCCCTGACCCGCGAAGCCGCGCACCAGGTGACGCGCCTGACCAAGGCCAACGGTAACTTCACCCCGATCGGCGAGATCGTCGACGAGAAATCCATCGTCAACTCCATCGTCGCCCTCAACGCCACCGGCGGTTCCACCAACCACACCCTGCACATGCCGGCCATCGCCATGTCGGCGGGCATCATCCTCACCTGGCAAGACATGGCCGACCTCTCCGAAGTCGTGCCAACCCTGTCCCACGTCTATCCAAACGGCAAGGCTGACATCAACCACTTCCAGGCGGCGGGCGGCATGTCGTTCCTGATCCGCGAACTGCTGGAAGCCGGCCTGCTCCACAACGACGTCAACACCGTGGCCGGTCACGGCCTGAGCCGCTACACCCAGGAACCGTTCCTGGTGGACGGCGAGCTGGTATGGCGTGAAGGCCCGATCGAAAGCCTCGACGAAACCATCCTGCGCCCTGTGGCCCGTGCGTTTTCCCCGGAAGGCGGCTTGCGGGTAATGGAAGGCAACCTTGGTCGTGGGGTGATGAAAGTCTCCGCCGTGGCCCTTGAGCATCAAATCGTCGAAGCCCCGGCCGTGGTATTCCAGGACCAGCAAGACCTGGCGGATGCGTTCAAGGCCGGCCAGTTGGAAAAAGACTTCGTCGCAGTGATGCGCTTCCAGGGCCCGCGCTCCAACGGTATGCCGGAATTGCACAAGATGACGCCGTTCCTCGGCGTGTTGCAGGACCGTGGCTTCAAGGTTGCCTTGGTAACAGACGGGCGCATGTCCGGCGCGTCGGGTAAGATTCCCGCCGCGATTCATGTCAACCCTGAAGCCCAGAGCGGCGGGCCACTGGCACGCGTGCGCGATGGCGATATCATTCGCGTGGATGGCGTCAAAGGCACCTTGGAGCTTAAGGTGGACGCCGAAGAATTTGCTGCGCGTACGCCTGCCACGGGCCTTCTGGGCAATAACGTGGGGGCCGGTCGCGAGCTGTTTGCGTTTATGCGTTTGGCCGCAAGCTCCGCAGAGCAGGGCGCCAGCGCCTTTACCTCTGCCTTGGAGACACTTAAGTGAAGCTTGCGCTGGTCGGTGATATTGGGGGTACCAACGCCCGTTTTGCGTTGTGGCGGGATCAGGAGCTGCATTCGATCCGCGTCCACGCGACGGCGGATCATGCCAGCCCCGAAGAGGCGATCCAGGTCTATCTGAAGGAAGAAGGCCTTGCCATCGGCTCCATTGGCGCGGTGTGCCTGTCGGTCGCCGGGCCGGTGAGCGGAGATGAATTTAAATTCACCAACAACCATTGGCGCCTGAGCAAGACTGCTTTCTGCAAGACTTTGCAGGTGGACGAACTGCTGCTGGTGAATGATTTCTCGGCCATGGCCCTGGGCATGACCCGCCTGAAGCCGGACGAATTCCGCGTGGTGTGCCAAGGCACGCCGGAACCGTTGCGGCCTGCGGTGGTGATCGGCCCGGGCACCGGCCTGGGTGTCGGCACCTTGCTCGACCTCGGCAACGGTCGTTGGGCGGCATTGCCGGGGGAGGGCGGCCATGTCGACCTGCCGGTGAGCAGCCCGCGGGAAGCCCAGCTGTGGCAGCACATCCACAACGAGATCGGGCATGTCAGCGCTGAAACCGCCTTGAGCGGTGGCGGTCTGCCGAGGTTGTACCGGGCGATCTGCGCGGTGGACGGCCATGAAGCCGTGCTGGAAACCCCCGAGGCCATCACTGCCGCTGGCCTGGCAGGCGACCCGATTGCCCTGGAAGTGCTGGACCAGTTCAGTATCTGGCTGGGGCGTGTCGCCGGTAACAACGTGCTGACCACCGGCGGTCGTGGAGGGGTTTACATCGTTGGCGGCGTGATCCCGCGCTTTGCCGATTTCTTTATCAAGAGTGGTTTTGCCAAGAGTTTTTGCGACAAAGGCTGCATGAGCGACTACTTCAAAGGCATTCCCGTGTGGCTGGTGACGGCACCGTATTCAGGGTTGACAGGTGCTGGTGTGGCGCTTGAGCAGGCATTTGCGTAGGCAGTGATGGCCTCTTCGCGAGCAAGCCCGCTCCCACATTCAATCCCATTCCAACTGGATGAATGAGGTCGAATGTGGGAGCGGGCTTGCTCGCGAAGGCGGCCTCAAGGGCAACAAATGACTTAAGCTTGGCCATAACAACAAGGAGGGGCCCCGTGAGCGTAATCAGTAAATCCATTCTCCTGGTGGACGACGACCAGGAAATCCGCGAGTTGCTGCAAACTTACCTCAGCCGCGCCGGTTTCCAGGTGCGTGGCGTGCCGGATGGCGCGGGGTTCCGCCAGGCGATGAACGAAGCGCCGTGCGACCTGGTGATCCTTGATGTGATGCTGCCGGACGAAGATGGCTTCAGCCTCTGCCGCTGGATTCGCCAGCACCCGCGCCAGGCGCAGGTGCCGATCATCATGCTCACCGCCAGTTCCGACGAGGCCGACCGCGTGATCGGCCTGGAACTGGGCGCCGACGATTACATCGGCAAGCCCTTCAGTCCCCGTGAGTTGCAGGCGCGAATCAAGGCGCTGTTGCGGCGCTGCCAGTTTGGCCAGGAGCGCAGCGGCGGCGAGGTGCTGGTGTTTGGCGAGTGGCGTCTGGACATGGTCAGCCACCGGCTGTTCCACGTCGACGGCGAGGAAGTGATTCTCTCCGGTGCCGATTTCGCGTTATTGAAACTGTTCCTCGACCATCCCCAGCAAATCCTCGACCGCGACACCATCGGCAACGCCACCCGTGGCCGTGACCTGATGCCCCTGGACCGGATTGTCGACATGGCCGTCAGCCGCTTGCGCCAACGTCTGCGGGACACCGAAAAACCACCCCGGCTGATCCGCACCGTGCGCGGCAGTGGCTATCAATTGGCAGCCAGCGTGGTTGCCGGCAATGCCCACTGAGCGTCTGCGTGAACTGCGCCGGCGGATTCCGGTACCGCGTTCGTTGCTGGGACGGATGTTACTGCTGACCCTGTTGGCGGTACTGTTTGCCCAGGCGCTGTCCAGCGTGATCTGGGTGTCGCAACTGCGGGCTACCCAGCTCGAAGGCCTGGTCACCGCGGCCCGCAGCCTGGCGCATTCGATGACCGCCAGCGTCAGTTATTTCCGTTCCTTGCCGGTGGCCTTTCGGCCGCTGGTGCTGGACCAATTGCGCAGCATGGGCGGCACCCGGTTTGTGGTGACCCTCAATGACAAGCCCCTGGACATGGCGGTGTTGCCGGAAACTCCGCGCAAGCACGCGGTGCTCGGTGCTGTCGAAGAAGTGTTGCGCCAGACCCTGGGCAGCGACGTGCATGTCTCGGTGGAATTCGTCAGCGCCGAAGACCTGCGCATCTTCAATGCGGGTTTGAAACTCGATGAATTGCCGCGCTCCTGGGCGCATTACGCGCTGACCCTGGAGCCGGTGAATCCGCCGGTATTGGTGACCCAGATCCAGCTGGCCCAAGGCGAATGGCTGTACATCGCCTCCTTGCTGCCCGAACCCTACACCAGCCTTGAAGAGCAAGGCCTGCCGTATCAGCAGGTGTGGTTTATCGTGCTCACCAGCGGCTTCCTGCTGCTGTTTATCGGCCTGTTGGTGCACTGGCAAAGCCGTCCGCTCAAGCGCCTGGCCAGGGCGGCGCGGGACATGTCCCTGGGCGCCGACGTGGAGCCGGTGGCCGAAGGCGGCGGCAGCGAAGTGGTGGAAGTGGGCCGCGCGTTCAATGCCATGCGCGAACGCATCAGCCGTTACCTGACGGAACGTAGCCAGCTGTTCAGCGCGATTTCCCACGACCTGCGCACACCCATCACACGCCTGCGGTTGCGGGTGGAATTGCTGGAAGACGAGAACCTGCAAGCCAAATTCGGCCGCGACCTGGATGAGCTGGAGTTGCTGGTCAAAGGCGCATTGCAGTGCGTGAAGGACACGGATATCCACGAGAACATCGAGCCGGTAGACCTCAACCATGTGCTCGACTGCCTGGTGGAACCCTACCTGGCACCCAACGGCAATGGCCGCGTGACCCAACATGGCCGGGCACTCACGACGTACCCGGGCAAGCCGCTGGCGCTCAAGCGCTGCATCGGCAACCTGATCGACAACGCCTTGAAGTACGGGCAGAACGCCCATTTGCATATTGAAGACGATGGTGCGGAGTTCGTCCTTCACGTCGACGACGAAGGCCCGGGCGTACCGGAACAGCGCCTGGAGCAGGTCTTCGAACCGCACTTCCGCCTGGCCGGGCAGCAACAGGGTTATGGCCTGGGCCTCGGCATCGCCCGCAATATCGCCCACAGCCATGGTGGTGAAGTGAGTTTGCAGAATTTGCGCGAGGGTGGCTTGCGGGTGACCTTGCAACTGCCCCGTGGCCTGGATTGAACGCCACCCATACCTCAGCTGATTGAGTACTTGTGGCGAGGGAGCTTGCTCCCGTTGGACTGCGCAGCAGTCCCATCTTTTGGGGCCGCTTCGCGCCCCAACGGGAGCAAGCTCCCTCGCCACATTATTAGTATCCGACGTTACAACTGCGGTTAGACGCTCTGGCGCAACCGGGCCAGATCCCGCAACGGCGGTGCACCAAACAGCCGGCTGTATTCGCGGCTGAACTGCGAGGCGCTTTCATAGCCCACCCGATACCCCGCCGCCGAGGCTTCCAGGCCCTCGGCGATCATCAACCGCCGAGCCTCCTGCAAGCGCAACTGCTTCTGGTACTGCAACGGGCTCATGGCGGTCATCGCCTTGAAGCGGTGGTGCAAGGTCGAGACGCTGAGGTTCACTTCCTTGGCCAAGTCATCAATGCGCAGGGGTTGTTCGTAGTTACCGTTCAGCCAGGTGATCGCCTGGCTGACCCGATGGCTCTGACTGTTGGCAACGGCGATTTCATACAGCCGATAACCCTGCGGGCCACGCAACAAACGGTAGAGAATTTCCCGATTGATCAAAGGCGCCAGCATCGCGATGTCTTTCGGCGTGTCCAGTAATCGGGTCAGGCGCAGTACGGCGTCGAGTAACTGGTTATCCAGGCGGTCGACATACATCCCGCGCGACGTCGGGCGTGTGGGTACACCCATGGGACCGGCTTCGGCAATCAACGCGGTGATTTGGGCCGGGTCAATGTTGACCCGAAGCGACAGGTTGGGGTCTTCCGGCGTCGCATCAATAATGCGCCCGGCCACCGGCATCGAGACCGAGAACACCAGGTAGTTGAGCGGGTCGTAGGCGAAGACTTCATCCGCCAGGCGCACTTCCTTACGGCCCTGAGCCAGGATGCACAGCGCAGGCTCCACCAGTACCGGCATGAAGTCGCGCGGGGTGTTATGGCGGTTGAGGTACAGCGACGTGATCGCCGTGCCGTAGGAACCATCCTCCCAGGTATGCCGACGCACGATACCGGCGAGTTCTGCACGCTGCTTTTCCATATCGGCGTCGAGGGGCGTGGAGCGAAGGTCGGGCGACGACATGGGACATCCTCTGGTGCTTTTGACGATGGGCACAGCTTAACGGCGGCTTTGCAAAAAGCGGTACGTCGATTCTGCACAATCCTTGCCTGATCCTGCGATAAATCGTGAATCAGGCAAGCAGAGGGCTGTCATGCCCCTGAAATACGGCAGTCATGCCGGGAATAAAACCCACAGGCCGATTGCTATCTCTGCGCATCTCGCAGGATTGTGCAATAAGCCGGCAGGAATCGACTAGCTGCATCCACCCCTGCGCCCGTATCTTTGATCCTGTGGCAACACGCCCTCACAGTGCTTGCCGAGCATCACTTCTCAACGGGAGAGTCGAACATGTCCACCCCCATTCCCGCGAGCCATATGGCCTTTATCCGTGCCCGTACCGGGTACAGCACCGAACTGGGTGCACGCTTGAGCAGTTTGATCGAACCGGGCCGCCAGGCTCAGGGTTGCTTGCAATTCTCGTTGCAGCACTCCCTGGCCGACCCGGATGTGTGGTTGGTGTCGGGCTTCTGGAGCAGCGAGCAGGCGATGAGTGCCTACTTCAGCTCGCCGGCGCTGATGGTCTTCACTGAGTTGTTGAATGACATGGTGGTTCGCAGCATGGACTTCCAGACCTTCACCGACGCCTCGGCGGCCAACGCCTATGGCGAGTACCTGCAACTGGCGGGCTAGTGCTTTAGAATGGCCGCCTTTCCCATTGGCCAGGACCTGCAACATGGCACGTAAAGAGTTTGCCCACCACGAAGCCGTTTCCGCCTTGGTGCGTGAAGAAGAGGGTGGCTATAGCGCCGCCATCGCCGTCAAGGCGCTGGATGGCATGGGCGCACCGCGCTTTCACAAGATCCTCGATGGACAGAAATTCAAGACCGCTGATGACGCTGATGATGCTGCAGCTCTGCAACTGGAGCGCTTGGTCAATGTAGATGAAGACGGTCAGCTTTCTTGGGCAGCTTCCGCCAACTAAAACACCGCTGATCCAAATGCGGGAGCGGGCTTGTGTGGGAGCGGGCTTGCTCGCGAATGCGGTGGATCAGTTGGCCTATGCATTGACTGACACGCCCCCTTCGCGAGCAAGCCCGCTCCCACATTTTTATCGCATTCCAATCAGCGTTTCGCGGCGCCTGGGCGGTACATTTTGAACAGCGCTTCCGGCCCCAGCTGAAAATAATCCGCCGGGCCGCCTCCACGCAGGATCGGTTCGGCGGCAGCGGTGTCGTACACCCCGTCTTTCAACAGCCACTTGGCGATATGCACCGCCACGACCTCGCCAAGCACCAGCCAGCTCGGCACCAGCTCCTTGTCGGCGCGCTGCAGCTGAATGATCTGCGTCACCTTGCACTCGAACGACACCGGGCTCTCACCCACGCGAGGCACGGCGATCACCTTTGAAGCCACCGGCGTCAGGCCCGACAATTCAAACTCGTTGACCTCGGGCGAGACCGGCGCGCAGCTCTGGTTCATCTGCTCGGCCAGCGGGCGGGTAGCCAGGTTCCACACGAACTCACCGGTCTGTTCGATGTTGTTCAGGCTGTCTTTGCGCCCGACGCTGGAGAACCCAATGATCGGCGGAATGTAGTTAAACGCATTGAAGAAACTGTAGGGCGCCAGGTTCAGGCGGCCTTCGCGGTCCTGGGACGAAATCCAGCCAATCGGGCGTGGGCCGACGATGGCGTTGAACGGGTCATGGGGCAGGCCGTGGCCGTTGGCGGGTTCGTAGAAATGAATATCGTCGGACATGGCCGGGGTTCCTGCTGCGCGGTTCTGGGGAGGGCACCATAGTGCAATCCAGCGCGGCGGATTTCTATCATCCATATGGAATTTTCATACAGCCCCCACCTATTTTTCACAGCTTCCGGTTCAGTCTGCGCGCCAGGTCGACACCCCCTGATAAGTCGATCGATTGAAAGACTGAGCCTTTGGAGCCTTCTGCACGATGAACAAACTTCCTCAGATCACCCTGGCGTTCTGGGTCATGAAAATCTGCGCCACGACCCTGGGCGAAACCGCCGGGGACTTGCTGTCGATGACCTTGAATGTCGGTTACGCCATCAGCTCGATGATCCTGATCAGCGTGTTCCTGGTCACCCTGGTGACGCAACTCTGGTCGAAAACCTACAACCCGGTGCTGTACTGGATCGTGATCCTGTCCACCAGCACCGCCGGCACCACCATGTCCGACTTTATGGACCGCACGCTGGGGCTAGGTTATGCCACGGGGTCGATGATTCTGGTGTCGATCCTGGTGGCGATCTTTGCCCTGTGGCGTATCAGCGGCGATTCGCTGAACGTGAACAAGGTGCAGACCTTTCGCGGTGAGCTGTTCTACTGGATGGCGATCCTGTTCTCCAACACCCTGGGCACGGCGCTGGGGGATTTCCTGGCGGATGATTCCGGGCTCGGGTTTGCCGGTGGCGCCTTGCTGATCGGCGCGAGCATCGCGGTGGTGGTGTTGCTGAAATACTTCACGCGGATTTCGGCGGTGCTGTTGTTCTGGGTGGCGTTTGTGCTGACCCGGCCGTTCGGCGCCACCCTGGGTGACTTCCTGACCAAACCCCATGAAAAGGGTGGGCTGGACTTTGGCACCATCGGTTCGTCGGCGGTGTTGGCGGCAGTGCTGGTGGTGATGATTGCCGGGGCGGCCTATGCCCAGCGTCGGTATGGGCGCCAGGCGGTTGCCGAGCTGTCTTGAGGCCAATAAAAAAGGGGCCATGTCAGTCAATGACATGGCCCCTTTTTTATTGCCGCCGAACCTTTAGTCCGTGGTAATCCGCGAATGCTTGCGGGTGTCCTTCATGGTCACATACACCAGCAGCGACACCGCAATACACGCGGTGACGTACCAGTAGTACCCGGTTTCCATGCCGATGCTCTTGAACCACAGCGCGATGTATTCAGCGGTGCCGCCGAAGATCGACACGGTCAGCGCATAGGGCAAGCCAACACCCAGGGCGCGGATTTCGGTGGGGAACAATTCAGCCTTCACCACCGCGTTGATCGAGGTGTAGCCGCTGACGATGATCAGCGCCGCCATGATCAGGAAGAACGCGCCCCACCAGGTCTGGATGGTGTGCAGGGTGGTGAGGATCGGCACCGTGAACAGCGTGCCGAGGACGCCGAAGGCGATCAGGATTGGCCGGCGGCCAACCTTGTCCGACAGCCCGCCGATGATGGGTTGCAGGCACATGAACAGGAACAGCGTGGCGGCCGAAATGGTGGTGGAGTCGGAGATGCTCATGCCGACGGTGTTCACCAGGTATTTCTGCATGTAGGTGGTGTAGGTGTAGAACGCCAGGGTACCGCCCATGGTCAGGCCGACCACGGTCATCAGTTCCTTGGGGTGGCGCATCAAGGTGCGCATCGCGCTTTCCTTGGCTTTTTCTTTCTTGGTGAACGACTCGGTTTCTTCCATGCCACGACGCAGGTACAGCGCCACTACTGCAAACAGGGCGCCGATGGCGAACGGGATACGCCAGCCCCAGTCGTACAGCTGCTCGGTAGTCAGGGTCTGTTGCAGCACGATCAGCACGCCAAGGGCGATGAGCTGGCCAGAGATCAGGGTTACGTACTGGAAGCTGGAGTAGAAGCCACGACGTTCCTTGGTCGCCATCTCGCTGAGGTAAGTGGCGGAGGTGCCGTATTCGCCCCCGACCGACAGCCCCTGCAGTAAGCGGGCGAATACCAGCAGGATCGGCGCACCGATACCGATGGCTTCATAACCCGGGCTCAGGGCAATCAGCAACGAGCCGAAGCACATCAGGTACACCGAGGCCATCAAGGCCTTTTTACGCCCGACCTTGTCGGCGTACAGGCCCATCAGCCAGCCACCGATCGGGCGCATCAGGAAGCCCACGGCGAAGATCGCGGCGGTGTTCAGGAGTTGGGCGGTGGTGTCGCCTTTCGGGAAAAAGGTCTTGGCGAAGTACAGAGAGAAAGCAGCGTAGACGTACCAGTCGTACCACTCGACCATGTTGCCGACCGATCCGCTGAAGATCGACCTGATACGGCTGGAGGTGGTGCGTTCTTTTGCCGGCGCAGCCGCCGACCCCAGAGGCAGGGAGTTGGAGTTATCCATTTAAGGATCCTTCATCTAATTGTTTTTGTGGAGCGCGCCCGAGCGCAGCCTGGCTGGGCTATAGCAGGAGCTGTGCCAAACAGATGAAGGCCCGGTCTAGAGGGTTTTGGAGATTTTTTTGAGCGGAAAGTCGCTGATGATTGAAGGGCGATGAGCGGAAAACCGCCTACGAAGATCGCTCCCACGCTCTGCGTGGGCGCGCATCCTGTGACGATCCGCGTCACGATTTTAAGGGCGGACGCGGAGCGTCCAGAGCTGCATTCCCACGCGGAGCGTGGGAATGATCGGTTTAGAGGAACGTGTCCCGCGCCAGGCCATGGCGCTGCATTTTTTCATTGAATGTGCGCCGGGGCAGTTGCAGCTCGGCCAGCACCGCCTTGATATCGCCTTTGTGCCGGGTCAGTGCGGCTTTCAGGCAATGGGCTTCAAAGGCTTCCTGCTGGGCCGCCAACGATTGCCCGGCTTCGGCTTCGATGCCTTCCGGCTCCGGTTCTCCCAGCCCCAGCACCTGGCGTTCAGCGACGTTGGCCAGTTCCCGCACGTTACCCGGCCAGTCATGGCTGAGCAGGCGGCCCAGGGCCGGCCCGCTCAACGGCGCGAAGCTGCGGCCCAGGCGTTCGGCGGCGCTTTGTGCAAAGTGCTCGAACAGCAGCGGAATGTCTTCCCGGCGCTCCCGCAGCGGTGGCAGGCGCAGTTGCGCGACGGTCAGGCGGTAGGCCAAATCCTCACGGAAACGCCCAGCGCGGGCTTCGTCCAGCAGGTCCGGCTTGGTGGCAGCGATGATCCGCAAGTCCACCTTGATGCTTTGATTGGAACCGAGCCGTTCCAGTTTTTGCTCCTGCAACACCCGCAGTAGTTTCACCTGCTGGGCCAGGGGCATGCTTTCAATCTCATCGAGAAACAGGGTGCCGCCGTCGGCGTATTCCAGCTTGCCGATACGCTTGCCCTGGGCGCCGGTAAACGCGCCACTTTCATGGCCGAACAGCTCGGCTTCAAACAGCTGCTCGGGAATCGCCGCGCAGTTCAGCGCCACAAATGGCTTCTTCGCCCGGGGGCCGAAATCATGCAGGCAACGGGCGACCAGTTCCTTGCCGCTGCCGGTTTCACCACGAATCAACACATTCACCGGTAAGCCCGCGAGGTCCAGCACTTGCCGGCGCAGGTTCTGCAAACCGCGCGACACCCCCAGCAGGCTCGATTCCAACTGGGCCCGGTGATCGGCCTGTTGATGCAGGCGGCGGTTTTCCAGCACCAGCCCGCGCTTGTCCAGCGCCCGGCGCAGGCTGCTGAGCAGGGCCTCGGGGCTGAAGGGTTTTTCGAGGAAGTCGTAGGCACCGTCGCGCATGGCTTCGACGGCCATCGGCACATCGCCGTGGCCGGTGAGCAGAATCACCGGCAGGTCGGCGTCGCGCCGCTGCACTTCAGCCAGCAACTCCAGGCCACTGAGGCCGGGCATGCGCACGTCACTCAGGATCACCCCGGGAAAGTCCCTGGGCAATTGCGCCAGGCATTCTTCGGCGCGGCCGAACAACTGCACCTCAAAGCCCGACAGGCTCAGCCATTGCTCGACGGCCGTGCGAATGCTGGCTTCGTCATCGACCACAATCACCGCGTTCAACATAGGTCTGGCGTCTCCAGCGCGATAGGCAAGGTCAGGGTAAAGATCGCCCCGTCACCGTGATTGCCGGCGCTCAGGCGACCGCCGAGTTCGTGGACGATAGCGTACGACACGGCGAGCCCCAAACCGAGCCCGTCGCCCACAGGCTTGGTGGTGAAGAACGGGTCGAACACGCTGTTGAGGTGTTCCTCGGCAATCCCGCCGCCGCTGTCGCTGACGGTCAGGCACCACAGCTGTTGATCGGCATGCAGGCGGATTTCCAGGCGTTTGCGCGGCTTGTCGGCCATGGCGTCGAGTGCGTTGCGCAGCAGGTTGATCAGCACCTGTTCCAGGCGGATCGCGTCGCCGCGTACCCAGGCCGGGCGGGTCAAATCGAGGACGGTGCCGATGGCTTCGTCCCGCAGGCGCGCGTCGAGCAAGTGCAGGGACTGGTCCACCACCGTGGCCAGGTCGAGACGTTCGCGCAGGCCGCTGGGGCTCTTGCGGGCGAAGGTCTTGAGGTGGCCGGTGAGGGCGGCCATGCGCGTGAGCATGTCATCCAGCGGGGTGAGGGCCTGGTAGGCGTCGTCCACCCGGCCGTGATCCAGCAGCAGCCGCAGGGTCGCCAACTGCATGCGCTGGGCGGTCAATGGCTGGTTGATTTCGTGGGCCAGGGCCGCGGACATTTGCCCCAGCGCCGCCAGTTTGGCGGACTGCACCAAACCATCCTGGGCGGTGCGCAGGGCGCGGGTGCGTTCCTCCACCAACTGTTCAAGTTCTTCACGGCTGCGCTGGCGCAGGCGGGCGAGGCGCCAGCGCTGGGTCAGGAACAGCACCAGGAACACCAGCGCCAGCCACGAACCGGCGGCGGCGAGGCCAGCGTTGCGTTGGTCCTCAACGGCAACCTGTGGTTTGCGCAACAGGTGCAGGGTCCAGCCTTCGGCTTTCAGCGGCAGGGATTCCCAGATGTAGTTGGCCTTGCCATCGGGGCCATCGACGCGCATCAGGTGGCTGTTCTCGTCAAAGCGCTGCAACGCTTCAGCGTCCAGCGGCAGCAGCTGTTTCTTGTCGTATTGGCGAGTGGCCTTGAGTTCGGCGTGGTCGCTGTCCGACAACGGACGCAGCGCGCGGTAGCGCCAGCCCGGCTGGTTGGCGATAAACACAATACCCCGCGCATCGCTGACCAGCAGCAGGTCATTGCCCTGAGCCCACTCGCGTTCCAGTTCCGGGAACTCCAGCTTGACCACCATGGCGCCGAGGAATTGTTCGTTCTCGCCGACCACCGCGCTGGAGAGGAAATACCCCGGAATCCCGGTGGTCACCCCCACCGCATAAAACCGCCCGGTGCCCTGGCTCAAGGTTTGGCTGAAATAGGGACGAAACGCGTAGTTGTGCCCCACATAACTGCTGGGCAGGTTCCAGTTGCTGGCGGCCACGGCCAGGCCGTTGCGGTCCATCAGTTCCAGGGTCGAGGACTGGGCGGCGCCATTGATGCGCTCCAGCTTGCGGTTGAGCAAATCCTGGGTGGCGGTGTCCAGCGGGCCCTTCAAGGCGCTGATCATTTCCGAGTCCAGGGCCAGTACCGCGGGCAGGGCGCGGTAACGTTCGATCAGGGTGTGCAGTGAGTTGCCATAGAGCATGAGCTGCTGATTGGCGCGGGCAGCGTCATCCACCAGGGCCAGGCGTTCGGCGTGGCGGGTAGCCAGGGCGGCAGCCAGGACCGCGCCGGCGATGATCAGCAAGGAGTAGAAGGTCAAACGCAGCGGGCGGGGAATCGCAATCATACGAAGATGAACAGTGCAATTAGGGGCGAGCACCATAGCACGCAGCGCATGGCTATTGTGGCGAGGGAGCTTGCTCCCGCTGGGGCGCGTAGCGGCCCCAAAAATGGGAGCGCTGCGCACTGGAGCGCCAGCCCGGTCCAGCGGGAGCAAGCTCCCTCGCCACAGTGAGAGGTGCATGGCACAAAAAAAGGCGACCGTAGTGGTCGCCTTTCATCCTGCAGGGGAAGGCTTACTGCACCTCTACCGCCAGGCTTTCACTGATCTTTTTCTGCCAGATGGCAGGACCGGTGATGTGTACCGACTCGCCCTTGCTATCCACTGCAACGGTAACCGGCATGTCTTTCACGTCGAACTCGTAGATCGCTTCCATACCCAGCTCGGCGAACGCCACGACGCGGGATTTCTTGATGGCTTGGGCCACCAGGTAAGCCGCGCCGCCCACTGCCATCAGGTAAACCGCTTTGTGGTCCTTGATCGCTTCGATAGCGGTCGGACCGCGCTCGGATTTGCCGATCATGCCCAACAGGCCGGTTTGCTCGAGGATCTGGCGGGTGAACTTGTCCATCCGCGTGGCGGTGGTCGGACCGGCAGGCCCCACCACTTCTTCGCGTACCGGATCAACCGGGCCGACGTAGTAGATGAAGCGACCCTTGAGGTCCACCGGCAGGGTTTCGCCCTTGTTCAGCATCTCGACCATGCGCTTGTGCGCTGCGTCGCGACCGGTGAGCATCTTGCCGTTGAGCAGTACGGTTTCGCCCGGCTTCCAGCTCTGTACGTCTTCCGGGGTCAGGGTGTCGAGGTTGACGCGACGGGCCGACGGGCCGGCTTCCCAGACGATTTCCGGGTAGGCGTCCAGCGGTGGTGCTTCCAGCGACGCAGGGCCCGAGCCGTCGAGTACGAAGTGCGCGTGACGGGTGGCGGCGCAGTTGGGGATCATGCACACCGGCAGCGAGGCCGCGTGGGTCGGGTAGTCCATGATTTTCACGTCGAGTACGGTGGTCAGGCCACCCAGGCCCTGGGCGCCGATGCCCAGTTGGTTGACCTTCTCGAACAGCTCCAGGCGCATCTCTTCGATGCGGTTGGACGGGCCGCGCTTCTTCAGCTCGTGGATGTCGATGGATTCCATCAACACTTCCTTGGCCATCACGGCGGCCTTCTCGGCGGTGCCGCCGATGCCAATGCCGAGCATGCCCGGTGGGCACCAGCCGGCGCCCATGGTCGGAACGGTCTTCAGCACCCAGTCGACGATCGAGTCGGACGGGTTGAGCATGGCCATTTTCGACTTGTTCTCGGAACCACCGCCTTTGGCGGCCACGTCCACTTCCACGGTGTTACCCGGGACGATGGAGTAGTGGATCACGGCAGGGGTGTTGTCCTTGGTGTTTTTACGCGCACCGGCCGGGTCGGCGAGGATCGAGGCCCGCAGCACGTTTTCCGGCAGATTGTACGCCTGGCGCACGCCTTGGTTGATCATGTCGTCCAGGCTCATGGTGGCGCCATCCCAGCGCACGTCCATGCCGACACGTACGAATACGGTGACAATCCCGGTGTCCTGGCAGATCGGGCGGTGGCCGGTGGCACACATGCGCGAGTTGATCAGGATCTGTGCCATGGAGTCACGGGCCGCTGGCGACTCTTCGCGAAGGTAGGCCTCGTGCATCGCCTGGATGAAGTCAACGGGATGGTAATAGGAAATGAATTGCAGGGCGTCGGCAACGCTCTGAATCAGGTCGTCTTGCTTGATCACGGTCATGAGTCGCGCTCCTCTATAAGGGAACATTCAATAAAGGTGGCGTCAGTGTTGCATCGGTCGGCTGAAGCCACCTTTCCAAGGCACGCCAAAGTGGTGCAGGCGCGACGCTAAAAAGGCGCGGCAGTATAACCCGCCGCGGTGGCCGATACACCCGACTATGGTCATGAATGCCGGTCCCGGTTCACTGTAGGAGCGAGCTTGCTCGCGAAAAACGTGAATCTGGTGGGTTTCGTCAGGCCGCCCGCGTTATCGTTAGCGACCTTCGCGAGCAAGCTCGCTCCTACAGTTGAAGAGTTTTATGCCTGAACTTCACGTCGGCGAACGCCACTGGTCGGTAGCCGCCGGCAGCAACTTGCTGGATGCCCTGAATCAGGCAGGTGTGGCCGTGCCCTACAGCTGCCGCGCCGGTAGCTGCCATGCCTGCCTGGTGCGTTGCCAGGGTGCCCTTCAGGACAATCAACCGGATGCCCTGAGCCTGGCGCAACGCCAGGACGGCTGGCGCCTGGCTTGCCAGTGCCAGGTGACGGGTGACTTGCAGATCGAAGCCTTTGACCCGCTGCGTGATGGACTGCCGGCGACGGTCCAGAGCGTCGATTGGTTGACCTCGAGCGTATTGCGCCTGCGGCTGCACCCCGAGCGCGGCTTGCGCTACCGGGCGGGGCAGCATCTGGTGCTGTGGGCGGGCAGCATTGCGCGGCCGTACTCATTGGCCAGCCTGCCCCAGGACGATCCGTTTCTCGAATTTCACATCGATTGCCGCCTGCCCGGCGAGTTCAGCGACGCCGCCCGCCAGTTCAAGGCCGGTGACAGTCTGCGCTTGGGCGAACTGCGGGGCGGGGCGTTGCAGTACGACCCCGACTGGCAATCCCGGCCGCTCTGGCTGCTGGCCTCGGGCACCGGACTTGGCCCCTTGTGGGGCGTGCTACGTGAGGCCTTGCGCCAGGATCACCAAGGCGCCATCCGGGTCATTCATCTGGCCCATGACGCTGACGGTCATTATCTGGCCGAGCCACTGGCGCAGTTGGCTGCGGCGCATCCGAACGTGACGGTTGAGCTATGGACGGCGGCCGGGTCGACTGACGCTTTGGCGCAACTGCGGCTTGTTTCCCGGCAAACTCTGGCCTTACTCTGCGGGCACCCTGCCAGCGTCGAGGCCTTCTCCAAGCGCCTGTTCCTGGCCGGACTGCCGCGCAATCAACTGCTGGCCGATGTGTTCCTGCCCCGTGGTTGAGCGCTGAATTTTCCAGCCGCGAGATTTGCCATGACCGATGCCATCCTGCAGCAACGCGAACGCGGGTTGCTGATCCTGCAGCTCAACCGCCCGGACAAGAAAAACGCCCTGACCCGCGCCATGTACAGCCAACTGGCCGAAGCACTGGAGCAGGCGGATGCCGATACCCGCGTCAACGCCGTGTTGATCCAGGGCAGCAGTGAGTGTTTCACCGCCGGTAACGATATTGGCGACTTCCTTGAACAACCGCCGGCTGATCTCGACACTCCGGTGTTTCACTTCATGCGCAGCTTGCTCAATTGCCGCAAGCCGGTGATTGCGGCCGTGGCGGGGGTGGCGGTGGGGATTGGTACGACGCTGCTGCTGCATTGTGACCTGGTGTATGTCAGCCGGGATGCACGGTTGCGCATGCCGTTCGTCAACCTGGGGTTGTGTCCGGAGTTTGGTTCCAGCTTGATCCTGCCGCGCTTGCTGGGGCATGCCAAGGCGGCGGAGTTGTTGCTGCTGGGTGAAGGCTTTACCGGTGAGCAGGCTGCCGCTTGGGGCATTGCCACTGAGGCATTGGGCAGCGGCGAATCAGCCCTGGCCAAGGCGCGGGAAGTCGCTGGACGGTTTGAGACCCTGGCGCCGGGTGCGGTGCAGGTCAGCAAGCATCTGATGAAAAGCGTCGATCGCGAGCAGTTGCGCAGGGTGATCGAGGAGGAGGGGGCGTTGTTTACCCAGCGGTTGAAGTCACCGGAGGCGATTGCGGCGTTGTCGGCGTTTATCGTTCGGCGATGAATGGGCGTTGACTGTTCGGACGTCTTCTCGAGCAAGCCCGCTCCCACATTCGACCGCATTTCTTCAGAATGTACGCGGTTAAATGTGGGAGCGGGCTTGCTCGCGAAGAGGCCAGTAAAGCCAATACACAAGCCAATCTGGAATGCAAAAAGCCCCGCCATTCACAGGGCGGGGCTTTTGTTTTTCAGCGTGTCACTCAGACCATTGGGTCGCCAACGTGCAGGATCTTCATGCCGTTGGTGCCGCCGATGGTGTGGTAGCTGTCGCCCTTGGTCAGGATGACCCAGTCGCCTTTCTCCACAACACCGCGCTTGAGCAACTCGTCGATCGCGGCCTGGCTGACTTGCTCAGGCGGCAGCGATGCCGGGTCGAACGGTACGGTGTAGACACCACGGAACATGGCCGCGCGGGCTTGGGTTTCGCGGTGCGGGGAGAATGCGTAGATCGGGATCGAAGAACGGATGCGCGACATGATCAACGGCGTATAGCCACTTTCGGTCAAGGCGATGATCGCTTTCACGCCCGGGAAGTGGTTGGCGGTGTACATGGCGGCGAGCGCGATGCTCTGGTCGCAGCTTTCGAAGACCTTGCCGATACGGTGGCTGGAGGTCTTGCTGGTCGGGTGCTTTTCAGCGCCGACGCAGATGCGTGCCATGGCCTGCACGGCTTCCAGCGGGTACGGGCCAGCCGCACTTTCAGCCGAGAGCATTACGGCGTCGGTGTAGTCGAGCACGGCGTTGGCCACGTCGGACACTTCGGCACGGGTCGGCATCGGATTCTGGATCATCGACTCCATCATCTGGGTCGCAACGATCACCGCTTTATTGTGGCGACGTGCGTGCAGGATGATTTTCTTCTGGATACCGATCAGCTCGGCGTCGCCGATTTCCACGCCGAGGTCGCCACGGGCAACCATCACGGCGTCGGACGCCTTGATCAGGCCGTCGAGGGTTTCGTCATCGGCCACGGCTTCGGCGCGTTCGATCTTCGCCACCAGCCAGGCAGTACCGCCGGCTTCGTCGCGCAGTTTACGGGCGTATTCCATGTCGGCGGCGTCGCGCGGGAAGGATACCGCGAGGTAGTCCACTTCCATTTCGGCGGCGAGCTTGATGTCGGCCTTGTCTTTTTCAGTCAGGGCCGGGGCAGTCAGGCCACCGCCGCGACGGTTGATGCCTTTGTGGTCCGACAGCGGGCCGCCGATAATCACGGTGCAATTCAGTTCGGTCGGGGTGGCGGTGTCGACGCGCATTACCACACGGCCGTCGTCCAGCAGCAGTTCGTCGCCGACGCCGCAGTCTTTCACCAGGTCCGGGTAGTCGATACCCACGACTTGCTGGTTGCCTTCGGTCAGGGGATGGCTGGTGGAGAAAGTGAACTGGTCACCGATCTTCAGCTCGATCCGCTTGTTGGTGAATTTGGCGATACGGATTTTCGGGCCTTGCAGGTCACCCAGCAATGCAACGAAGCGGCCATGCTTGGCGGCCAGGTCACGCACCAGCTTGGCGCGAGCCTTGTGCTCGTCTGGGGTGCCGTGGGAGAAGTTCAGACGGGCAACGTCCAGGCCAGCCAGAATCAGCTGTTCGAGGACTTCCGGCGAGTTACTGGCCGGGCCAAGGGTGGCGACGATTTTGGTACGACGGACGGACATGCACGGACTCCTGAGTTCAAGCGCTGAGGAAGGCTACTATGCTCTTTGGTTGTAGTCATTGTTCGTTTGCACTACTTATCGATGATTCGCTTGTTTTCAACTCTGCATGAACAGATGAACAACCTTGAAGATTTTCGATGAAGGGTCGATACACTGCACAAGACAGGAGAACCCCCATGCGAATCGTGATCATTGCTGCCCTGGCCGTCAGTGTTGTCGGCTGCACCCGTTGGTCGATGGACCATCATTTGAACAACGCGTACCGCGCCTATGGCGTCGGCGATTGCCAGCGGGTCACCCTTGAGTTGTCCCAGGTCGACCGTGAGAGCCGTTCCCGGCGCTATGTGCAGCCGGAAGTCTCGATGCTGCGCGGGCAGTGCCTGGAGCGCGAGAAACTGTTCGTCGATGCGGCGCAAACCTATCAGTTCATCATCAGCCAGTACCCGGCGAGCGAGTACGCTTTCCGTGCCCGCGCTCGCCTGGACACCCTGCAGCAACTGGGGCATTACCCCGGTGCGAGCGCCGCCCAGCCGCGTCCCGCGTCGTTGTGATGATATTTGTCAGGCCATAGCTGGCTCGTTGCCAGTCTTGGGCTAATCTTTGAAGGTCAGTTTGTATAAGTTTCTATTCAAACGGATGGAATACCCGGATTTGGCAGTTGTAGAAGTGGCAACGCGTTTGCGATTGTCGCACCGATATCCGGGGAGAGCGGGCCTTTGGGCTCGTTTCGAATCACTGGAGCGGCCACAAACATGGCCATTGGATGGCGACCTCATCATGTTTACTTCCCGACGGATCGAGCGGCATCAGTTACCTTGCTTTCTTCAAGTGTTCAATCGCCTGACGGACAAGCCCATTGGCTATTTGGGCAATGTCTCCGCGCAGGGGCTGATGTTGATCAGCCAATTGCCCATGATGGTCGACGTGGAGTTCGAGCTGCGCTTGAAGATCCCGGGGCCTGAGGGCCAGGTACAGGCGGTAGACCTCACGGCGACCTGCCTGTGGTGCCATGAGGACATAAACCCCAGGCATTACGACTCCGGGTTCAGTGTGTCCCAGGCGCCCGCCGAATATGGAGAGGTGATCAACGCACTGTTGAGTTACTTCAGCTTTGATCCCTTGCAGGCCTCTGCCTAGGCGCCGTGCGCCAACATTCATAGCACGCCGGCTTTTTTCCAGCCCAGGTAACGGGTCACCAGGGCGGCTCCCAGTTCTGAAGGCAGTGTGTCCAGCAGCGACAGGCCGTGGGCGTTCAAGCGGTCATGGAGTTCGTCCCGGGTGTTGAGATAGTCGACATTCCCGCAATAGGCCAAGGCTTCGGGCAGGGTTTGCACGGGGGCCTGGCGTAACTGGTCAAGGACCTCTTCCCGCAGGCTGGCAACCAGGACACGGTGCTGGCGACTGAGGCGTTTAACAGCGCTCAATAGTTCTTCATCATCCTCATCGCGCAAATTGGTCACGACGATCACCAACGAGCGGCGTTTCTGCCGGGCCAGCAGCTGGCTGGCGGCGGCCTGGTAATCGGCCGTACGCCGGGAAGTGTCCGGGTCATACACCGCATTCAGCAGCAGGTTGAGCTGGCCGCTGCCCTTGACCGGCGCCAGGTAGCGCGGCTGGTCGCAGGCAAAGGTGCAGAGCCCCACGGCATCACCCTGGCGCAGGGCGACATAGCTGAGCAGCAGACAAGCATTGAGGGCATGGTCGAAGTGCGACAGGTCGGCGTCCTGGCTGCGCATACGCCGGCCACAATCGAGCATGAACATGATCTGCTGGTCGCGCTCGTCCTGGTACTCCCGGGCAATGGGCGTGCGTTGCCGTGCGGTGGCTTTCCAGTCGATCTGGCGCAGGCTGTCGCCCTCGCGAAACTCGCGCAGTTGATGAAATTCCAGGCCCAGCCCGCGCCGTTGGCGCTGACGTACGCCAAGCTGGTTGAGCCAGTTGTCCACCGCCAGCAGCTGCGCGCCATACAGGCGCGCGAAGTCCGGGTAGACCCGGGTGGCATCGCTGACGTCTATCAACCGCCGTGCCGACCACAACCCCAGAGGGCTGGGAAGGTGGACTTCGCACCGGGTAAAACTGAAATGCCCGCGCCTTTGGGGTTTCAACCGGTAACCCAATTCACTCTGCTCTGCGGGCAGCAGTTCGATGGATTGTGGCAGGTTCTCCACCGTCAAACCGTCCGGTACATGATCGAATACCTGGACCACCATTGGCTGGGGATAGTCGTGGTCCAGCGTCACCCGCACCTCGCCCCAGCGACCCAGCGCCAGGCTCCCGGGCATCTGCCGTCGCACGCGTGGGGATGGCCGGCGGTGCAAACGGCCGGCATCCAGCAGGGCCAGTAACAACAGGGCCAGCAGCAGGCCCCACGTCACGGCGTGCAGGGTGTCTGGCACCTTGATCTGCAGCGCCCCCAGTGCGCCGAGCAGGACACTCAGGCCCAGCAGCACACCGAGCCAGATCAATAGCAGGCGGGTCGGTCTCATGGGCGTGTCATTGCCGTGGCGCCGGGACTTGGTCCAGCAGTTGCTTGAGCACCTGGTCGACTTCCAGCCCGTCGATATCCAGCTCCGGGGCAATGCGCACCCGATGGCGCAGCACTGCCAGGGCGCAGCCCTTGATGTCGTCCGGGGTAACGAACTCGCCCCCACGCAGCAAGGCCCGGGCCCGGGCGCCGCGCACCAGGGCGATGGAGGCCCGCGGGCCCGCGCCGATGGTCAGGCCCGGCCAACTGCGGGTGGTGCGGGCCAGGCGCACGGCGTAGTCGAGTACTTGTTCATCCAGCGCCAGTTCACTGGCGATCTGTTGCAACTGCAACACATCTTCGGCGTGCAGCACCGTTCGCAGGGGTTGCACGTCGAGCATGTCGGCCCGGGACGAACGGGTGACTTCGCGCACCATGTCCAGTTCCTGCTGCGCCTCGGGGTAGTCCATGCGCACCTTGAGCATGAAGCGATCCAGTTCGGCCTCGGGTAACGGGTAAGTGCCTTCCTGCTCGATGGGGTTCTGGGTGGCCAGTACCATGAACGGTTGGCCGATGGGCAGCGCCTCGCCTTCAAGGGTTACCTGGCGTTCCTGCATGGCTTCCAGCAACGCCGCCTGGGTTTTCGCCGGGGCGCGGTTGATCTCGTCAGCCAACAGCAGGTTGGTAAACAACGGCCCCTTGCGCAGCTTGAACTGCTCGGTATGCAGGTCGTACACGGCATGGCCGGTCACGTCGCTGGGCATCAAATCCGGTGTGAACTGGATACGTGCGAACTCTCCACCAAAACAGCGCGCCAGGGCTCGTACCAGCAAGGTTTTGCCCAGGCCAGGAACACCTTCAAGCAGTACGTGGCCACCGGCGATCAACGCCGTGAGCACGTCATCGATCACCTGCTCCTGGCCGATGACCGCCTTGCGCAGTTCGACGCGCAAGGCCTGGGCCAGTTGGCTGGCGCGCTGAATCGGGTCTGCGGCTGGAAATTCGCTCATAGGGCATTCCTGAGGGTTTGCAGGCTAGCCACCTGGCGGCTGAAATCGGCACTGGAGAGCCGTTTTGCCGGGAGTGGGCCGAGGGCCTGGCTGATGACGAGGGAGGGTTGGCGGGTCAGGCGTTCAAGCACCCGTGATTGTTCGGCGGTGTCGAGGTGTTCGAACCCGGGGTGACGGCGCCTTGCAGTGCGTTGGATGTCGCGCTGCAAGGCTTGCAACAAGCTGTTTTGGCCGCTGCGGCGCAGCAGGAAGTCGGCACTGGCTTTCAGATGTTCCTGCAATTGCCGGCGTGCCTTGGGGGCGGGTTGCCGGATCGGGCCCTGGCGCAGGCTGGCGTGCCATAACCCGAGGGCGATCAATGCGGCAAGTGCCACCAGGGCCTGGGGGAAATAGCGCAGCAATAGGCTGAACAGATCCTCGACATGCGTGTTGAACAGCAGTGTGACCTGTGTCCCCTGGCTCAGGTACCAGAGCAGCCAGGCGTTATCGTATTGGCCAATGGCCGGGCTTTTCCACAGGTCGCTGTCGGTGACCACCGTCACACGGCCTTGCCCGAGGTTGACCTGCATCAGGTGCGTCGACTTGGCACTGTTGGCCGAGAATTGCGCCAGGTGCCTGGGGTCGGTGAGATTGAAGTCGGTGTCGAAGCTGAAATAGGCCGGGGCCGTTTCGTTGTCCACGTAGAGTTTGGTCAGGTCCGGCGTTCTCTTTTTACGCGCCGGTGCTGGAGCGTCGAACGCTTCGCTGAAGGATTGGTGTATCTGCACGCGGTCCAGCAGCAGGTCACCACTTTTGCCGGTGTCCTCATCCCACAGCGCTTCGGCGACCAGCAGCAGGTGGCCGCCAGCCCGGGTCCATTGCAGCAATTGCTCGACCTGCGGTGGGCTCATGCTACTGCGCTCGCCCAGCAACAGCAGGCTGTTGCCTTTGGGCGAAAGACTGGCCAGCCGTTCCAGGCTGTTGGCGTGTTCCACCACCAGGCCTTGCTGGCGCAGAAAGTGTTCCGCCGCCAGGTAAGGGTTGGCGAGGGCTTCGGGCGAAGGGCCGCGGTCGACCACCTCCTGATATGGGATCGCCTTGTGCCAGGCATAAAAACCGCCTGCTGCGAGCAGGCACGCCACGAGCAGTCCGACCCACAGCAATGGCCGGTTCATTGCGCAGCTCCCGGGCCGAACAGCGCTCGCCAACGGCTGCATAGCTGTTGTTGCGCCAAGGCAGGCGGCAGGCGGTGGCCGTAGGCAAGGTTTTGCCAGTAGCGGGTCAGTTCGTCGCTGAACGCCAGCAACTGCGGTTGTTGCAGTTGGCGGATACGCTCAAGGACCTGGCCTTCCGTGTCGGCGCTTTTCAGCGGCAGGTTGAAGTCGTGCAGCAGGCGGCTGAGCAACCCACGGTAAAGTAAACCGAGGGCTTCCCGGGGCTGCGTTGCCCAGAGCTGTTCGGCGGTGCTGGCGATGTCTTCGGGCAGGGTATCTGCCCCCAGTTCGAGACCGAACAACTGCGAGGGGGCGGGTTTGGCAGCCTTGGGCTTGCGGGGGCTGCGGCGGCTGACAAAGGCATGCAGCCAGTCGCGATAGCGCCAGATCACCAGTGCCAGGCCACCCACCAGCAATCCCCAGAGCAGCACTTCAAGGCCCTTCGCGATGTGCTTGAACGAATCACTGTTGAGGTTTTTCAGCAATGCTTCCAGCCAGGCCGGCAAGTTGCCTTCACCTTTCGTTTTGTTTTTATCCGCCGCTTTTTCTTCGCCGAAGCGGTAGCGGGTGACGGTCTCGGCGTTTTTGAACGGTGGCTGCTCCAACAGCGCCTTGATCGACTGACTGGCCGATTGTGTACTCAGGGGCTTTTGGGGTGCCGGTTCATCGGCCCATGCCGATGGGGGCGCCGGAACCAGTACCAGCCCGATCACCAGCAGCAGTAACGGCGCAACGCCGCTCAAGCGCTGGCGCAGCCGGCGGAATACCAGTTCCAGGTCCCAGGCTTCCAGCACGGTACGGCGGTTCAGGTACAGGCTGAAACCGCAGGCCACATAGATAGGCTCCCAGAACACCAGGATCAGCGCATAGAAGGCGTTGGTCAGGTGTTCGAGCCAGAGCCAGTCGTGCCCCGCGGTGAGCACCAGCTGTTGCCAGTCCCAATCCCGCTCGACCTCCTGGGGCAGGAAAAAATAGAACACGGCCATCAACCCGAACCACAGGGCGATTTCCAGGTGCACCCCGATCAGGGTCAGCCAGCGCGCAGCGCCGGCGTTGCGTTGTTGCAGTACACCAAGACGTTGTTGGCGCGCCTGGCCTTTCAGGCCTTCGAGCTGGACCACCGGCATCACGAAACTGCGGCTCAGGCTGAAACGTCGCCAGGTCAGGCTGGCCAGCAGTTGGCCCTTGAGCAGGCGTGGCGAGTGACGCAGGGCTTGTTTCAGGCTGGGTGTTTCGCCGAACAGGGCCTTGGACAGGATATACAGTGGCAGGCGGTCGAATGCCGGTTTCAACCACCAAAACAGCAACAGCGCGGTGGAGGGATGATTCCACAGCAGCACGCTGAGCAACGCGAAGATCGGTAAACTCACGAGGGCCCAACTGCTCATCAGCAGCAGCCGATGTTCGCGGGCCAGCAGGATGCCGAGGTCCATGGCTTCCCACGAGGTACGCGGGCGAATCACGACGCTGGCATCACTCAGGCGCATGGCGGTTCCGTCCGGCAAACAGCAGGTAGGCGGCCATCAGCAACCAGAGGGCGGCGCCCACCAGGTACTTGATCCACGGCGCCACCGCAGTGGTAGAAGACCAGTACGCCTCGATAAACGCGGCGATCAGCAGGAACACCATCACACCGCAAATCATTTGCACGCTTTTACGCGCGGCCAGTCGCAGGGATTCACCTCTCGTCAGTTGCCCCGGCGCAATCAAGGACCACCCCAGTTGCAGGCCGGCCGCGCCAGCCAGGGCGATGGCGCTGAGTTCGAAGGCGCCATGGCCAATCACGAATGACCAGAAGGTCTGGCCGTAGCCGATTTGTGTCAGGTGCCCGGCAACGGCACCAATGATCAGGCCGTTGAAGAACAGGAAAAACACGCTGCCCAGGCCGAACAACAGCCCGGCGGCAAAGGTCTGGAACGCGATGCCGATGTTGTGCATCACGTAGTAGCCAAACATCATCCAGTCTTCGCTGGAGGCACGTTCGGCTGCCCGGCCCAGACGGCTGGCATCCGGGTCGTACATGCTTTGCATCTCAGCCACTTGTTGGGGGCTGACGATGCTGTAGATCAGGTCTGGGTACAGGTACACCAGCAACACGATGCCGATCAGGCTGCCAAAGAACAGCAGGCTGGCGACCAACACGAATGGCCATTGCGCGCGAACCAGCCTGGGGAAGTCGGCCAGCAGGAAGCTCAGTACGTTTGCGCTCAACTGGCTGCGATGCCGATACAGCTGTTGATGGCCGCGCAAGGCAAGCTGCTGCAATGGATCAACCAGATAACTGCTGTAGCCACGTTCCTGGGCCAGCGCCAGATGCTGGCACAACTGCCGGTACTGATGAGGGAAGTCGGTGAAGTCAGCACGCTTGGCTTTGCCCTTTTCAAGCTGCGTCAGTTGCGTGGCAAAGGCTTGCCATTGTGCCTGGTGGCGGCTTTCGAAAAGACTCTGCTTCATGCTGGCCCCAATAATCCGCGAGCCACGCCGTTCAGTTCCGCGACGGCGCGGGCAGGGGAAACCTGCAGGGGAGTGGCCAGGATCGCGGCCAGTTCGTTGACTCGTTCGGCGGACAGTTCGCCCTGGCGTTCGGCGAAGCTGAGAATCGCCCGTTGTTCGTTCAGCTCCAGGGCGAACGGCAGACGCAGCGCCGGGGCTTGCGGCACTTGCGGACGGGAAAGTGGTTGTTCGCGATAGATCACCAGGGTCCCGGCCGCCAGGTCTCCCAGGCGTTTGAAGTTGGGGTGTTGCAGGCAACTGATGGCGCCGAGGAAGTAGCCGAACGGCAACATGTCGACAAAGCGCAGCAGGTTGCGGATCAGCGAGGCGGACCAGCCGATGGGCGTACCGTCGTCCTGCACCACCCGCAAGCCCATGATCTGCTTGCCGGGTGAGCAGCCCTGGTTGAGCACTTCGAACAGCACCATGTACCACCAACTGACGAGGAACAGCAGCAGCGAGCCCAGGCCGATGCCCAGGTTTCCGAGAAACGCCAGGGCGATGAACAGGATGCCGAGAATCAGGCCGCGCAACCCCAGGTCGAACGCAAATGCTAGCGAGCGGACCAGCAGGCCGGCCGGGCGCAGGGGCAGGTCGATGCCCTCCGGGGTCTCGATCTGGTAGCGGGTATCCAGTGGCGCAGATGGCATCGCGGTCCTTGGCAGTGCTGCGCTGGCGCCTGTGGGCGGCAGCGGCGGGGTTGGAAAGACGGATGCTAGCAGTGTCGACGGTGGAAGCAACCACTCAACGATTTACTGAATGTTTGTACAGTGAACACAGCGCTGGCCCCCGGTGCCGTCAAGCGCCTAGACTTTGCCGGTCTTCAGCACAGGAATAGCCCGTGACCACCATTTTCTGGTACGACTATGAAACCACCGGCATCAACCCGCGTACCGACCGCCCACTGCAGGTAGCCGGCATTCGCACTGACCTTGAACTCAACGAAGTCGGGGCGCCGGTCAATCTTTATTGCCAGCCCAGCGACGATATCCTGCCGCACCCGGCGGCGTGCGCGATTACCGGCATCACGCCTGGGGTGCTGGCGGAAAAAGGCTTGGCCGAAGCCGACTTCATGACCCGGGTACACGCCGAACTGGCCGCCCCGGGCACCTGCGGGGCTGGCTACAACACCTTGCGTTTTGACGACGAGATGACGCGCTACAGTCTGTACCGCAACTTTTTTGATCCCTATGCCCGAGAGTGGCAGGGCGGTAACAGCCGCTGGGACCTGATCGACGTAGTACGCACCGCCTACGCCCTGCGCCCGGACGGGATCGTCTGGCCGGAACAGGACGGGCGTGTCACCCTCAAGCTTGAGCGATTGACGGCCGCCAACGGTATCGACCACGGCCAGGCCCACGACGCCTTGTCCGATGTGCGCGCCACCATCGCCCTGGCGCGGTTGATCCGCGAGAAGCAACCCAAGCTCTATGACTGGCTGTTTCAACTGCGCAGCAAGCAACGGGTGATGGACCAGATTCGTTTGTTGCAGCCGATGGTGCACATTTCCGGTCGCTTTTCTGCCGAGCGTCATTACCTGGGCGTGGTGTTGCCGCTGGCCTGGCATCCGCGCAATCGCAATGCGTTGATCGTCTGTGACCTTGGGCTCGATCCCCAAGGGCTGTTGGACGAGGACGCCGATACCTTGCGCCGGCGCTTATATACCCGTCGTGATGACCTTGCCGAAGGTGAGTTGCCGGTACCGCTCAAATTGTTGCACATCAATCGCTGCCCGGTAGTCGCACCGTTGAGTGTGCTTCGGGCACAAGACCGCGAGCGTCTGCAACTGGATATGGATGAGTGTGAGGCGCGGGCCCTGCGGCTAAGCGACGCACAGGAACTATGGCGCGATAAATTAGCACTGGTTTATGCCGAGGAAGATTTTGCGCCAAGCGCTGATCCCGAGCAGCAGCTATACGATGGTTTTATCGGGGATCGTGATCGACGTTTATGTGAGCAAGTGAGAGTCTCCGAGCCTGCGCAACTAGCGCGCCAGCAATGGCCTTTCGATGATGAGCGTTTACCTGAATTATTATTTCGCTATCGCGCGCGTAACTTCCCTGACACCTTGAATAGTGAGGAGCAACAACGCTGGAGAGTTTTCTGTCAGCAACGTTTGTCAGACCCTCAATGGGGGGCGCCAAACACCCTTGAAGCTTTTAAACAGGCACGTCTTGAGTTGGCTGTTAGTGCTACACCGTTTCAGCAGCAGGTGCTTGATGAGTGGCAGGAGTATGTTGACTCTTTAGCCGCACGAATGAGCCTGTAATCGGCACGCAGGAAAAATACGGACAATAAAAAACGCCAGCTAGCTGGCGTTTTTTATTGCGTTGCGTATCACGCGGCGTCCTGGTGAGGCTTAGCCCAGCAGGGTAGCCCAGCCTTCAACCACGTCGCCGCCCCACTTGGCTTTCCACTCTTTCAGCGTCTTGTGGTTGCCACCTTTGGTTTCAATCACTTCGCCGTTATGCGGGTTTTTGTATTGTTTAACCTTACGTGCACGCTTGGTGCCGGTAGTTTTTACGGCACCACGTGGAGCTTTAACTTTCGACTCTGGATCCAGCAGCGCGATGATGTCACGCAGGGATTTGGAGTATTCGCCCATCAGGGTGCGCAATTTGCCTTCGAATTCCAGCTCGGTTTGCAGTTTGTCGTCTTGGGACAGGTTCTTCAAACGGGCTTGCAGCTCTTTGATAGCTTCTTCGGTGGCACGGTATTCGTTGATCAGGGACATGGTGACTACCTTATGTAGGGCGCTGGGTGAAAAGGGATAGTGGCCCAATAATAGTCAGACAGTTTGCTCAAGTAAACATTTAAGGCCGCATTTATGTAATTTACTTTGGTTGTTTGTGGCAAAAGGGTGGAATTGAGTTAATTAGTAAGGGTTAAGGCCTAAAGATACTCTCGTTAAGTCCTGGCTTACTGCCTGAGTCCATGGGATAGCACACATATAGTGGGTAAAACCTTACGCTATTAAGGGGCAGGGTGGGGTCGTGTGATCAGAATAAGCGTAGAGGAATACTGCAGTTTTTGTGCGCAATCGCTAGAATGGCGGCCTTTGTGAAGTTCTGGAGTTTCCCCCTAATGCGCACTTTTCGGCTGGTGATTGCTTGCCCGGACCGGGTTGGCATCGTTGCCAAGGTCAGTAACTTTCTGGCTTCCCATAACGGCTGGATCACCGAAGCGAGCCATCACTCGGACAATCTCAGCGGCTGGTTCTTCATGCGTCACGAAATTCGTGCCGATACGCTGCCCTTTGGTCTAGAGGCATTTCGCGAGGCATTTGCGCCGATCGCTGAAGAGTTCTCGATGACCTGGCGCATCACCGACACGGAACAGAAAAAGCGCGTGGTCCTGATGGCCAGCCGTGAGTCCCACTGCCTGGCAGACTTGCTGCACCGCTGGCACAGCGACGAACTGGACTGCGAAATCTCCTGCGTGATTTCCAACCATGACGACCTGCGCAGCATGGTCGAGTGGCACGGTATCCCTTACTACCATGTCCCGGTCAACCCGCAGGACAAGGAGCCGGCTTTCGCCGAGGTCTCGCGCCTGGTCAAGCACCACGACGCAGACGTCGTGGTGCTGGCGCGCTACATGCAGATCCTGCCGCCGGAACTGTGCAGTGAGTACGCCGGCAAGGTGATCAACATTCACCACAGTTTCCTGCCGTCGTTTGTGGGCGCCAAGCCGTATCATCAAGCGTCCCTGCGCGGTGTAAAGCTGATCGGCGCTACGTGCCACTACGTCACCGAAGAGTTGGACGCAGGTCCGATCATCGAACAGGACGTTGTGCGTGTCAGCCATAGCGACAGCATCGAAGACATGGTCCGTTTTGGCCGTGACGTCGAGAAGATGGTGCTGGCCCGCGGCCTGCGCTATCACCTGGAAGACCGGGTGCTGGTGCACGGCAACAAGACGGTCGTGTTCTGATCGAAGTGTTCTGATTGAAGAATGAGGGGCCTGGGCGTTAAATCGCTGCAGGCCCTTTTTTTTGGCCACGGGAGAGGATTGGAGAATGAGCGATCCACTTGATAAAGCCACGTCCAAAGCCCCTGCGACGCTGGGAGAGGGTTGTTTGAGTCGATATGACCCGGATGACTTGAGCAGTGAAGACGGCACCGAGTTTCCAGGCGCCGCCGAGTTGTGGGAACAACTGCAGGACACGTCCGAATCGCCGGAAGAAAAGGCGTCAGCCCCTGCACAAGGCCGCCACTGACGCCGTTGCATCAGATCCGGAAACTGCCCACCAGTTGTTTCAAGCGCGCTGCCTGCTGTTCCAGGTCGGAACAGGCGCGCAACGTCGATTGCAGGTTCTCCACACCTTCCTGATTGAGGGTATTGATCTCGGTGATGTCCATGTTGATCGACTCCACCACCGAGGTCTGTTCCTCGGTAGCGGTGGCCACCGACTGGTTCATCCCGTCAATCTCGCCGATGCGCTGGGTCACGCTGTTCAGGCGCTCGCCCGCCAGGTTGGCGATTTCCACGCTGTCCTGACTGTGACGCTGGCTTTCGCTCATGGTGCTGACCGAATCCCGCGCGCCCACTTGCAGCTCCTCGATCATCTTCTGCACTTGCTGCGCCGATTCCTGGGTGCGGTGTGCCAGGTTGCGCACTTCATCGGCCACTACCGCGAACCCGCGACCGGCTTCCCCGGCCCGTGCGGCTTCAATCGCCGCGTTGAGGGCCAACAGGTTGGTTTGCTGGGAAATGCTGGTGATCACTTCCAGGATCTGCCCGATGTTCACCGTCTTGCTGTTAAGCGCTTCGATATTGGTGCTGGAGGCGCTGATCATCTGCGACAACTGGGTCATCGCCTTGATATTGCGCTCCACCACCTGCTGCCCGTCTTCGGCCAGTTGTCGGGCATCGCTGGCCTGGTTGGAGGCCTGTGCGGCGTTGCGGGCGATTTCCTGGGCGGCGGCCCCCAGTTCGTTGATGGCGGCGGCGACGCTGTTGGTGCGGTTGGCCTGCTCGTCGGAATTAACCATCGAGGAGTTGGAGGCGCTGACCACCCGCAGGGCCACTTCATTGACGTGCTCGGTGGCCGAGGACACTTCGCGAATCGAGGTGTGAATCCGCTCCACGAAGCGATTGAACGCGGTACCGAGCACGCCGAATTCGTCGTGGTTCTGGATGGTCAGGCGGCGGGTCAGGTCGCCTTCGCCGTCGGCGATGTCTTCCATGGCGCGGGTCATGACGTGCAATGGCTGCAGGAGGATGCGGATCAGCATACCCAGCAGGGCGATGATGATCACCACCGCGATGAACGTGGCAATGATCGCCGAGGTGCGGAACTCACTGAGCATGGCGAAGGATTTGTCTTTATCTACCGACAGGCCGAGGTACCAGTTCACCGAGGGCAGGCCCTTGATCGGGGTAAAGGTGACGATGCGGGTTTTGCCGTCGACTTCGACTTCACTGAAATCGCTGCTGATCTTCGGGGTGTTTTTTGGATAGACGTCAGCCAGGGCTTTCATCACCAGGCTTTTGTCCGGGTGCACCAGCACTTTGCCGTCGGCGCTGACCAGGAAGGCATACCCCATGCCGCCGAAGTTCAGGGCACCGATGTTGTCCACCAGGGTTTGCAGGCTCAGGTCGCCGCCCACCACGCCAACACTCTGCCCGGCTTTGCTGCTGGGGGTGGCAATCGAGATGATCAACTGGCCGGTAGCCGCGTCAATGTAGGGTTCGGTCAGGGTGGAGCCGTTGCTGCCCTGTGCGCCCTTGTACCAGGGGCGTACACGCGGGTCGAAGCCGTCGGGCATCTTGGTGTCGGGGCGGATCACGAAACCGCCTTTGCTGTCGCCCAGGTAGGTGGCCATGAACGAAGACGTCAGGGCTTTCTGTTCCAGCAGGTTGGCGACGTTAGTTGAATCCGGGTTGATGGCGATGTTCTGCGCGGCGCTTTCGATCAGCACAATGCGCCCGGCGAGCCAGGTCTGGATATTGCTGGCGGTGACATCACCCATTTCATGCAGGTAATTGTTCAGATCGTCGCGAATCGCATTACGCTGCAAGTAGTCGTTGTAGAGGGTGAACAACGCAAAGGCGGCAATGACGATAAGAGCGGCGGCAAGCAGGATTTTATGGCTGAAACGCAGATTTTTATTCATGGCTTGTGGGGTCCGCTATGGTCTTAATATCCGATGCACGTCCTTTTGGGGCGCGCAAAATGGCTGCGTCAAAAAAAGTGTGATATTTCCATCTACTCCTGCAGGAATTATCCGGCCCGTTTTTTCTAAGACTTTCTGGGTCTCTCGCTTTAACTGTATCGACCACGGCGTGCTAAAGATTAACCATGGGTGACAAAATGCCTGACTCCACGCAACTCATTATTGGTGCAGATCTTCAAGGTCAGCCGATCGCCCAGTCGATGCGCCTGGCCAACCGCCACGGCCTGATCGCGGGTGCCACCGGTACCGGCAAGACCGTCACGTTGCAGCGCCTGGCGGAAGCCTTCAGCGATGCCGGCGTCGCGGTATTTGCCGCCGACATCAAGGGCGACCTGTGTGGCCTGGGCGCTGCGGCCAACCCTCAAGGCAAGGTCGCCGAGCGGATTGCCGGCATGCCTTTCCTTAATTACACGCCCAAGGCTTATCCGGTGACGTTGTGGGATATCCACGGCCAGTCCGGTCATCCGCTGCGTACCACCATGAGTGAAATGGGCCCGCTGTTGCTTGGCAGCCTGTTGGAGCTCACCGACAGCCAACAATCAGCGCTTTATGCGGCCTTTAAGGTGGCCGACCGCGAAGGCCTGTTGCTGCTGGATCTGAAGGACCTCAAGGCGCTGCTGAACCATTTGCGCTACCACCCGGAATTGCTGGGGGAAGACGCGGCCTTGATGACCACGGGTTCCAGCCAGGCGCTGTTACGGCGCCTGGCGGTGCTGGAGCAGCAGGGGGCCGAAGCGTTGTTCGGCGAGCCGGCGTTGCAACTGGAAGATATCCTGCAGCCCGCCAGTGACGGGCGCGGTCGTATTCACCTGTTGGACGCCAGCCGTCTGGTGCATGAGGCACCGAAGGTGTACGCGACCTTCCTGCTCTGGCTGCTGGCCGAACTGTTTGAGCAACTACCGGAGCGCGGCGATGCCGACAAGCCGTTGCTGGCGCTGTTTTTCGATGAGGCGCATCTGTTGTTCGCCGATACGCCAAAAGCCCTGCAGGATCGCCTGGAACAAGTGGTGCGGTTGATTCGTTCGAAAGGGGTCGGTGTGTATTTCGTCACCCAGTCTCCAGGAGACCTGCCGGACACGGTACTGGCGCAACTGGGCTTGCGCATCCAGCACGGCCTGCGGGCGTTCACTACCAAAGAGCAGAAATCCCTGCGAGCCGTGGCCGATGGCTTCCGACCCAACCCGGCGTTTGATGCGCTTGCGGTGCTGACCGAATTGGGGACGGGTGAGGCGCTGGTGGGAACCTTGCAGGAAAAGGGGACGCCTGAGGTAGTCCAACGCGTGCTGGTGGCGCCGCCGCAATCGCGGATCGGGCCATTGAGCGAAGCCGAGCGGGCGGCGTTGATTGCCGCTTCGCCGTTGCTGGGGCGCTATGACAAACCGATTGACCGGGAGTCGGCGTACGAAGTGTTAATGGCGCGCAAGGACCTGGGGCCGCAACAGGAGGCGACGCCCGCAGCTGAAGAACCGAGCTTCACCGACAAGGCCGGTGCGTTCCTGGGGACTACGGCAGGCAAGGCACTGAAATCGGCGATGCAACAGGCGGCCAATCAGATGGGCCGGCAATTAGTGCGCGGGTTACTCGGGTCGTTGTTGGGTGGCAGCAAACGTAAATAACGATGCGATCAAATGTGGGAGCGGGCTGGCTCGCGAAAGCGGTGGATCAGTCGATATATCCAGTGACTGACACGCCGCCTTCGCGAGCAAGCCCGCTCCCACATTTGGTTATGCGCCAGGTCTCAGGTTTTGGGCTTGGCGTGAGCGGCCAGCCGCTCCAGTGCCGCGCGTAGATTCGGGTCGGTAATCCCGTCTGCCGTGGCCTGAATGGTTTCGGCTGCAATCTCCGACAAGTCCATCGTATGCCCCACCGCACCTTGCGGCACGGTCGGCGGTTGTACTTTGAACTGGATGCGCGTCAGGCTGGTGAACTCATCGAAGGCCATCAATTGGCGCTGCAAGCGTTTTTGCTGATAGCGCAGGCGCGTCGCCCAATGGCCGTCGGTGACGATCAGCAGCAGATTGCCTTCGCGCCACGAGGCCACATGGCAGTGTTCGCGAGCGGCGGGTTGCAGTTGGCTTTCTACCAGGCGTTGCAGATGACCAAGGCGTTGCGCATGGCCGAAGATGGCTTTTAAAGGCTTGGCTTCGCGAAGCAACACGGCGGGAGCTCGAGCCGTAAGAGGGCGAAATGCCATGACTAGACACCTTAAGTAACAGAGCGGTCATGGTAGCAGAAAGCGTCTGCACCGCTGCGGCCATTGCATTACCGGCAGTTTATCCATTAAATCAATGAGTAACTTATTGCCTGAATGGGTTGAAGTTCAGCAAAAAGCCCTTATTTTAAACAAGCCCTCTAAGAGCGCCGTGCCAGCATCGTGGAATAACGCCACTTTCCTCACCCACGTTTCCGGGTAGAATGCTCGTTCGCATGCGGCCATGAGGGCTGCTCGGGCGACTCACGGGGCGCCCTCCATCCCTATGTGTGGAAGAACCTGCCGATATGTTTGCGCCTTTGTTAAAGAAACTTTTTGGAAGCAAGAATGAGCGCGAAGTCAAACGCATGCTCAAGACGGTGCAGCTGGTCAATGCCTTCGAAGAGCAGATGGTTGCCCTTTCGGACGAGCAATTGCGCGCCAAGACCGAAGAGTTCAAGGCCCGCATAGCCAAAGGTGAAACCCTCGACAAGCTGCTTCCCGAAGCCTTTGCGGTCGCCCGCGAAGCCGGTAAGCGTGTCATGGGCATGCGCCACTTCGACGTTCAGTTGATCGGCGGCATGACCTTGCATGAAGGCATGATTGCCGAAATGCGTACCGGTGAAGGCAAGACCCTGGTGGCAACCCTGGGCGTTTACCTCAACGCGCTGTCCGGCAAGGGCGTGCACGTTGTGACAGTGAACGACTACCTGGCCCGCCGGGACGCCAACTGGATGCGTCCGCTGTATGAATTCCTCGGCCTGACGGTCGGCGTTGTCACGCCGTTCCAGCCGCCGGAAGAGAAGCGCGCCGCCTACGCTGCCGACATCACCTACGGTACCAACAACGAATTCGGTTTCGACTACCTGCGCGACAACATGGCGTTCAGCATGGAAGAAAAATTCCAGCGCGAACTCAATTTTGCCGTGATCGACGAAGTCGACTCCATCCTGATCGACGAAGCCCGTACCCCGCTGATCATCTCCGGTCAGGCCGAGGACAGCTCGCGCCTGTATACCGAAATCAACAAGCTGATCCCGCGCCTTGAGCAACATATCGAGGAAGTGGAAGGCGTGGTGACCAAAGAAGGTCACTTCACCATCGACGAAAAGACCCGCCAGGTCGAGCTCAACGAAGCCGGTCATCAGTTCGTCGAAGACATGCTCACCCAGATCGGCCTGCTGGCCGAAGGCGAAAGCCTGTACTCGGCGCACAACCTGGGCCTGTTGACCCACGTGTATGCCGGGCTGCGCGCTCACAAGCTGTTCCATCGCAACGTTGAATACATCGTGCAGGACGGCCAGGTCGTACTGGTCGACGAACACACCGGTCGTACCATGCCGGGTCGCCGTTTGTCGGAAGGCCTGCACCAGGCGATCGAAGCCAAGGAAGCCCTGAACATCCAGGCTGAAAGCCAGACCCTGGCCTCGACCACCTTCCAGAACTACTTCCGTCTGTACAACAAACTGTCCGGCATGACCGGTACAGCCGACACCGAAGCGTTCGAATTCCACCAGATCTACGGTCTGTCGGTGATGGTTATCCCACCGAACAAGCCGCTGGCGCGTAAAGACTTCAACGACCTGGTGTTCCTGACCGCCGACGAGAAATACGCTGCAATCGTCGCCGACATCAAGGAATGCATGGCCCAGGGCCGTCCGGTGCTGGTGGGTACTGCCACCATCGAAACTTCCGAGCACATGTCCAGCTTGCTGGCCAAGGAAGGCATCGAGCACAAGGTCCTCAACGCCAAGTTCCACGAAAAAGAAGCCGAGATCATTGCCCAGGCCGGTCGCCCGGGCGCACTGACCATCGCCACCAACATGGCCGGTCGTGGTACCGACATCCTGTTGGGCGGTAACTGGGAAGTGGAAGTCGCCTCCCTGGACAACCCGACCCCTGAGCAGATCGCGCAGATCAAGGCCGACTGGCAGAAGCGTCACCAACAAGTGCTGGAGTCTGGCGGCTTGCAGGTGATCGCGTCCGAGCGTCACGAATCGCGCCGTATCGACAACCAGCTGCGTGGTCGTGCCGGTCGTCAGGGTGACGCCGGTTCCAGCCGTTTCTACCTGTCCCTGGAAGACAGCCTGATGCGCATCTTCGCCTCGGATCGGGTGAAGAACTTCATGAAAGCCCTGGGCATGCAGTCCGGTGAAGCGATTGAACACCGCATGGTGACCAATGCCATCGAGAAGGCCCAGCGCAAGGTAGAAGGCCGTAACTTCGACATTCGTAAGCAGCTGCTCGAGTTCGATGACGTCAACAACGAACAGCGTAAAGTGATTTATCACATGCGTAACAGTTTGTTGGCAGCCACCAACATCGGCGAGACCATTGCCGATTTCCGCCAGGACGTGCTCAACGCCACCGTCAGTGCACACATTCCGCCACAGTCCCTGCCTGAGCAGTGGGATGTTGCCGGTCTGGAAGCCGCGTTGAAGAGCGACTTCGGTGTCGACTTGCCGGTCCAGCAATGGCTCGACGAAGACGACCACCTGTACGAAGAAACCCTGCGCGAGAAGCTCATGACCGAGCTGCTGGCCGCGTACAACGAAAAAGAAGAGCAGGCGAGTGCCGAAGCACTGCGCACCTTCGAGAAGCAAATCGTACTGCGCGTGCTGGACGACCTGTGGAAAGACCACCTGTCGACCATGGACCACCTGCGTCATGGCATCCACCTGCGTGGCTACGCCCAGAAGAACCCGAAGCAGGAGTACAAGCGCGAGTCGTTCACGCTGTTCTCCGAGCTGCTGGATTCGATCAAGCGCGATTCGATTCGTGTGCTGTCCCACGTTCAGGTGCGTCGCGAAGACCCGATCGAGGAAGAAGCCCGCCTGCGTCAGGAAGCCGAGGCACTGGCTGCGCGCATGCAGTTCCAGCACGACGAAGCGCCTGGCCTTGAGGCGCCGGAAGTCTTGGGTGAAGAGGTCGATGTGGCCCTGGCTCAAGCTCCGGTGCGCAATGAGCAGAAGCTGGGTCGCAATGAACTGTGCTGGTGCGGTTCGGGCAAGAAGTTCAAACACTGCCACGGCGAAATCAACTAAGATTTTCGCCTGACGCTGCAACACCCCGCGCCGCGACCGGCATCAGCCGTCGCGGCGTTTTGCCATTTTGTCACCGTCGAGAGCGACGGGTCACACATCCACTATTTTTAGGAGCGCATTCATGGCTGTTGGTCTTGGTCCTTTGCCCACGTTGCACCCGGTTGCCGGTTTTGAACTCGGTATTGCTTCGGCCGGCATCAAACGCCCGGGGCGCAAGGATGTGGTGGTGATGCGCTGTGCCGAAGGCTCGACCGTCGCGGGTGTGTTCACCCTGAACGCGTTCTGCGCGGCTCCGGTGATTTTGGCCAAGCAGCGGGTTGAAGGCCCGGTGCGTTACCTGCTGACCAACACTGGCAATGCCAACGCCGGCACCGGCGAGCCTGGCCTGGCCGCTGCTGCCCGCACCTGCGCCAAGCTGGCAGAACTGACTGGCGTTGATGCCAACCAGGTGCTGCCGTACTCCACCGGCGTGATCGGTGAGCCGTTGCCGGTCGAGAAAATCGAAGGCGCGTTGCAAGCCGCACTGGATGACTTGTCGGTGGATAACTGGGCGGCTGCGGCCACCGGCATCATGACCACTGACACCCTGCCCAAAGGCGCGAGCCGCCAGTTTGTGCACGAAGGCGTCACCGTGACCGTCACCGGCATCAGCAAAGGCGCCGGCATGATCCGCCCGAACATGGCGACCATGCTCGGCTATATCGCCACCGACGCCAAAGTCTCCCGCGATGTGCTGCAAAACCTGATGCTCGACGGTGCCAACAAGTCGTTCAACCGCATCACCATCGACGGCGATACCTCGACCAACGATTGCTGCATGTTGATCGCCACCGGCCAGGCCGACCTGCCGGAAATCACCTCGTCCAACGGCGCGTATTTCGCAGCGTTGAAGCAGGCCGTGTTCGAAGTGTGCATGGACGTGGCCCAGGCCATCGTGCGTGACGGTGAAGGCGCCACCAAGTTTGTGACGGTTGAAGTCAACGGCGGCGGCAATCACCAGGAATGCCTGGATGTGGGCTACACCGTGGCCCACTCGCCGCTGATCAAGACTGCACTGTTTGCCTCCGACCCGAACTGGGGCCGTATCCTGGCCGCTGTGGGCCGTGCCGGTGTGCCGAACCTGGACGTGAGCAAGATCGATGTGTTCCTTGGCGAGGTGTGCATCGCCAGCCGTGGCGCCCGGGCCGAGACCTACACCGAAGCCCAGGGTTCTGCGGTGATGCAGCGGGAAGAAATCATCATCCGTATCGAACTGGGCCGCGGTGAGTACAGCGAAACCATCTGGACCACCGACCTGTCCCACGAGTACGTGAAGATCAACGCGGAATACCGCACCTGATACCAGGCAGGTCTTCAAACCGATTCAGAGGAAATAGTGCGGTGAAACGAGTTCATGTAGCAGCAGCGGTCATCCGGGGTGTCGACGGCAGGATTCTGCTGGCGCGCCGCGCCGATACCCAGCATCAGGGCGGCCTCTGGGAGTTTCCCGGTGGCAAGGTGGAGGCCGATGAGTCGGTCGCTACCGCGCTGTCCCGTGAATTGCAGGAAGAGTTGGGTATTCAGGTTACGGCGGCTCGTCCGTTGATCAAGGTGCAGCATGATTACCCGGACAAGCAGGTGTTGCTGGATGTCTGGGAAGTCTCGGCCTTTACCGGCGAACCTCACGGTGCCGAAGGGCAACCCCTTGAGTGGGTGGCCCAACGGGACCTGCCTAACTATGAGTTTCCCGCGGCCAACGCACCGATCGTAGCGGCAGCGCGTTTGCCGGCTGAATACCTGATCACCCCGGGTGAGCTGGAAACGCCGACCCTGCTGCGCGGTATTCAAAAAGCCATCGCGGGCGGCATCAAGCTGGTTCAGTTGCGTGCTCCCAACGGTTACGACCCCAAGTACCGCGACCTGGCGGTGGACGCCGTGGGCCTGTGTGCGGGCAAGGCTCAGCTTATGCTGAAAGGGCCCTTTGAATGGCTGGGGGATTTTCCCGCAGCCGGCTGGCACATGACCTCGGCGCAACTGCGCAAATACGCGAGCAAGGGACGTCCTTTGCCGAAGGATCGCTGGTTGGCGGCGTCTTGCCACAATGCTGAGGAACTGGCGTTGGCGGAGTTGATGGACGTGGATTTCGTCACCCTGTCGCCGGTGCAGCCGACCCAGACTCATCCTGATGCCCAGCCGTTGGGCTGGGAGCAGGCGCAGCAGTTGATCAGTGGGTTCAGCAAGCCGGTGTTCTTGCTCGGTGGGGTGGGGCCTGCTGAGCGGGAAAAGGCCTGGGAGGCTGGTGCTCAAGGTGTGGCGGGGATTCGGGCGTTCTGGCCTGAGGTTTAGGCACAGCCTTGGCGAGTGGCCAGGGGAGCTGTTGTGGCGAGGGAGCTTGCTCCCGCTGGGCTGCGTAGCAGACCCAAAATATTGGGAGCGCTGCGCACTCCAGCGGGAGCAAGCTCCCTCGCCACAGGTTGCAATCGGTCAGTAATCATCAGTGCGGCTTTGCCGCCGCCTGCCACAAGATCTCTGCAACGCCCTGGCGCTTGGCAATCACCCTGGCTGCCACAAAGAGCAGGTCCGACAGCCGGTTGATGTACGCCAACCCGACGCCTTCCAGCGGTTCCACTGCATTCAGGTGCTGACACCGCCGTTCGGCACTGCGAGCCAGGCTGCGGCACACATGAGCCTGGGCAGTCAACGCCGAACCACCCGGCAGAATGAAGTTCTCCAGCGGCCCGACTTCTTCATTCCAGCGATCGATCGCCGCTTCAAGCCGGTCGACTTCCGCCGCATTCAGCGCCTTGTACACCGGCATCGCCAACTCGCCGCCCAGATCAAACAGCCGATGCTGGCAAGGCGTCAGCACCTCGATCACATCCTTCAATGCCGGATGCTGCCCGCTCTGTTCCTCAAGACCCGCCAACAACAAACCCAGCTGGCTGTTCAGCGCATCGACTTCGCCAATCGCCTCGACCCGTGGATGGTCCTTTGGCACGCGGCGACCATCGCCCAGGCCGGTTTCGCCCTTGTCGCCGGTACGGGTGTAAATCTTCGACAGGCGAAAGCCCATGGTTAGCGCTCCAGTTGAGTGAGTTCGTTGGGGGGCAATTGGCTGCCCGCCAAAGGTAATCGCAGGGTGAAACAGGTGCCTTGGCCGAGGGTCGATTGGACTTCCATCTGGCCCTTGTGATTGTTGGTGATGATGAAGTACGAAACCGACAGGCCAAGCCCGGTGCCCTGGCCGATTTCCTTGGTGGTGAAGAACGGTTCAAACGTGCGTTTGCGCACGTTCTCGCTCATGCCGATGCCGTTGTCTTCCACCTGGATTTCCGCCCACGGCGGGTTGAGCCGGGTACGCAGGATGATACGCCCAGGCTCGCTGTCATTTTCACGCTGGTGAATCGCCTGTGCGGCGTTTTTCAGCAGGTTGAGCAGTACCTGCTCCAGTTCGTTGGCGGTGCCGGGGACGGGGCCCAGTTGTGGGTCGAACTGGCGGATGATCGCCTGGCCCTTGAAGTCGAAACCGACGATGAGGTCGAAGTCGTTGCCGGCAATTTCCACGGCCTGGTCGATCAAGGCCGGCAGATCGCAGGGCGCCATCTGGCGGTTGCTGCGGCGGCTGAAGCTGAGCATGTGGGTGACGATTTTTGCCGCCCGGGCTCCGGCCTGCTGGATGCCGTCGAGCAATTGCGGCACTTCGCGGCTTTGCAGGTAGCGGTTGACCATGTCCAGGTCGATGCCCACCTGTTCGGCATGCTCAAGGTTTTTCGGCAGTTCGTTGGACAGGCGGCGGCGGATGTTCTGCACGTTATGCAGGATCGCCCCCAGCGGGTTGTTGATTTCGTGGGCCATGCCGGCGGCCAGGCCGCCGACCGAGAGCATCTTCTCCGACTGCACCATCATCTCTTCCAAGGAGAGGCGCTGGGTGATGTCATCGATCCGGATCACCACGCCGCGCCCGGCGCCGCCCATCAGCGGGTAGAAGGTCAGGGCATAGTGCTTGGGCTCGTCATCCTTGACCCAGGTCACCCGCTCGATCCGCTCCACGGTGTGTTGCTCCACCGTGGCCTTGATTTGCGGCAGAAAAGGTTTGAGCGGTTGGAAGGCAAGGAAGATCGGTTGGTTCAACGCCTCATCCAGACGGGTGCCGGAAAGCGCGCTGGCTTCCTGGTTCCACTGGGTGACATAGAGCTGTTCATCCAGGGCGATCAGCGCCGAGGGCATCGAGTCGATGATGCTGTTGAGGTAGTTCTGGAAGCCGGTGAGTTTTTTCTCGATCTTGCTGCGCACCTGGACTTCCAGTTCCAGCTTGCGGTTGGTGTGGCGGGTTTCTTCCGCCAGGCCCTGGGCCTGATCGTAGGCGGCCTGGGAATCGTCCCGTGCGCGCTTGAGTTGTTGCTCGCGGGCTTCAATGCGCGAAAGCATGGTGTTGAAGGCTTCGGCCAGGCTGCCGATTTCGTCGTGGTTGCCGCGACCGGCGCGCAAGGCGTAGTTCTCTTCCCGGGTGACCTGACGCGACAGTTCTTCCAGTTCATGGATCGGTCGGGTAATCAGGCGCTTGATCTGTCGGGCAATCACCAGCCACAGCAGCACACTGAAAATCAGGATGCCCAGGCTGGCGGTAAAGGTGCCGGTGTAAAAAGCCACCGGCAGTTCGCTGCTGGCCACCAGCAGCAAATGCCCGGACGGTTGGCCGGCACGGGGAAGGGTGATCACCTGATTGCTGCGAAACTCGGTGGCGCGCCAGATTTCGATTTCATTGTAATTGGCTGGCAGGTGCAGGCGATTGGCATGTTGCAGTTGGGCCAGGCGCGTACCCTCACCGTCATATAAGGCTGCGGCCCGCAAGGGTGAATAGCTGGTCAGTTCATCCAGCAGGTTCTGCGCCTTGAGCGGCGAGTCCAGGGCCTGGGCAGCCAGCGACGGGTTCGACACCAGTCGACCGATGGCCTGCAAGGCCTGGGGTGCCATGCTTTCCTGGGAGATCCAGTAGGCGGCGCTGATAAAGGTCAGGTTGGCCACCAGCAAGACGGTGGTCAACAAGACCAGCAGGGCCGCCAGCAGTTTTTGCCCAACCGGTAGATTTTCGAGACGCTGGCGCAGTGGCATCAAGGTTTTCGCTGCAAAGGAACAAGCAGGCAGGGTAGCGCGTGCTTCAGTCGCTGGGCAATCCGCGTGCAGACAGTTGCTGTACCAGGCGGACCTGAAGTTGTTGCAGGTGCGGCAAGGTCAGTTGGTGACGTGCGGCCGCCTGGCAGGCATAGCCCAGCAAGTAGCTGATTTCGGTGCGTCGGGCATTGGCCACGTCCTGGTACATCGATGAGTAATTGGCCGCCGTGGCCTGGATCACCCGTTCCACTTCGCTCTGCAAATCCTGTGCGGCGGCGGGTTGGCCGCAGCATTCCAGCAGTTCGGCGAGTTCGGCGCACAGGGTGGCCACTTCGCACTGATGGGCTTGCAGTTCCCCATTGCGGCATTCATACAGCACAGTCAGCGGGTTGATGGCGCAGTTCAGGGCCAGTTTGCGCCACAGGCGGGTGAGGATATCGGTGCTCCACGCATGGGGGATGCCGGCGGCTTGCAGGTCATCCAGCCACAGAGGCGGGGTAGGGTGGCTCGCATCTCCCAGCCAGGTGTAGCCATGGCCGGCAAACACGACCCGCCAGTCGCTTTCGCGAAACGCGCCTTCGGTGCTGGAGGCAAAGATGCAGCGGGCTTGGGGCAGTTGGGCGGCGACTGCATCCTGGCTGCCCAGGCCGTTTTGCAGCAGGATCAGCTCGGCGTCGGGTGCCAGACGATGTTCAAACTGTGCGACGGCCTCTTGGGCGTCGTAGGCTTTGCACGCCACCAGCAGGCGATGAATCGGCCCAGGGCTGTCGGATGTTTCGCCGACGACTGGATAGGTGTGAGCCACGCCGTGCTCGACCAGGGTCAGGCCCTTGCCGGTCTGATAGCTCGCCAGCCGCGCGTGGTCCCGCAGGATCAGGCGCACCGGCAACCCGGCGCGGGCCAGGCGGGCAGCCCACAATGTTCCGAGGCTACCAGCGCCGAGGACATGCCAGGTGGTCGACATCAGTTTTTACTCCGTAAGGCTGCCCGCAGTGAACGAGGCGAAAGAACCGCTATAATGCCCGGGCATTTTAGCCTGGGCGTGCTCCATCTCTACTGAGCCGCGCCCCTTTTTATTGGAGAAATTACATGCCGTCGTTCGACGTGGTATCCGAACTGGACAAACACGAAGTCACTAACGCCGTCGAGAACGCCGTCAAGGAGCTGGATCGCCGCTATGACTTGAAGGGCAAGGGCAGCTTCGAGTTCAAGGAAAAGGAGCTGACCGTCAACCTGACCGCAGAAGCCGACTTCCAGCTGGAAGCGATGATTGAGATCCTCAAGCTGTCCCTGGTCAAGCGCAAGATCGATGCGCAGTGCCTTGAAATCAAGGACGCCTATGCCTCCGGCAAGCTGATGAAGCAGGAAGCCGTACTCAAGGAAGGCATCGACAAGGAGCTGGCGAAGAAAATCGTCGCCCACGTCAAGGACGCCAAGCTCAAGGTCCAGGCCTCTATCCAGGGCGAGCAGGTACGTATCACCGGCAAGAAGCGTGACGACTTGCAAGAGGCCATTGCTGCCCTGCGCGCCAAGACCTTCGACATGCCGCTGCAGTTCAATAACTTCCGCGACTGATAGCACTTTGGGGAACCTGTGGGCGTTTTTGACGTCCCACGCCCCAGAACCAGCGCCCACCATTGAGCCCTACGGGGCTCAATTGTATTTAGGGCCAACCAATAGGCCGAGCATCCGGTAAACAGGAGAATGTAGATGGACTTGAACGCTGAAGTGGATCACCTGATCAAGAGCTCGGAGTCATGGTTACCGATGATCATGGAATACGGCAGCCGATTTTTGCTGGCGGTGGTCACCCTGGCCATCGGTTGGTGGCTGATCAACGTCTTGACCCACCGAGTGGGGCGTTTGCTGGCACTGCGTAATGCGGACCTGGCGCTGCAACACTTCATTACCAACCTGGCGAACATTGCGCTCAAAGTCATGCTGGTGGTCAACGTGGCCTCGATGATCGGCGTGGCAACTACGTCGTTCGTTGCCGCGATCGGTGCCGCTACCCTGGCCATCGGCCTGGCCTTGCAAGGCAGCCTGGCGAACTTTGCCGGCGGCGTGCTGATTCTGTTGTTCCGCCCGTTCCGCATTGGTGACTGGATCGAAGCCCAGGGCACTTCCGGTACCGTCGACAGCATCCAGATTTTTCACACCGTGCTGCGCACCGGCGACAACAAGACGGTGATCATCCCAAACGGCAGCCTGTCCAACGGCCTGATCACCAACACCAACCGTCAGCCGACCCGCAAGGTAGTGTTTGATGTGGGTGTCGACTACGAAGCCGACCTGCAGAAGGCCCGCGAAGTGCTGCTGGAACTGGCCAAGGATCCACGGGTGCTGGCTGATCCGGCGCCGGCAGCGGTAGTTTCGACCTTGGGCGACAGTTCGATCACGGTATCCCTGCGAGTCTGGACCAAGACTTCGGATTATTGGGATGTGATGTTTATGTTCAATGAACTGGCACGTGACCGTTTGAAAGCCGCGGGGATTGATATTCCATTTCCGCAGCGGGTTATTCGCGTCATGCAGGAAAGTGCAGTGAAGTAAACGTGCGACGTGCGGATTAAACTTGTCTGGTGTGTCAGGTTTTATTCGCGGGGTTGAACTAGATAGCTAGCTTGCTAGTTATTCGGTTGTTGAGATCAAGTTGCAATAAAAAAGCCGCTCACTTGTGAATAAGTGAGCGGCTTTTTAGTTAGAGCCGAAGCCCTAAGTCATCGTTGTAATCAAACTGGCAATTACAAGATGTTCAGCGGGTAGTTTGCAATCAGGCGCAGCTCGTCGATCGACGGCGAGCCGTAGTAAACGCTATCACTGGAGCGGTAGGTAGCTTGACGCAGACGCAGGCTCAGGTCTTTAGCCGGGCCGCTCTGGATCACGTACTTGGCTTCGATGTCACGTTCCCACTCTTTGGCGTTGTTGGTCACGCCATTGTCAGCACCGCTACCGGTGACATAACGAGTCATGAAGCTCAGGCCTGGAATGCCGAAAGTGGCCATGTTCAGGTCGTAACGAGCTTGCCAGGATTTTTCACCTTCAGCGTTGAAGTCGGAACGGGCAACGGAGTTGGCGAGGAAAATCGTGCCGCCGCCGTCTACGCCGTAACCGTAGTCGCCGTCACCGGTGACCTTCTGGTAGGCCAGGGTGAAGGTGTGAGCGTCGATGGTGTACGCGCCTTGCAAGCTGTAGGCACGGTTGTCGAGCTTGGTGGTGTTGTCTTTTTCTGCGCGTTGCAGACCAAGGCCATCACTTTTGGTGCTGTAGATGTTGAAGTCAAAGGCCAGCGACTGTTCCTTGCTCAGGGCATGGGTCCAGTTGATGTTGGCGTAGGTCTTCTTCCAGTAGTCTTCGGTTTTCGCGTAGTACAGGCTACCGGTCAGCTCTGGGGTGAACGCGTAGACGCCACCGACAAAGTTGGTTTCCTTCAGGCCCAGGCTGTCATGGTAGGTCTGGGCTTGCGCGGTGCTGGCGGTGAAGTGACCACCTTCCAGTTTCAGGCCCTTGATCTCGTTGCTGGTGATCGAGACACCTTGTGGCAGCTCTGGCAGCAGGCGGCTGTCGTCGGAAGCGAAGACAGGAGCGGTGGTGTATTGGTCGCCGATTTTCAAGACCGTGTCGGAGAAACGGAATTTAACGGCGGCGCCACCTTTGGAGTAGTCATCCTGTGCACGGCCGTCGGAGCCGTTAGGGAACAGGCCGGTACCGGCACGACCCTTGCCGCTGTCGAGCTTGACGCCCAGCAGACCGATAACGTCTACACCGACACCGATGGTGCCTTGGGTAAAGCCCGATTGGTAAAGACCATTGAAGCCCAGACCGGTTTCTTCGCGGCGGCTCTGAGTGCCCGAAGGATTGTTACGGAAGTCGCGGCTGAAATACAGCAGGCGAGTGTTGATGCTGAAAGTGCTGTCTTCAACAAAGCCCTTGGCATCGTCCTGGGAGGACGCGATTGCGAACTGCGAGGTGCCTGCTGAAACAGCCAGGGCGATCATGCTCCACTTCATCACGCGCATCGTGATTTGCTCCTTTGGTTTTAGGAAGAGTACTGCCGTCCCACCTATATTTTTGTCTGGGCGGCTCTTTCTTTTTTGTGTCGGCGCAAAGTTATATCACGCAGACATTATTGACGATACTTGCACATCTATCCTTTCAGCTTCTTTACGGGCCTGTCGTAAATTGCTAGCTCCATGTCGCAAATTCACAGTCCACTTGTAACCGGACTGACAACTTCAATACTGTTTAAAAGCATCGAGGTAGGGGGGGAACCTCCCTTCTCAAAGTTTTAACTCTTTCCTGAAAAAGCATTGAACCGCTGTTGTTTTCCGTCGCGAAACACCTGCTTCCTGCCGGTGCCGTTGTCGACGATGCAGGGGTGAATGCAACAAGCGTGCACAAACCGGTAACCGAATGTGATTTTTTCGTGAAAATTGTCAGCGGCCTGTAAAAACCGCATAAGCACGGGCTTTTTACGCCGTTTGGTTTGGCCTTGTTCCACCTGCCGCGCTTCTCTGCGGTGGTGCATAAAACCTGCACCAGAACAAAACGTTACCGGTTCACCCCTTTCTGTGGGTAGTCGGCGGATCCCTTTGAGGCACAAATGGGTCATTTTGGTGCAGGTGTTCCTTGACTGCGTTTTTGCTAGAAGTCGCTCTTCGCCCCTTGAAAGCCCTCTGGCTCAAGGTCTTGAGGGAGCGCCCGCGTCCCGACTTTGACTGCATCCGGATACATTGGTCATTTAGCGTAGCTGAAATATTGGTCTGTCTCGAAATGGTGCGCTTTTTTTCATGACGTGCTGTTTGGGCGCGTATTTGGCCTGATGCATTCGCCGTGAAGCGCTCGGCATTCGCAGGTATGCTGGGCGCCTGAAACCTGACCCGCCGAACGGGAGTGACTGCTGTGTTCGCCTTAGATCCACGTCTTCAACAAGACACCTTGCCCATTGGGGATTTCCCCCTGTGCCGGCTGCTGCTGTCCAATGACTCGAATTACCCCTGGTTCATCCTGGTGCCGCGCATCGACGGTATCAGCGAAGTGTTTCAACTGGATGTCGCTGACCAGCAGCGGGTGTGGCAGGAAAGCACGGTGCTGGCGCAACTGCTTAATGAAGGGTTTGGCGCCGACAAGATGAATATCGGTGCCCTGGGTAACGTGGTCAGCCAACTGCACGTGCATGTAATCGTGCGCAAGCGCGATGACGCTGCCTGGCCGGCGCCGGTCTGGGGCAAGCATCCGGCGAAGCCTTACAGCGACGAGCAGGTGGCGGCGATTCGTGCACGCCTGCGCGAGATCCTGCCGGCTGATTTCATGTTTCTGGAGGCTTGAGTCATGGACCTCCAAGACCGTGTGACCGATCTGGAAAGCCGCCTGGCCTTTCAGGACGACACCATCGAGACCCTCAATGACATCCTGGTCACCCAACAGCGGGCGGTCGAACGCCTGCAGATGCAGATGACTGCGTTGCTCAAGCGCCAGGAAGAAATGGGCGGCCAGTTCGAGTCATCCGAGGAAGAAGCGCCGCCGCCTCATTATTAATAAGGCAGGGATGAATCCCCGGGCGTAAAAAAACCGCGATGCAGCCAGGCTGCATCGCGGTTTCTTTTTTCGGGGTGCTGGAATCAGCGACGCGGCAACGCGGCGATCACATCTTCAGCTTGCAGGCCCTTGTCACGATTCATGACGGAGAACTCCACGCGTTGGCCTTCCACCAGTACGCGATGGCCTTCGCCGCGAATCGCCCGGAAGTGGACGAAGATATCGTCGCCCGAATCCCGGGAAATAAAGCCGAAGCCCTTGGAGGTGTTGAACCACTTCACGGTACCGGTATCCCGGTTGGTCATGTCGTAGCTTGGCGACGCAGCGGCCGGGGAGGAACGGTAGAAACTGATGGCCAGATGAAGAACGATGGCGACCAGTGCGATTGCCAAACTGAGCAGGACGGCCGGGTGGCCACCGACTTCAGGCATAGGCGCCAGCAGGGTGAGGGTTTGCACGACAACAGCCAAGACCAGCAGGGCGCTGACCAGGTTTTGCAGTTGATGACGCGGGCCTTTGTTCCAGTAAGGAATGACTGGAGCCAGTGTCAGGTTAAGAAGACCAAAAAAGGTCAGGTAGAGAGCGTCAGGTTGTTGCAGGTAAGGCAGGGTTTCTGATCGCAGGCTGGGGATAAAGGACAGCAGCAAAGCTGCAGCGCCCGTTAGCAGGTGGACGATTTTCAACATTTTGATTAACTCACGTTAAGACGGATCACGAGGAAGAGCTGACTGGCACGGTTCGCTTCTGAACAATGGGAGGCGTTGGACACGTACACGGGTATCAGCCTATGCCGCTTGCCGCAAACAAAAACGGCGGCGACACGCTGCCTATTTAACAGCAAAGCCTGTGCCTACTCAAATCAAGCATTTCGGGCTGTTGCGAGGCATGCGGCATTTCTGCGTCAAACGCTTGTCCTAGACAGGTGCGGTTTTTTTTCGCCGGCGGCGGATAATTTTTTTTCGGCAGGGCTTGAAGCTTTGCCTGCCGTGTAAACCCGCTCTGCGAGGGGCGATTTGCCGCACCTCGAGAGGGTCGGCCGGGCTGCGCAAGGCCGGCACTCTTGCTAGAGTGGTCCTGCACCTGATCAATGAATGTTTATCAATTGAAGGGGAAACACATGGCAATCGATATTGGTATCAGTGAAGAAGACCGTAAATCAATCGTTGACGGACTTTCGCGCCTGCTTTCCGATACCTATGTACTTTACCTGAAGACCCACAACTTCCATTGGAACGTAACGGGCCCGATGTTTCGCACACTGCACTTGATGTTTGAAGAGCAGTACAACGAACTGGCGCTGGCGGTGGATTCAATTGCAGAGCGTATTCGCGCCCTGGGCTTCCCCGCACCGGGTGCTTATTCGGTGTACGCACGACTTTCTTCGATCAAGGAAGAAGAGGGTGTGCCGAGTGCGGAAGACATGATCAAGCAATTGGTCGAAGGCCAGGAAGCGGTTACCCGCACGGCCCGGGGCATCTTCCCGTTGCTGGATAAAGTCAGCGATGAACCCACTGCGGACTTGCTGACCCAGCGTATGCAAGTTCATGAAAAGACCGCGTGGATGTTGCGTTCCCTGCTCGAAAACAAGTAATGCCGGTGGCGGGTGGGCGTCGAGCTGACGCCCCTCGCGTGCCTGTTTTCCGGCGATTTCCCTGACCCTGCGAGCTTCCTGATACACGCGTTGGCTTGTCCTACGGCGATCGGCTCCCTGTCTTCTGGCTGCACTTGTCTTCTTGATGTTTTATAGCTCAACGGCCAACGACAACACTGATGAGTGGCCGTCAGGCAATGGAGTGTCAAGTGTATGTCACGCGGAGCAGGTAATGGAGTTATGGAAACGTGCGGGTTGCACAAGATAAAGGTAGATCCCTTTGCCAAAGGGTTCGATATGAACTTGGCCAGGCCATTATCCCGATCCGTTCGGCTTAATGGTTTTTCGACGTGTCTGCGACTCGAAGAGGTCTATTGGAATATCCTTGCGGAAATAGCCCGGATCAATACATGTTCGGTCAGTGCGTTGCTGTCTTACGTGGACCGTGAAGTGCACTTGCGATATGGCGGTGTAAAGAACTTCAGTGGTCTGGTCAGGGTGGTTTGTGTGGTTCATGTATTGAAAGAGCGCCTTAATGCGCCGGGTGTCCATCCGGACCTGGCATGATCCTTGTGCCAGTCGCCAGGCTCGGGATTGCCCCGGGTCGGGCGCCTGGCAGAAGCCTGCTGCAGCCACCTATATAAAGAGCAGCGCGCCGCTACGGCTGCACAGCCTCGATTTACCAGATATAATCCCGGGCTTTGCTGCGCATGCCGGGATTTTCCCACGGGATAGAGCCAGGGCAGGGCGTGGCGCAGTAATGATCTGATCGCCGAGACATCTCCATGCCCATGTACGACTATCAATGCGCTTCCTGTGGTCATCAGTTGGAAGCCATTCAAAAGATCAGCGCAGCGCCGCTGGTCGATTGCCCTGCCTGTCAGGCTCCGGAGCTCAAGAAGATGTTGTCCATGCCGGGCTTTCGCCTGAGTGGCAACGGTTGGTACGAGACCGATTTCAAGACCGGTTCGAAGAAGAATCTGGCCGGCGGCGACAAAGCAGACTGAGTTGAACTCTACGCGCAGGCTCCTGCATTATCCGTCACCTGACTTAGCTGTACGGTGATGAGGCAGGCCTCCACCGAATTTCGAATTACGAGAAGCGAAACCACTATCATGATGCGCAGCCACTATTGCGGCCAACTGAACGAGACCCTGGAAGGTCAGGAAATCACCCTTTGCGGATGGGTTCACCGTCGCCGCGACCACGGCGGGGTGATCTTCCTCGATATCCGTGATCGTGATGGTCTGGCCCAGGTGGTGTTCGATCCGGACCGCGCCGAGAGCTTCGCCGCCGCCGACCGCGTGCGCAGCGAGTACGTCGTGAAGATCACCGGCAAGGTTCGCCTGCGTCCGGCTGGTGCCACCAACGCCAACATGGCGTCGGGCATGATCGAAGTGCTGGGTTACGAGCTGGAAGTGCTGAACGAGTCGGAAACCCCGCCGTTCCCGCTGAACGAGTTCTCTGACGTTGGTGAAGAAACCCGCCTGCGTTATCGCTTCCTGGACCTGCGTCGCCCGGAAATGGCCGAGAAACTGCGTCTGCGTTCGCGCATGACCACCAGCATCCGTCGCTTCCTGGACGAGAACGGCTTCCTCGACGTCGAGACGCCGATCCTGACCCGTGCTACTCCGGAAGGCGCCCGCGACTACCTGGTGCCGAGCCGTACCCACGCTGGCTCCTTCTTCGCCTTGCCGCAATCGCCACAGCTGTTCAAGCAACTGCTGATGGTGGCCGGCTTCGACCGTTACTACCAGATCGCCAAATGCTTCCGTGACGAAGACCTGCGGGCCGACCGCCAGCCGGAATTCACCCAGATCGACATCGAGACCAGTTTCCTCGATGAAAAAGAGATCATGGGTATCACCGAGCAGATGATCCGCAACCTGTTCAAGGAAGTGCTGAACCTGGAGTTCGGCGAATTCCCGCACATGACCTTCGAAGAAGCCATGCGCCGTTACGGTTCCGACAAGCCGGACCTGCGTAACCCGCTGGAACTGGTTGACGTTGAAGACCAACTCAAAGACGTTGACTTCAAGGTGTTCAGCGGCCCGGCCAACGACCCGAAATGCCGTATTGCCGCCTTGCGCGTGCCTGGCGCTGCGAGCATGCCGCGCAAGCAGATCGACGACTACACCAAGTTCGTCGGCATCTACGGTGCCAAGGGCCTGGCGTACATCAAGGTCAACGAGCGCGCCAAGGGCGTTGAAGGCCTGCAGTCGCCAATCGTCAAGAACATCCCTGAAGCCAACCTCAACGTGATCCTGGATCGTGTTGGCGCGGTTGACGGCGACATCGTGTTCTTCGGTGCCGACAAGTCGAAGATCGTCAGCGAAGCGCTGGGTGCACTGCGGATCAAGGTCGGTAACGACCTGAACCTGCTGACCTGCCAGTGGGCGCCGATGTGGGTTGTCGACTTCCCGATGTTCGAAGAGAACGACGACGGTAGCTTCAGCGCGCTGCACCACCCGTTCACCGCTCCGAAGTGCACGCCGCAAGAGCTCGAAGCCAATCCGGCTGGCGCTCTGTCCCGTGCCTACGACATGGTGCTCAACGGCACCGAGCTGGGTGGCGGTTCGATCCGTATCCACCGCAAGGAAATGCAGCAATCGGTCTTCCGCCTGCTGGGCATCAACGAAGATGAGCAGCAAGAGAAGTTCGGCTTCCTGCTCGACGCCCTGAAGTACGGCGCGCCGCCTCACGGTGGCCTGGCCTTCGGCCTGGACCGTCTGGTGATGCTGATGACCGGTGCCCAGTCGATCCGTGAAGTGATTGCCTTCCCGAAAACCCAAAGTGCTGCCGACGTCATGACGCAAGCACCGGGTGTGGTGGATGCCAAGGCACTGCGCGAGCTGCATATCCGTCTGCGCGAGACACCAAAGGCTGAGTAAGGCCGCAGCGTGAAAGCGCCATAGGGTTTTACATTGTCAGCTAAGGGCGCATCTTCGGATGCGCCTTTGCGTTACAAGGGCTGCACGTTAAAGAGGGAAGTCCCGCCTGGGGCGGGATTGACAGGTTTCTACAGAATTTCGGAGTTGTGTTATGGCTGGCCATTCCAAGTGGGCGAACATCAAGCACCGCAAAGAGCGTCAGGATGCCAAGAAAGGCAAGATCTTCACCAAGTGGATTCGCGAGCTGACCGTGGCTGCGCGCCAGGGTGGCGGTGACCCGGGTTCCAACCCGCGCCTGCGCCTGGCCTTGGACAAGGCCCTCGGCGCCAACATGAGCCGCGACATCATCGACCGCGCCGTGGCCCGTGGTGCCGGTGCGGCCGATACCGACGACATGGTCGAGTTGAGCTACGAAGGCTACGGCCCGGGTGGCGTGGCGGTGATGGTCGAGTGCATGACCGACAACCGCAACCGCACTGCGGCTGCCGTGCGCCATGCGTTCAGCAAATGTGGCGGCAACCTGGGCACCGACGGTTCGGTGGCCTACCTGTTTGAGCGCAAGGGGCAGATCTCCTTCGCGCCGGGTGTTGACGAAGATGCGCTGATCGAAGCAGCGATGGAGGCCGATGCCGACGACGTGGTGACCAACGAAGACGGTTCCATCGACGTGTTTACCTCGTTCGCGGGCTTCTACTCGGTGCGTAACGCGTTGGAAGCGGCCGGTTTCAAAGGTACCGATGCGGAAATCGTGATGCTGCCCACCACCAGCGCCGAGCTGGACCTGGATGGGGCGCAGAAGGTGCTCAAGATGCTCGACATGCTTGAAGACCTGGATGACGTGCAGAACGTCTACTCCAATGCCGATATCCCGGAATCGGTAGCCGAACAGCTAGGCTGAGGGATGATGCAGATCTAATGTGGGAGCGGGCTTGCTCGCGAAGGCGGCGTGTCAGTCAGTCGATAAGGTGACTGATACACCGCCTTCGCGAGCAAGCCCGCTCCCACATTTTGATCTTGGCTATATCAAGAATTTTTTATCCAACTGCAGGCGTTATGACTCTAATCCTAGGTATCGACCCCGGTTCGCGAATCACCGGCTTTGGCGTGGTCCAACAGACCCCGCGAGGCTGCGTGTACGTAGCGTCGGGCTGTATCCGTACCGGCGCCGGCGAGTTGGCCGAGCGCTTGCAGATCGTTTACCGCGGCGTGCGTGAAGTGATCCAGACCTACGGGCCAGTGACCATGGGCATCGAAAAAGTGTTCATGGCAAAAAACGCCGACTCCGCCTTGAAGCTCGGCCAGGCCCGCGGTGCGGCCATCGTCGCGGGTGCCGAGGAGGGCATGGAGATCGCTGAATACACCGCGACCCAGGTCAAGCAAGCCGTGGTCGGCACCGGTGCGGCCAACAAGGAGCAGGTGATGATGATGGTCATGCACATGCTCAAGCTCACCGCCAAACCGCAAATCGATGCCTCCGACGCCCTGGCCATTGCCATTTGCCACGCCCATACCCGCTCCAGCCTGATGCCTCATGGCTTGGGTACGGCACGCAGTCGTGGCGGCCGGCTTCGTCTCTGATAGCATCAGCGCAATCATTCTGCGTGGGGTGCACGAGCGGCCTGTACTGTCGGCCGGCATGCCCGCGTTATTACCGGTCAGGCCTTGATCTGAGCCGATTCTTAAGGATTCGAACGTGATTGGACGCTTGCGCGGCACCCTGGCTGAGAAACAGCCGCCGCACCTGATTCTGGATGTAAACGGGCTGGGCTATGAGCTGGAAGTGCCCATGACCACCCTCTACCGCCTACCGTCGGTCGGTGAACCGCTGACCTTGCACACCCACCTGGTGGTGCGCGAAGACGCACAATTGCTCTATGGTTTTATTGGCAAGCGTGACCGGGACTTCTTCCGTGAGCTGATCCGCCTGAACGGCGTGGGCCCGAAGCTCGCGCTGGCACTGATGTCGAGCCTCGAAGTCGATGAACTGGTGCGCTGTGTGTCGGCCCAGGACACCTCGGCGCTGACCAAGGTGCCAGGCGTTGGCAAGAAAACCGCCGAGCGCTTGCTGGTGGAGCTTAAGGACCGCTTCAAGGCCTGGGAGGTCGTGCCGAGCATGTTCGCCCTGGTGCCTAACCAGCCCGATGCGCCGGGTGTGCCGGTGGCCAGTGCTGAAAACGATGCAGTCAGCGCGCTGATCTCCCTGGGCTACAAGCCCCAAGAGGCGAGCAAGGCCGTGTCGGCCATCAAGGACAAGAACCTGAGCAGCGAAGACATGATCCGCCGCGCCCTGAAGGGAATGATTTAAGTGATTGAAGCTGATCGTCTGATCGCGGCCACCGGCCCTCGTGATCGTGAAGAAGTCCAGGACCGGGCGATTCGCCCCCTGAGCCTTGCCGAATACATCGGCCAGCCCACCGTGCGCGAGCAGATGGAGTTGTTTATCCAGGCGGCGCGCGGGCGCAGCGAGTCCCTGGATCACACGTTGATCTTCGGCCCGCCGGGCTTGGGCAAGACCACCCTGGCCAACATCATCGCCCAGGAAATGGGCGTGTCGATCAAGTCTACCTCCGGTCCTGTGCTGGAGCGTCCGGGCGACCTGGCGGCGCTGCTGACCAATTTGGAGCCCCACGACGTACTGTTTATCGACGAGATCCACCGGCTTTCGCCCATCGTCGAGGAAGTGTTGTACCCGGCCATGGAAGACTTTCAGTTGGACATCATGATCGGCGAAGGCCCGGCCGCGCGCTCGATCAAGCTCGACCTGCCACCGTTCACCCTGGTGGGGGCCACCACCCGTGCGGGCATGCTGACCAATCCGCTGCGAGACCGTTTCGGAATTGTTCAACGTCTAGAGTTCTATAGCACGGCGGATCTGGCCACCATCGTCAGCCGTTCGGCGACTATCCTCGGCTTGCCCCTGGACCCCGAAGGCGCGTTTGAAATCGCCCGCCGCGCCCGGGGTACGCCGCGGATTGCCAACCGGTTGCTGCGTCGGGTGCGCGACTTTGCCGAAGTACGCGCCAAAGGGCATATCACCAAGCCCGTGGCAGACCTGGCGCTGAACCTGCTGGATGTGGATGAGCACGGCTTTGACCACCAGGATCGACGCCTGCTGTTGACCATGATCGAAAAATTCGACGGCGGCCCGGTGGGCGTGGACAGCCTCGCGGCAGCCATCAGCGAAGAGCGGCATACGATTGAGGATGTACTGGAGCCGTATCTGATCCAGCAGGGCTACATCATGCGTACACCGAGGGGGCGTGTGGTCACCCGGCATGCGTATCTGCACTTTGGGTTAAACATTCCGTCACGATTGGGCGAGATGCCCGTAGTAGACGAATTCCTTGATGCAGTGGACGATTAAAAACGCTTGGCGATTCGATTTATTCGGCGTTTGTGCTGTCCTAGTGGCTGGCGTCGTCATTCTTTCGTTAGAAATGTGCCACAGAATGAAAAACAGTTGCCTGGCCGGATTGGCAACCTGAGGAGTAAGCACTAGAGTATGCGCGCGCAAAACGGGGATCAGTCGTTCGCACATCGCTGTCGCGTTTATTACGAGGACACCGATGCCGGCGGCATCGTTTATTACGTCAATTACCTAAAGTTCATGGAGCGGGCTCGAACCGAGCGGCTACGGGAGCTGGGCTTTGCCCAATCCCAGCTGGCAGGGGAGGACCTGTTGTTTGTCGTGCATTCCAGCGAGGCTCGTTATTACGCGCCGGCGCGACTGGACGACGAACTGCTGGTCAGCGCAGAAATAACCGAATTGAACCGTGCCAGCCTGCGCTTTAAACAGCAGGTCAGGCGGGCTACGGATGCAACGCTGCTCTGTGAGGGGCAGTTCCTGGTGGCCTGTGTTCGCACCAATAGTTTGAAACCCCGGGCCATTCCCGAAGCTCTACGCACGGCCTTTGCCGGCGTGAGCGGCGCGGGTAAACATTCAGAGCAGGAGATTTAGCGTGGAACCTACCGTCGTCGACCATTCCTCCATGTGGAGCCTGGTCAGCAATGCCAGTGTCGTGGTTCAACTGGTGATGCTGGTCCTGGTAGCCGCATCGGTTACCTCTTGGGTCATGATTTTTCAGCGCAGCAACCTGCTGCGTGCCGGTCGACGTGCCCTGGAGAGCTTCGAAGAGCGCTTCTGGTCGGGTATCGACCTGTCCAAACTGTATCGCCAGGCCGGCAGCAATCCGGACCCGGACTCGGGCGTCGAGCAGATCTTCCGTGCCGGCTTCAAGGAATTCTCCCGTCTGCGCCAGCAGCCAGGCGTTGACCCGGAAGCGGTCATGGAAGGCGTGGCCCGTGCCATGCGTGTAGCGATTTCCCGCGAAGAAGAAAAGCTTGAGCAAAGCCTGCCGTTCCTCGCCACCGTAGGTTCCGTGAGCCCGTACATCGGCCTGTTCGGTACCGTATGGGGGATCATGAACTCCTTCCGCGGCCTGGCCCAGGCCCAGCAAGCGACCCTGGCCACCGTGGCCCCGGGTATCGCCGAAGCGCTGATCGCCACCGCCATCGGCCTGTTCGCAGCTATTCCCGCAGTAATCGCCTACAACCGTTTTGCCGCTCGTGGCGAAACCTTGATCAGCCGTTACTACACCTTCGCCGATGAATTCCAGGCGATCCTGCACCGTAAAGTGCACACCAGCGAAGAATAAGCAGGTAATTCCCAATGGCTTTAATCGCTCGAGCTCGCAAAAAGCGCAAGCCGGTCGCCGAGATGAACGTAGTGCCTTACATCGACGTGATGCTGGTGCTGCTGGTTATCTTCATGGTGACCGCGCCGATGCTCAATCAGGGCGTGAAGGTTGATCTGCCCAAGGTTTCCAGCGAAGCCTTGCCGCAGGACAACAACACTCAGGTCCTGACCATTTCGATCAAGGCTGACAAGACCTATTACTGGAACCTTGGCAGCGAAGTCGACACTCAGAAACAGCAGGACAAGGCCATGACCTTGCCGCAGATGACTGATGCTGTGACCAAGATCATTCGCGCCGGCAACGAAGGTGGCAAGCACACCCAGGTGTTCATCCGCGGCGACAAGGTCGTCGACTATGGCTCCGTGATGGGCGCCATGGGCGGGCTGCAGAAGGCCGGCGTCGGTAACGTTGGCTTGATTACCGAGGCGCCCTGATGCACCAACAGCGAGAGCCGTCCGCCTCGGAAAGCTTCTTCTGGCCTAGCGTCTGGGCAATTGCCCTGCACGTCCTGGTGTTTGGCATGCTGTTCGTCAGCTTTGCCATGACCCCGGACCTGCCGCCAGCCAAGCCGATCGTGCAGGCGACCCTGTATCAGCTGAAATCGAAAAGCCAGGCCACCACCCAGACCAATCAGAAGATTGCGGGTGAGGCCCAGAAGTCGGCTGCGCGCCAGACTGAAGTCGAGCAGATGGAACAGAAGAAGGTCGAGCAGGAAGCGGTGAAGGCTGCTGCGGAACAAAAGAAAGAAGAGGCGGCTCAAAAGGCCGAGGAATCGAAAAAGGCTGACGAGGCGAAGAAAGCTGACGAGGCTAAAAAGGCTGATGAAGCCAAGAAAGCCGATAAAGCTGCCGAAGCTAAGAAGGCTGAAGAGAAACAATTGGCTGATATAGCCAAGAAGAAGTCTGAAGAAGAAGCCAAGAAAGCTGCTGAAGAAGAGGCCAAGAAAAAGGCCGCTGAAGACGCGAAGAAAAAGATAGTCGAAGACGCGAAGAAGAAAGCCGCGGACGACGCCAAGAAGAAAGCTGAAGCTGACGAGGCGAAGAAGAAAATCGCCGACGATGCGAAGAAGAAAGCTGCCGCCGATGCCTCGAAGAAAAAGGCCCAGGAAGCAGCACGTAAGTCGACCGAAGACAAAAAGGCCCAGGCCTTGGCCGATTTGCTTTCCGACACGCCGCAACGCCAGCAAGCCTTGGCCGATGAACGTGGTGATGAAGTCGCGGGCAGTTTCGATGACCTGATTCGTTCACGGGCAGCGGAAGGTTGGACCCGTCCTCCTTCGGCACGTAAAGGCATGACAGTAGTGCTGCAGATCGGCATGTTGCCGGACGGTACGGTGACCTCGGTCAGCGTGGCCAAGTCCAGTGGCGACGGTTCGTTCGACAGTTCGGCGGTAGCAGCGGTCAAGAACATTGGCCGGTTGACCGAGATGCAGGGAATGAAACCAAGCGACTTCGCTCCCTACCGTTCATTCAAGATGACATTCACACCTGAGGATCTAGCCTTGTGAGAAACCTTCTTCGAGGAATGCTTGTCGTTATTTGCTGCATGGCAGGGATAGCGGCGGCGGATGAAAAGAACATCCTGGTCACCAGCGGTAGCGATCGGGCCACCCCGATCGCCGTTGTACCGTTTGGCTGGCAGGGCGGCAGCGTGCTGCCGGACGACATGTCGCAGATCATCAGTGATGACCTGCGCAACTCCGGTTACTACGCGCCGATCGACAAAGGCAACATGATCAGCCAGCCGACCCAGGCCAGCGAAGTCATATTCCGTGACTGGAAAGCGCTGAACGCCCAGTACCTGATGGTGGGCAGCATCACGCCTGCCGGCGGTCGCCTGCAGATCCAGTACACCCTGTTCAACGTCGCGACCGAGCAGCAAGTGCTGACCGGCAGCGTGTCGGGTACCACGGATCAGTTGCGGGACATGGCGCACTACATCTCCGACCAGTCGTTTGAAAAACTGACCGGGATCAAAGGTGCCTTCTCGACTCGCCTGCTTTATGTAACAGCAGAGCGTTTTTCGGTAGACAACACGCGCTACACGCTGCAGCGCTCCGACTATGACGGCGCTCGTGCAGTGACGCTGCTGCAATCCCGTGAGCCGATCCTGTCGCCACGCTTTGCACCCGACGGCAAGCGTATCGCCTACGTGTCCTTTGAACAGAAGCGTCCACGGATCTTCGTTCAGCACATCGACACCGGTCGCCGTGAGCAGATCACCAACTTCGAAGGCCTGAATGGCGCGCCAGCCTGGTCGCCGGATGGTTCTCGCCTGGCGTTCGTATTGTCCAAAGACGGCAACCCGGACATTTACGTGATGAACATGGCTTCGCGCCAACTGAGCCGTGTTACCAGCGGCCCAGGCATCAACACCGAACCGTTCTGGGGTAAGGATGGTTCGACCATCTACTTCACCTCCGACCGTGGCGGCAAGCCGCAAGTCTACAAAACCAGCGTCAACGGCGGCGGCGCCGAACGTGTGACCTTTATTGGTAACTACAACGCTGCACCTAAGCTTTCGGCTGATGAAAAGACGTTGGTGATGATTCACCGTCAGGATGGTTTCACTAATTTCCGGGTTGCGGCCCAGGATTTGCAGCGCGGAACCGTAAAAATCCTTACAGATACCAACCTTGATGAGTCAGCCACTGTTGCGCCCAACGGCACCATGGTAATCTACGCCACCCGCCAGCAGGGCCGGGGAGTCTTGATGCTCGTGTCCATTAATGGACGCGTAAGGCTCCCGCTTCCTACCGCACAAGGCGAAGTCAGAGAACCATCCTGGTCCCCTTACCTGAACTGACGCGGCGCTACAAAAAGAAGTACTTAACACACTGGGGTTCATTAGGAGTTTCACGATGGAAATGCTGAAGTTTGGTAAGTTTGCTGCTCTGGCTCTGGCTCTGTCCGTAGCCGTTGGTTGCTCGTCTAAAGGCGGCGACAATGCCGGTGAAGGCGCAGCTGTTGATCCAAACGCTGGTTACGGCGCTAACACTGGTGCAGTTGACGGCTCCCTGAGCGAAGAAGCTGCTCTGCGCGCTATCACCACTTTCTACTTCGAATACGACAGTTCGGACCTGAAACCAGAAGCCATGCGCGCTCTGGACGTTCACGCGAAGGACCTGAAAGCTAACGGCGCTCGCGTTGTTCTGGAAGGTAACACCGACGAACGTGGTACTCGTGAGTACAACATGGCACTGGGCGAGCGTCGTGCGAAAGCCGTTCAGCGCTACCTGGTACTGCAAGGTGTTGCTCCAGGCCAACTGGAACTGGTTTCCTACGGTAAAGAGCGTCCAGTTGCTACTGGCCACGACGAGCAGTCCTGGGCTCAAAACCGTCGCGTCGAACTGCGTAAGTAATTCGTCATGCGAACGTGCCGTCGTGCTCTAACTGTATTGGCTCTCAGCCTGGCACCGCTTGCGGTGTGGGCTGCGGTTCCTGTGGAAGATAGCAACTCTGGCTATAACAATAGCGGGAGCAGTTATCCGCCAGCGGGTTATGGCACGAACGGCGCCTATGCCGGGGGGGCGGCTACGGCCGCGCCTTCGGCACAGGGCGAACTGTTCAACCAGCTGCAACGCATGCAGGATCAATTGTCGCAGCAACAAGGCACGATTGAAGTTCTGCAGAATCAAGTGAACCAGCTGAAGCAAGAAGGCCTGGAGCGTTACCAGGATCTTGATCGACGTATTGGAGCCGGCGTTACACCAGCCGCTACTCCTGATAATTCTTCTGCCGGTGGCGCGCCAAGTTCCGCCGCCGGTGGTGCAGCAGCAGGGGCTGCGGCTGCCAGCCAAACCCCTGCCGCCAGCAGCGAACCGGGTGATCCGGCGAAGGAAAAACTGTATTACGATGCAGCCTTCGACCTGATCAAAGCCAAGGATTTCGATAAGGCCAGCCAGGCTTTTACCGCATTCCTGCGCAAATACCCGAACAGCCAGTACGCGGGCAACGCCCAGTACTGGTTGGGTGAGGTGAACCTGGCCAAAGGCGACTTGCAAGGTGCAGGTCAGGCGTTTGCCAAGGTCAGCCAGCTGTACCCCAAGCACGCCAAGGTGCCGGATTCGCTGTACAAACTGGCTGACGTAGAACGCCGCCTGGGTCATACCGACAAGGTCAAAGGCATTCTGCAGCAGGTGGTGGCCCAATATCCGGGTACCTCTGCTGCTCAGTTGGCACAGCGGGATCTGCAACGCATGTAAGCGTCGCAACCCGTTTAGAAGAAACCCGCGCCCTGCGCGGGTTTTTTCGTTAGAATCCACGCCCTTTTATGAAACACGCTTCCTGGGGTTTACGCGTTGGCGGAATTCCTCGAAGTGCCTGACGGAGGCGGACAGCCTGTTTAGCTGTTACGCCCGTGGCGACTATGCAAGACACATTACGTATCACCGAAGTTTTTTACTCGTTGCAGGGTGAAACGCGCACTGCCGGGCTGCCCACTGTATTTGTGCGCCTCACTGGTTGCCCGCTGCGTTGCCAGTACTGCGACAGCGCCTACGCCTTCAGTGGCGGTACCGTGCGCACCCTTGAGGACATCCTCGAGCAAGTGGCCGGTTACCGGCCGCGTTATGTCTGCGTCACCGGTGGCGAGCCTCTGGCTCAGCCTAATGCCATTCCCCTGCTCAAGCAGTTGTGTGATGCCGGTTACGAGGTGTCCCTGGAAACCAGCGGCGCCCTGGATATTTCCGCGGTCGACCCTCGCGTCAGTCGTGTCGTCGACCTCAAGACCCCGGGTTCCAAGGAAGCGCACCGCAACCGCTACGAGAACATCGAGTTGCTGACGGCCAACGACCAGGTCAAGTTCGTCATCTGTTCCCGTGAAGACTACGACTGGGCGACCTCCAAGCTGATCCAATATGGCCTGGAGCGCCGCGCCGGCGAAGTGCTGTTTTCCCCCAGCCACCACGACCTGAATGCTCGCGACCTGGCTGACTGGGTTGTCGCAGACAATCTGCCGGTGCGCCTGCAACTGCAGTTGCACAAGTACCTGTGGAACGACGAGCCGGGGCGCTGAGATGACTGATCAAAAGCGTGCAGTCATCCTGCTGTCCGGCGGCCTCGACTCCGCCACCGTGGTCGCCATGGCCCGTGCAGAAGGCTACAGCTGCTACACCCTGAGCTTCGACTACGGCCAGCGCCACCGCGCCGAGTTGAATGCTGCTGCCCGTGTCGCTCGAGACCTGGGCGTGGTGGAGCACAAGGTGATCGGCCTGAACCTCGACGGCATGGGTGGTTCGGCTTTGACCGACAGCTCTATAGACGTGCCGCAAGGCCCCAGCGAGGGCATCCCGGTGACCTACGTGCCGGCGCGCAACACCGTCTTCCTGTCCCTGGCCCTTGGCTGGGCCGAAGTCCTCAAGGCGCGCGACATCTTCATCGGCGTCAACGCCCTGGACTACGCCGGCTACCCGGACTGCCGTCCCGAGTACATCGAGTCGTTCGAGCGCATGGCGAATCTGGCTACCAAGGCCGGTGTAGAGGGGCAGGGCTTTCGCATCCTGGCGCCGCTGCAGAACCGCAGCAAGGCCGATATCGTGAAGGCTGGCGTAGGACTTGGCGTCGATTACTCGCTGACCGTTTCCTGCTATCAGGCGGACAATGACGGTCGTGCTTGTGGGAAATGCGACAGCTGCCGACTGCGTGCTGAAGGCTTCCAGGCAGCCGGAATTACTGACCCGACGCGTTATTTCTGATTTATTTTAAATAAGGTGTTGAATAATCCTTAGAAATCAGTATTATACGCGCCACCACACAGCGGGTCGTTAGCTCAGTTGGTAGAGCAGTTGGCTTTTAACCAATTGGTCGTAGGTTCGAATCCCACACGACCCACCATTTTTGGCGGTTTAGAAAATCCGGAAGGCCCACGCAAGTGAGGATTTCCGGGTTTTTTTTGCCCAACAAAAGCCGATCACTCTCGTGGCAGAGAGTGATCGGCTTTTTTGTTGAACCTAGCCAAACCGCCCGGTGATGTAGTCCTCGGTCTGCTTCATCTTCGGCTTGGTGAAGATCTCATCCGTATTGCCGTGCTCAATCAGCTCCCCCATAAACATGAACGCCGTGCTGTCCGAGACCCGAGCGGCCTGCTGCATGTTGTGGGTCACGATGATCACCGTGTATTGCTCTTTCAGCTCGGTGATCAACTGTTCGATGCGTCCGGTGGAAATCGGGTCGAGCGCCGAGGTCGGTTCATCCAGCAGCAAAACCTGCGGCCGCAGTGCAATGGTGCGGGCGATGCACAGGCGCTGTTGCTGGCCACCTGAAAGACTCTGGGCGCTCTGCTTGAGCTTGTCTTTCACCTCATCCCACAGCGCGCCGCCGCGCAAGGCTTGCTCGACTCGATCATCCATTTCCCGGCGTGACAGCTTTTCATGGTGGCGCACGGCATAGGCGATGTTGTCGTAGATCGACATCGGGAACGGCACCGGCTTCTGGAAGACCATCCCGACGTGGCTGCGCAGGCGGTTCATCGAGTAGCCGGGGGCGAGGATGTTTTCGCCATTGAGCAGCACTTCACCGCGGGCTTCCTGCTTGGGATACATCGAGTAGATACGGTTGAACACCCGCAGCAAGGTCGACTTCCCGCAACCTGATGGGCCAATGATCGCGGTGATGCGTTTTTCCGGAATGTCGATGTCGATGGATTTCAGCGAACGTTGGTTGTTGTAGAAAAACTCCAACCCACGGACACGGATTTTGGTTTTTTCAGGATCAAGGCGGGTCGATTGCATCAGTGGGACCTATTGCGCAAAAGAATCAAGCGAGACAGCAAGCTCAGCACCAGTACGAACATCGTCAGTACCAAGGCGCCTGCCCATGCGAGGGAGTGCCAGTCATCGAAGGGGCTCATGGCGTACTGGAAAATAACCACCGGCACGCTGGCGATCGGTTTGAGCAGGTTGCTGCTCCAGAACTGGTTGCCGAAGGCGGTGAACAGCAGCGGGGCGGTTTCCCCGGTAATCCGGGCCAGCGCCAGCAGGATGCCGGTCACCACACCCGCCTTGGCCGCTCTCAACACGATCTGCAACGTCAGCTTCCATTGCGGCACGCCCAAGGCCAGGGCCGCCTCACGCATGGTGGAGGGCTGCAGTTGGAGCATCTCGTCGGTCGTCCTCACCACCACCGGAATCACCAGCAAGGCCAACGCCAGCGCACCAGCAATGGCAGAGAAACCGACCTGGTGATTGGTCAGCAGGTTCAGCGGCAGGATTACGCCGGTGTAGATGAACAAACCGAGGACGATCGAGGGCGCGGACAGCAGAATGTCGTTGATGAAACGCACGGTGGTGCCCAGGCGCGAGTGCCGTGCGAATTCCGCCAGCCAGATACCGGCCATCAGCCCGATGGGCGTGCCAATCAGCAGCGCAATCCCGGACATCAGGGCACTGCCGTAAAACGCGTTGGCCAGGCCGCCGTCTGTTCCGGGGGGCGGCGTCATCTCGGTAAACAGGCGCAGGTTGAGTGCTTGAAAACCGTTGATGATGGTGGTCAGCAGAATCCACGCCAGCCACAGCAGGCCAAAGACTGTCGCGCCGCAACTGAGCAGCATGGCCACCCGGTTCTTGAAGGCACGCTTGCGGTACAGGCGGTCGTTGCTGCTCATAGGCCCTCCTTGCGTGACAGGCGCATGAGCATCAACCGCGCCAGTGCCAGCACCACGAATGTCACGATAAACAGCAGGAAGCCCAGGGCGATCAGCGCCGAGCGATGCAGGTCGGTGTAGGCCTCGCTGAACTCGTTGGCGATGACCGACGCGATGGAACTGCTGGGCATCAGCAACGAGGCGGAGAACTGTTGCGCGTTACCCAGCACGAAGGTGACGGCCATGGTTTCACCCAGGGCGCGGCCGAGGCCAAGAAAGATCCCCCCGACTACTGCCGAGCGGGTGTAGGGCAACACGATGTCCCACACCACTTCCCAGGTAGTACTACCCAGTGCGTAGGCCGACTCCTTCAATTGAGTCGGCACACTGCGGAAAACCTCATGCATCACCGACGTGATGAACGGCGTAATCATGATCGCCAGGACGATGCCGGCGGTCAGCATCCCGATGCCCAGCGGCGGCCCCTGGAACAGCGAGCCAATAAACGGCAGTGCGCCCAGGTAGTCATTGATCCAGGGTGACAAGTGTTCTGCCATAAAGGGCCCGAAAACAAACAGGCCCCACATGCCGTAGATGATTGAGGGAATGCCCGCGAGCAATTCAACGGCGGAGGCGACTGGCATTCTCAGCCAGGGCGGCGCCACTTCGGTGAGGAAAATCGCGATGCCGAAACTCACGGGCACCGCAATCAGTAACGCGAGGAAAGAGGTGACCAAGGTGCCGTAAATCGGCACCAGGGCGCCGAAGTGGTTGTTGACCGCATCCCAGTCGGTGCTGGTAATGAAACCGAAACCAAACGTCTTGAAGGCCAGGCCGCCGCCCCAAAGCGTTGAGGCAGCAATGCTGGCCAATAACAGCAAGACCAGCATGGCAGCGCCGAACATGGAGCGTTTGAACCACAGGTCGTTGCGCTGATCGCGAGCAGCACGGTTGTCACCGCTCACATCGCCCGCGTGAGTAGTCATCACCATCGGTTGCACGGTTTCGTTCATATCAGATGTGCTCACCAGCGCCCCCTGGCATCAGGTTGCTTGAGGGCGCGGGTCTCAGGGACGGATCAGTGGGCGAAGTCGGACTTCCAGTAACCTTCGATCCGGGTCACGAGGGAATCAGGCAGCGCGACGTAGTCCAATGCCGCAGCCTGCTGTTGACCTTTCTCCAACGACCATTTGAAGAAGTTGAAAGCGGCCTGGCTTTGCTCTGCGTTCTTTGCCTGCTTGTACATGATGATCCAGGTGGTCGCCGTGATCGGCCACGCGTTCTCGCCCGGTGCGTTGGTCATGATCAGGTTGAAGTCCTTGGCGTTGGCCCAGTCGGCGGTATCCGCCGCTGCCTGGAAGGCCTTGGCGTTGGGCTCGACGAATTTGCCGGACGCGTTCTTCAGTGAGGCGTAAGTCATCTTGTTCTGCAGGGCGTAGGCGTATTCAACAAACCCGATGGAGTTCTTGATCTGCTTTACGTAGGCCGAAACACCTTCGTTACCCTTGCCGCCTACACCGACTGGCCACGGCACGGTGGTGCCGAAACCGATTTTGGTTTTCCAGCCATCACTGACTTTGGAGAGGTAGTTGGTGAAGTTGTACGAGGTGCCCGAGCCGTCCGAGCGGTGAACCACGGTGATATTCGCGCCGGGCAGCTTCAGGCCGGGGTTGAGGGCGGCGATAGCCGGGTCGTTCCAGGCCTTGATGTCACCGAGGAAAATCTTCGCCAGTACCTCACCATCCAGTTTCAGCTGGCCAGCCGCCACACCCTCGACGTTCATCACCGGCACGATGCCGCCAATCACGCTGGGGAACTGGCCGAGGCCGCCGGCCTTCAGTTCATCTGCCGACAGCGGTGCGTCGGAAGCACCGAAATCCACGGTGGCCGCCTTGATCTGGGCGATGCCGCCGCCAGAACCGATGGACTGGTAGTTGATCCGGTCACTGGAGCTTTTGCTGTATTCCTGGGACCACTTGGACAGCACCGGGTAGACGAAACTGGAGCCTGCACCCGTGACGTCAGTGGCGTGAGCGACACCACTCAGGCACAGGGCAGTGAACAACACTGACAGACTCTTTTTGGTCAGCAACATCACGACGACACCTCAAAGGAAGGGGGTAGGTGGAGGGCTCCACCTGTCTGGGACGTGACGATTTAATTCCTGAAATGTGTCTGTTTAATGACGGTTTGGCTTTATGAAGAAACATTTAGAAATGTTTGCTCCGGTGAAGGCGGGCGTGCCCGTCTCCACCGAAGCAGGGTTGCTTAGTGGGGGCCTTGATCAATCCCGGCCTGTAGCTCCTGGCTATCACTGTGCCCGCCTACCCGCAGCGATCCGAGGTTGATGGCTTGATCCTTACGCGTTGCGTCGTCCTGTTTGCGGGTCAATTCGTCCTTGGCGCCCAGCGCCAGATTGACCGGTGACTTCGAGACGTTCAGCCCGACATCCGCGCGATAATCGCTGCCCGTCAACGCGGTGGCGTTTACCGCAGAACCCCCCAGGTTGACCTTGCCTTCCGAAGCCCCGATGCGCGCACCGGTCAGCCGAGTCTCGCCACCCACCTGCAAGTTCACGCCCTGGGTGCCGCTGATGCCCGAGGCCTGAGTGACGCTGTCCTTGGCGACGTGGCTGACGTTCAGGTTCAAGGTCGGGGTGTAGGCGGTGGTGCCGCTCTTGTCGCCGAACAACACGCTTTCTGCGGTATTGGCCACCGAGCTGCCGGTGGTGTTCTTGCCGCTGACGGCGTAGCTGTCACTGGTTTTTGGCCAGAGCTTTTCCTTGACGCTGGACAGGCGCGTGCCCAGGGCGTCCTTCTTGTCGGCGAGGTAAGTCTTGGCCTGATCCACGCGCGTGCCAAAGGCGCCACGAGGCTCGGGGTTCACGTCGTAGCTACCGCTGCGGGTGAGTTTTTCGCCCAGGCGCTCCTTGGCGTTGCCGACGCCATTAACCACGCTGTCCTTGGCCGAGGCCAGGTGCTCTGTGCCCTTGTCGAACGCGTTCTCGAGTTTTTCGCGGTGCTTGTCGAACGCGCCTTCCGCCTTGGCCTGCAATTTGTCCTTGAGAGGGCCGGTGGTCTTGGCGAGTTTATTGACGATTCCGGGCTGATTTTTCTCGACGTCCAGCCTGGCATCGACGTTGACCTGGGTGCTGCTGACGTGATCCTTGCGGCTCTCGACAACGAGGTCGCCGCCGATCTTGCCGCTCACCTGATTCGCGTCGATCCGTGCCCCGGACAATCGGGTATCACCGGCACTGTTGATCACCACGGTGTCGGCCTTGATCTGGCTGTCGTGCTGAGTGGTGCCTTGCAGGTAATCGACGTCGACCTTGGCCCGGGCATTGATGCCATGTTGGGTCTTGGGCGTGTCGTGTTCACCCGCGTTGGCCAGCGTGGTTTTGCCGCCACTGCCGCCCGCGCCCAAGGTCACGCCCCAGCTGTCATGGGCCTGGGTCGATTGCGCCGACTCCTGCAGGATGCCGCCATTTACCGCGTCGAGGCTGACGTTGCTGGCCGCGATTTGCGTGCCTTGCAGGTGGATGGCATCGGCGCTGTTGCCGCCGCTGGCGAGCGTCACGTTGCCGTTGCTGTGCAACTGCCCGACGCTGACGGCCTGGTCGTTTTCCGCGCCCTTGCCGATGTTGAAGTTGGCGCTGAGGCTCCCGGTCTTGCCGCTGCTTTCAGCGCTGCTGGTCTTGCCGGCGCCGACGTTCAGGCCGCCGCCCAGGTTACTGGCGTTGCTGCCGTGGCGCTCGGTGGCGGCTTGCAGGTCCAGCTTGCCACCGGCGGCGAGGTTGATGTCACCGGTCTTGGCGCTGCTGCTGCCAATCCGGGTGCCTTGCAGGGTCAGGTCGGCGCCGCTGTTGAGTTGCACCGGACCTTTGCCCTGGAGGGTCGCGACCCGGGCCTGGCTGTCCTGGGTGTCCAGGCGCTTGTTGTCCAGCTGCACGTCGGCACCGAGGTTGAGGTTATTGCCGTTGGTGCCCGGCGCCGTGCCCACGGTCAACGAGCCGTTGCCGCGCAAGGTGCTGCTGGTGTTGCTCTGGGTGTCGTTGGCTTGATTCAGCGCCAACTCGCCGCCCGCCTTGAGGTCGACACCGGCCTGGCCGCCCTTGAACTGGCTGCCTTCATAACGCGCATCGCCCTTGACGTCGATGCCCACGCCCTGGGCCCCGGCGTAGCTGCCGACCACTGCCGTGCTGGTGGATTCGCGTAAGTCACTGCTGCCGCCGGCGCCGCTGCCGCGCACGTTCAAGTCTTCACCCGTGGTGGTGTAGATCCGCACGCCGGCCTTGGCGTCCACGCCTTGCTCGCTGCTGCTGTGGGTAGTGGCGGCAGCGGTGGCAAGGTGGCTGCCGGCGTCGATTTTCAGGCCGCCCTCGGTGGCATGGTATTGAGTGCCTTCATCCTGCAATTTGCCGGCGACGTTGACCTGCACCGTGCCGCCCGTGAACTGGCTGACCACTGCCGTGCTGTCCTGCTGTGTGCGGGACTTGTTGGCATGGCCGACGTCAACATCGAGCCCGACATTGGGTTGCTCGAACGCGTCCAGCAGCCCTGGCTGATGAAACTTGCTTTGGGCCACACCTTCGATGGCTTTTTCGATGGGCCGGGGGAGGCCCTTGTATTCGACATTGGCGCCGACATCGGCCGTCCAGCCATTCTCCTTGTGGGTGCTGGACTCGCTGTTATGCGCCGCCTGGTTGTCGACCTGCGCAGCGTTGACCTGCAACCCGGAACCGGCCTTGACCTGTGCGCCCTGGCTGGTGAGGGTGTTGCCGGCATTGATGGTCAGCTTGCCGGCCGCCGCAACGGTGCTGGTGTGCGCGGTGGTTTTGCTGTTGGTGTCGTGGCTGCTTTGATGGCTGAACTGCGCGCCGCTGCCGGCCCTGTCGAGGCCGCCGGTGTAGTAGACGCCGCCGCCAGTGGTGGTCTGCTCGGTGGCGTTGGCCGTGCTGTCATGGGTCGCCAGCAACTCGATATTTTTCCCGCTTAAGGTCGCATCACCCTGGGTGGCCTTGAGGCCTGAACCCTCGACGCTCAAATCGCCACCCGCGGCGACGGCCAGGGTACCGCCGCTGAGGCTGGAGGCTTGTTGGCGGGTGGTGTCGGTGTGGCTGGTTTTCTGCTGGTCTTCGTAGTTCACGCCCGCGCGATACTGGCGCGTGCCGTCGGCGGTTTCCTTGGCGTAGCCATCAAAACCCCGGGTGTGAGTGCGGGTGGTGTCGCTGGAAGTGTTTTCCGCCGAGGCGATCTTGATATCACCCTTGGCGTCAGCCGTCAGTTCGCCTGTGGCAGACACCTTGGAACCACTGACTTCGATGTCCTTGGCGCTGTGCAGTGCGAGGTTACTGTCCGAGCGCAGTTCGCTGGCGACCACGGTGCTGTCCTTGAGGTTCTTGCGGCTTTCGTCCTTGGAGATCCCGAAGAACTTGCTGTCCTTGCTGTAGCGGTTGTCGTGGGACGTGTCGCGTACGCCATCAATCACCAGCGAGCCCTTGTCGCTGATGACGCTGGCCTGCGTGCCGCCACGGGCCTGGCTGCCGCTGATGCGTACTTCATCGGCCTTCACGATCAGCTTGCCGTCGGCGTTGACCTTGCTGCCGGTATTCAGGGTTTTGCCCTTGTCGCCATCGCCCTTGGAGCCGAAGAAACTGCCGCCCACCAGGTCACCGGAGTAACCGTTGTCCCGGCTGCTTTGGGTACGGCTGGCGCTGGTGATTTCCACGTGCCGGGCGGCCAGTTGGATATCCCCCGGGGTTTGCAGTTCGGCGCCTTGCAATTGCAGGGTCTGCCCACCGGTCAGCTCCAGGTTCTTGCCGGCCTTGAGGCTGCTGGTGATGCTGCGTTGTTCGCTGGCGGATTTGTCCCAGTCGGCTTTCCACAGGTGTTTGCGGTGGTTGCCCTGGTCGCGGGTTTCATGGGTCTCGGTGGCGGCGGTCAGGCGCAGGTCCGCGCCACTGTTGACCCGCACGGTGTCGCCGGCGTCGACACGGCTGGCCTTGATCTCGGTGTTGGCGCCGGAAGACAGCGCGGCATTCTGTTGCGCGACGACGCTGTTGCCATGCTGGCGCGAGTCCTTGTCGGTGGTGGTACGGTCATAGGTTTCGTAGGTGAAGAGGAAGTTGCTGTTGTTCCACTGCTCACGCTTTTCCTGGAGCTTGCGGCTCTCCAGGCTACTCAAGGTCAGGTTGCGGCCAGCGTCGAGCTTGACGTTGCGCCCACCGACATCGGTGGCGGCCAGGCTCAAATCCTTGGCGCTGTGCAGGTCGACATCGCCCTGGCGGCTCTGCACCCCGGCGCGGGTGGCCTCGAGGCTATTGGCGTGCACCTGGCCGCTGATGTCGAGGTCGCCGGCCGAGCGGATGTTCACGCCGTCCCGCCCATCCACTTGCACGGCCCCCACGCGTACGCCGGCACCTTCGGCGGTACTGACGATATTGATCCGCCCGGCCTGCATCGCACCGAACAGGCTGGCGTCGATACGCTGGTCGCCGGTCTTGCTGGCCGGGTCTACCTGGCGCACCTGGCCGCTGGCAACGTCGACCTGATTGCGGCCGATGGTGAGGTTCAATTGATCACGGGCGCTGAGCCGACCTTCGCTGTCGATGCGCGGTGCGATCAGGTTGATCGAGCCGTCACGGTTTTGCAGACCCTGGGCCTGCACCGTCAGTTGGCCGCTTGCATCACGGGTGTTCAAGCCTTGCAGCTTGCCGTCGTTGAGCTCGGGACGGCCGACGACCAGGTTGGCGTTGGGGGTGTTGATGAAGCTGCCGCCGTTGACTGAAATCCCGTTCGGGTTGGCCAGCACATAATCCGCCGCCCGGCCAAAAATCTCCTGCGCACCGTTGAGGGCCGAGGCGTTGCGGCTGACCACTTCATTGAGGATCACGCTCGCTGCCTGGCCCTGGAACTGCGGGTTGGCCGCCAGGTGCCCGGCGAGTTGGGATTGCCCCGCCTGCAAGGCGTTGTTCAACACCACGCCTTGGCGGTCGACGTTGTAGTCGAGAAATTGGTTGTGGGACAGGCCGCCGGCATTCGGCGCGACGATATTGACGATAGGCACGCCCGCCTGGTTTTGCAGTTGCGGGGTGCCGCCGGGCCCTTCGATGACGGTCAAGCCGCCGGCCAGTACGAGTTGAGGTAACAGGAACAGGCTGGCGATGGCCCAGCGCAGTTTGCCCTGTGGAGAGAGGTGAAAGGCATGAGTGTTAGTCGGCATAAATAGTCTCGCTCTGTTGGCTGATCCGTGAAGTGCGTCGTTCGGTGCAACGCTGCCGTGCTGATCAGGTGCTGCGGTTATTTCAGGCAAATCAGGTGTCGGCTCATATCTGCAAACTAAGGCGCGTCAGCCAGACCTCCGGCTCTTGGGCAAACGCTGCGGGGGTGTTCAGGTTGCGTTGGTAATCGAGGTCGAGCTGCACGTTCTTCCAGCTCAGGTTGAGCCCGGCACTGGCGCCGCTCAGGCGTTGGCTGCGGGCGCCGTATTCACGCTTGACCCAGCCGTTGTCCAGGCCCAGGCGCGGGGTGATCTTGAACGGCAGGTCGCTGTTGAGTGGCAGGCGCAGGGTGTTGCGCCACACCGCGCCAATGGCGCCGGACGCGCTGTTCTCGCGATAGCCACGCACCGCCGAATCGTCAGTGACCAGCAGTTGTTCGATGGCAGGCAATACATCCGGGCTGTATTGCATCGACAGTTGGCTCTGCCACTGCCACGGTTGCCCGATGAGCTGGCCGTTGCGCCATTGGGTGAGGTTGGCGCGGTACTTGTGAAATTGCGCCTGGGGCAGGTTCTTCACCACCTGATCGGCGTCGCGGTCGGCGCCGAACCAGGTCAGGCCCTGGGCGTAATTGACGTCCAGGTTCCACACTGCGCTGTTGAGCCAGAACAGATTCACACCGGCCTCGGCCACGGTCAGTGTCGGGCTCTGGATACCCAGGCGGACCTTTTGCAGGTAGCTGTCGACGTCCTTGTAAGCCAATTGCAGGTTGGCGCTCAGTTGATGGCTTTGGTCGCGCCACAACACCCGGTCGGTGCGCAGGCTGACTTGATCGGTGCGGCCACTGTTATAGAGCGTGGTGCGGCTGAGCTTGAACGGCGAGCGGTACTCGGCATGGCTGGCGAACAGGCTGTAGGTCCAGTAACCGTAGGGGATGGAATAAAACAGGCTGTTGCTGCGGCTGTAACGCGGACCGTGGTTGAGGGTGTCGCTGAAGCTCAGGTTGAGGGCGTCGTTGAGCTGCAACGGGCTGTCCAGGCTCAGGCTGACCGCATTGCGATCACGGCCGGTGCAGGCGCTCCCGAGGTTGTCGACACCCAGTCCCAACGCCCACCGCGAGGCACTGCTGCGCGAGCGCAGGATGATCCGTGAGGCGCCCGCTGCGCTGCCAGGGGCGATGTCGGCGGTGAGGTCTACCGAGCGCAGGCGATTGAGTTGGTCCAGGCCTTGTTCCAGGTCCCGCAGGTTCAGCGGTTCGCCGAGCATGCCCGGGAATGCCCCGCGTAACGACACGGGCAGGCTCTGGTCGGCCAGCTCGATAGCTTCGACGTAGCCTTCTTCGACGTGAATATCCAGCGGGTGCCCGGCGGCCGGGGTGCTGATCAGGTATGGGCGACTGGCGATATAGCCGGCCTCGACATACAGGCGGGTGATCTCGGCGAGCAGGCGGTTGATCTGCGCGACGCCCATGCACGGCGCCACATAGGGTTCGATGCGGGTGTTCAGTTCAGCCTTGTTGAACAGCGTGACACCGGCCACGCGCGTACCGCTCAAAGGCCAGCAGCGCTGGTCCTGGGCGGTGTCTGCCGGCAGTGCGGGTGTGGTCGGTGGTACTGCGAAACGGCCTCGCTGGATTTGCCGCTGACGCTGTTCCAGTTGTAATTGCTGCAGGTCGCGCTGCTGTTGCTGTTGCAAGCGCAATGCTTCCTGGCCAGGCAGCGGCCCATCGGCGGCGGCCGCCGGCAGCGTGCACAGGCAGAGCAGGGCAACGATCAGTCTATTGCTACAACAGAGTGGCTCGGTTGAGGGCTGATTTGGCACTCGACATCCTTAACGTGAAATACGCACGATCCATGCCCCTGAGCCAAAACGGTGAACTCAGGGACTTTCCACAGTTGAGCCACCTTTAAAACGTTTGTTACATCAGGGACAGGATTTATTACATAAAACGTGGGGAATGCCGCGTTATTCACAAAATAAATGCACAGAGGTGGTGCAAGTCGGGTAGAAGGGTGCCTAATGCAGGTTGTTTTTGCGGGCTTTTTTCGTGAGGAGTGGTGCGAGGGGCTTTTTTATTGTTGCAGCAAAGGCGTTTAATCATTTTGTTTATGCGTGACTGAAAAGGGCAGCCCCGGTCTTGGCAAGAGACCGGGGCTGCTTCGTTTCAACTCAGTGTTGGCCGCGTACCAGAATCGATTCATCGATTTGTGCAATCGACGTGACCCCGGTCAGCGTCATCGCCACGCGCATCTCCTTGGCGAAGATATCCAGCAGGTTCTCCACGCCACGCTGCCCGTCAGCGGCCAGTGCGTAAGCCTGGGCACGGCCCAGCAACACGCCCTTGGCGCCCAGCGCGAGCATGCGCACCACGTCCAGCCCCGAGCGTACGCCGGAGTCCACCAGCACCGTCAGATCGCTGCCCACGGCTTGTACGATAGGTGCCAGCGCCTTGGCCGTGGACAGCACGCCGTCCAGTTGGCGGCCGCCGTGGTTGGAGACGACGATGCCGTCGGCGCCAAAGCTCACTGCGTCCTTGGCATCCTGGGGATCGAGGATGCCTTTGATGATCATCGGGCCTTTCCAGAACTCGCGGATCCACTCCAGGTCTTTCCAGCTGATGGACGGGTCGAAGTTGTTGGCCAGCCAGCCGATGTAGTCCTTCAGTTGGGTGGGCTTGCCCAGGTATTTGGAGATGTTGCCCAGGTCGTGGGGGCGCCCCAGCAGACCCACATCGAAGGCCCAGGCCGGTTTGGTCATGGCCTGCAGGATTTGGCGTTGCGGCCCGTAGGCGCCGGACATCCCGGAATGGGCGTCGCGATAACGCGCGCCGGGGGTGGGCATGTCGACGGTGAACACGAGGTTTTTTACCCCGGCGGCCTGGGCTCGCTCCAGGGCATTTTTCATGAAACCGCGATCTTTCAGCACATACAGCTGAAACCAGATGGATTGCGCGCTCTGGGACGCCACTTCCTCGATCGGGCACACAGACACCGTCGACAGGCAAAACGGTATGCCCTTGTTCGCTGCCGCCTTCGCCGCCTGGACTTCACCGCGCCGGGCAAACATGCCGGTCAGGCCCACCGGGCTGAGGACCACCGGCATCGCCAAGGGCTGGTCGAACAGCGTGGTTTCAAGGCTCAGGCTTTCGACGTTACGCAGGATGCGCTGGCGCAGGCTGATATCGGACAGGTCCGAGCTGTTGGCCCTGAGGGTGTGTTCGGCGTAGGCACCGCCGTCGATGTAGTCGAACAGGAAACGCGGCAGTTTGCGGCGGGCGGCTTCGCGGTAATCCGATGCGGACGAAATGATCATGAACAGTGATGCCCCGAGTGAAGAAAAACGGTGGGGTGAGCATAGACAAACGCCTTTCATGGTAAAAACAACTTTTCCAACTTGATTCAAGTCGCAAATGGAATACTCATGAACCTTCGCACGTTGTTGGCCTTTGTCGAAGTGGTGCGCCAGGGCAGCTTCTCACAGGCGGCCGAGGTGGTTTCGCTCACTCAGTCTACCGTCAGTAAGGCGGTCAAGACCCTGGAAGATGAGTTGGGCACGCCGCTGTTCAATCGCATCGGCCACAAGAGCGAGCTGACGGCCGCTGGCGAAATTGCCTATCGCCGCGCTCTGGTGTTGCTGGCCGAGCGCAGTGACCTGGTGGCCGAGATCAACGACCTGCTGGGGCTCAAGCGCGGTGTATTGCGCATTGGCTTGCCGCCGGTGGGCAGCGGCGTGCTGTTTGCGGCGATGTTTGCGTTGTATCGACAGCGTTATCCGGAGATCGAGATCGAGCTGATCGAGCACGGCAGCAAGAAGTTGGGCGAATGCCTGGAGGCCGGGGAGGTGGACCTGGCCGCGTTGCTGGTACCGGTGGCGGGTGAATTTGAATATCAGGATGTCCGCGTCGAGCCGCTGATGGTGGTGATGCCGATCGACCATCCATTGGCCGGGCGCAAAAGCGTCGATTTTTCCGATCTGGCCGACTCGCCCTTCATTCTGTTCGAGGCTGGATTTGCGCTTAACCGGATTATTCTCACGGCCTGCGAGCGCAGAGGCGTAGTCCCACGCGTCACCGCCCGCAGCGCCCAGATCGACTTTATCGTCGACCTGGTGGCCGCAGGCTTGGGGGTCGCGTTTTTGCCGAGCATGCTGGCTTACAAACACCTGCATGCCGGTATTGCCCTGATCCAACTGGACGAGCCCCAGACCGATTGGCACATCGCCCTGGCCTGGCGGCGACAGGCGCATCTGCCCCCGGCAGCGCGGGCCTGGCTGGACTTGGCCCTGGAGATGGGCAATGTACCAGACAGCGCGGCCCAGCCTGCGGTTTAGCCTTGAGCGATCAGGGTCAGGCGACTCTTGACGACTTTTTGCAGCAGCAGGGCCAGGGCCTCGGTGGAGTACGGCTTCTGCAGCAAGACAAAACGGCTGGCCTCTTCCTGAGCGATACGCGCGTACTCGTCGTTGTAGCCAGTGGTGAGCACCACCGGCAGCCACGGATACAGGGCCTCGATTGCGTCCAGCAACTCCAGGCCGCTCATGCCGGGCATGGAGATGTCGGAGAACACCACCTGAAAACTTTCCGGGTTGGGGGCCAGGGCTTCCAGCGCACTGTTGGCATCCGGCACCCAGAGGACGTGAAAGCCCATTTGTTCCAGGGTTTGCGAGGTATACAGGCCGACATCGGCGTTGTCTTCGACCATCAGCACGCACAAGCTTGAGACGATGGGCGTGGCGCTGGTGTCTTGAAGAACCGGTAGGGTACTTGGCTCGACCTTGGGCAGGTACAGGGTGAACTGGCTGCCAGTGCCGCACTCGCTCTGCACCAGGATTTCACCGCCCGACTGCTTGGCGAAGCCGTACACCTGGGACAAACCCAAACCGGTGCCCTGGCCGATGCCCTTGGTGGTGTAGAAGGGCTCAAAGATCGCGTCGAGTTTTTCCGGCGGGATACCCGAGCCGGTGTCGGCCAGCTCGATGGTCACGTATTCGGCGACGCGTACCGGATGAGCGCGAACCGAAGGCAACCAGTTTGCCGTCGAAACGGTGATCGTCAAATGCCCATGACCGGCCATGGCGTCGCGGGCGTTGACCACCATATTGACCAGCGCGGTATCGAACTGGCTTTCATCGGCGTTGATAAAGCAGGCATCGTCAGGCACCTGGATGCTGACCTTGACCCGTGAACCGGTCAGGCTGTCCATCATCTCGCCCACTCGCTTCACACTTTCGCCGACGTTGAACACTTCTGGCCGCAAGGCCTGGCGGCGAGCGAACGTGAGTAACTGGGCGGTCAGGCGGGCTGCGCGGTCGACGGTGCTGGCGATGGCTTCCACGTATTTCACGCGCCGCGCCTCGCTGAGGGCGGGCGGCTTGAGCAAGTCGGCGCAGGACTTGATCACCGTCAGCAGGTTATTGAAGTCGTGTGCGACACCGCCAGTCAGCTGGCCGATGGCTTCCAGTTTCTGCGACTGGCGCCGGGCATCCTCCGACAGGCGCAAGGCTTCCTTGGCTTCTTCTTCGGCCTGGATGTCGCGGCCCACCGCATGGATGTAGTCGCTGTCGGGCACGGCCGTCCAGGCGATCATGCGGTAGCTGCCGTCCTGGTGACGGTAACGGTTCTTGAAGTTGGGGAAGTTCTTGCCATCCCCCAAGCGGCTGACCGCCGAGGATGAGACGGCCAGGTCGTCGGGGTGAACCAGGGCCAGCAATTGGCTGCCCACCAGGTCGTGTTCGGTGTGGCCGAGCATGCGTGTCCAGGCCGGGTTCACGGCGGAGATCACACCATCGAGTTGCGCCACCAGCATCAGGTCCGGCGACAGGCGCCAGATACGGTCGCGGTCGCGGGTGCGTTCGATCACCCGCTGTTCCAAGGACTCGTTGAGTTTGCGCAGGGACTCTTCGGCTTCGCGCAGGGGCGTGATGTCCCGGGACACGCAGAGGATTTTTTCCGGCAGGCCGTTACTGCCCATGATCGGGCTGACGTTCACGTGCCACCATTTCAGGTTGCCGGCCAGGGTGTTGGCGGCGCCGACAAAGCTGGCGTTGCGCCCGGCCTTGGCGGCCTCTACGGCGGCCTTGGCGTCGAGATTGCCCTGGTCCTGCCAGAAGTCCGGCCAGGGGCAGCCGCGAATCGCATTGAAGTCGCTGACTTCCATGATCTGCTTGCCGCCTTCGCTCATGAAGGTCAGACGGGCGTCCAAGTCCAGCACCTTGATGCAGTCATTGATGCTGGCAAGCACGCGCTCAGTGAAGGCTTCACTGTGAGTGAGGCCCGCGGCGGACAAATCACTCTCGCCAGATTCAGGTGGGCTATTTGTATCGGAGCCCTTCCCGATAGTGCTATTCATTTGAGTGCGGCCGCGCGTGTTAAATGGCCGCCATCATGTCATTACGACACCTATACCACCAGCGACTTGACACTTATTCGGGGACCACCGCTCGCCATGCTGCAAGCGGAAGGACCGGGCTTAAAACCCATCAGTCATATTCGGGTTTTCGGGTCTGAATAAGTGCCGGGAAAACCGTCGAAGTCTTTGAAAAAGCTAAGATTGTCGGACAATTTTTCCCATGAAAAACTCTTCATAATTTGCCCGCTCGAAGATTGGTAGCTTCCTCTCGCTGCCCAACAATTCGAGTTCTAATAATGAATAAAAAACTCTTCAAGAGCGCTTTGGCGCTGTCGATTTCGCTCGCCTCCACTTCCCTGCTTGCGGGTGGTTTCGCCCTCAATGAACAAAGCATCAGTTCAATGGGTACCGGTTACGCCGGGCGTTCCTCTTCCGCCGATGACGCCAGCACGGTGTACGGCAACCCGGCCGGCATGGCCCGCCTCAAGCAGAATGAAGTGAGCATCGGGGCGACCTACCTGGATGCCAGTTCGAATATCAAGAATGCCAGCTCCTCGCAATTGGGTGCCAACAACCCCGGCACCGACAAGGGCGACATGGTGCCGGGCATTGCCGTACCGATGGGCTACCTGGTGACGCCGATTGATGAACACTGGGCGTTCGGCCTGGGGATCTACGCGCCGTTCGGCCTGGAAACCGACTATGAGCGCAGCTTTCAGGGCAATGGCTTTGGCAATAAAAGCGAGATCAAGGTCATTACCGTCCAGCCGACGGTCAGTTATGCCTTCAACGACAAGGTCTCGGTGGGTTTCGGTCCTACCTTCAACCGGATCTCGGGTGAACTGGATTCCAACGTGCCGCTCGGGGGGGGCGCCGGCGAGAAGGTCAAGGTCAAGGGGGACGACACCGCCACCGGTTTCAATGCGGGTATCCTGGTACAGCCGCTGGAAAGCACGCGCATTGGCCTGACTTATCACTCGCAAGTGGTCTACCACCTCAGCGGCAAGACCAACGCTTCCGGCCTGATTTCCGATGCCTTTGATGGCGGCCCGCAACGCTATGACGCCAGCCTCAATGTCACCACACCCTCGTCGGTGGACTTCTCGGTTACCCATCAACTGAACGATGACTGGACCTTGTACCTGGGCAGCACTTACACGCGCTGGAGCCAGTTGAAGAAGATCACCATCAACAACGACGGTGTGTCCGCTTTGGCCGCCCAGTTCGGCGGTTTGAATTCAATCACCGAACAGCAGAACTGGCATGACACCTGGTCCCACGCCATTGGCGCGGCGTATCGGGTCAATAAGCAACTGGTGCTGCGTACCGGGTTCTCGGTGGACCAGACGCCAACCAACAACACCGACCGTTCCGTGCGGATTCCGACGGGTGACCGCACCGTATTCAGCCTCGGTGCCGGGTGGACGCCAATCGAAAACGTAACCTTTGACGTGGCCTATTCCTACCTCAAGGAAGAACCGATCAAGGTGCGCCAGAGCCAGCCCGCCTTGGGCCTGACCTACGACGCCAAGTATGAAAACAGCGCCAACGGTTTTGGTGGTTCGGTAACTTACCGCTTCTGATGCACCGAAACAGGGCAAAGAGTCATTTTTCTGACATGGCTCTTTGCTAGCAATTGTATCGATCGTGCTACCAAACTCTGCCTGTCTTGGTTAAATTAGGCGTAATTCAGCTCAAGACAGGGATCGTCATGACTACGCTTTCGCCGATCAGCTCCGCCATTCCCCTTATCAATCGACCCGCCGTTGCGCCGCCAGCGACGCTGACGCCAGAAACGGACGCCACTGCCGTGCGTCCTTCCTCGGTGGTCAGCCTTGGCAATGTCACGGTGGATGTTCAAGCCGACACCTATTCCCGTAACGGCCAATTGCCCGGCCATGGGTCGATCAACGCCTGGGAAAGTGACAGCTACTATGCGGTCACTAAAGCGATCAACACGAATTTCTATGTGCTGCCCAGAGGCACGGGCTTCAGCGGCCTGGGCGCTACCCTGATCGAGCAATTTGCGAAGAGCGGTACCGACATTTCCCAGTCGGCGCTGAGCACCACTTCGTCCAAGACCCAAAGCCCCGACGAGCTCAAGATTCAACAGGCGTTGCTGCACAGCAAGGCAGACAACCTGGTCAGCCTCACCGTCAAGACTGCCAGCGGCAAGACCGTCACCTTCAGTCTGGCCAGCCAGTCCAGTGGCCTGGCCGCGCAGGCCAAGGTGGACGGCGGCACCCTCAGCGCCGCCGAGCTCAAGGAAGTCGCCAAGTTGGGCGAAGCGTTCCAGGGGGCTATCGACGGCCTGGCCGCCCAGCCGCCGAAACTCGAGCTGAGCAAGCTGACGCAGTTTGATTCCAGTGTGTTGTCCTCGGTGGACCTCAGCGGCAAATTGAAAGTACGCAAGGCTGAGGACCTCACCCTTGCATTCCATGCGGACAGCCAGAGCCGTACGACGCGGATGAGTGGCCCGGCGGGGGAGGTGAATCTTTCGGTCGACCTGAAAAACGCCGGCATTATCGGTAATGCCAAGCAACAGGCAATCGCGCTGAAAAGCTACCTGGCCCAGTTCGACAAGGCCCAGGCGCGGGGCAAAGCCGACGCTGACCTGATGGCGATGTTCAAGGACGCGTTTACCGCCATGAACAGCAACTACCCACAGGGCATCAAGGCACCGCAGCCACTGACCCGGAGTGCGGCGGATCAAGGCCTGCTCACCGGTCTCGCAGATTTCAAGGCCTCCATCCGCCAGACGGCCACGTTACCGAACCCGTCCCGTCTTATGGAAACCGACACGTTTGCCTATGAGGTGTCCCAGAAGACGCGTGTGGGAGGCAATGACCTCTCGAATCGCACGGTCGACCAGGTCCAGCAATCAACTCTCAAAGCCCGTTTTCATTTGGCGCTCAATGGCGGCAAGCCACCGTCTTTCGACACCCAGCGCGAGTCGCAGAACTACCTCTACGTGCAGGTCGACGACAAGGCCAGCAGCGCGGCGAATATCACCTACAAGGACGGCCTCCTGACCAACGCCTCCGTGGACCAGAGCGCCAGCCAGAACACCCGCACCCAGCGCTATGAGATGGGGATATTGGTTAAAGACAGCGTGGCGCCGAACCAGGCCAGCAGCCATCGCGACTACCTGGTGTTGCTGGAGTACGCGGCGCGGGAAGGCAAGAAGGCCCAGGGCGCCGATGAAACCATCCTGAAGGATGCGCTGGCGAACATGCATCAGTGGGTGTTGCTGCAAGACGACCCCACCGTTTTGGCCCGTTAAACCGGTCGTTGTAAAAAAGGGAAACCCCTGGCCGGGTTTCCCTTTTTTATGCCTCGCCGAATCCCAGATTAGGCTTTTGAAACCATTCGATATTCTGTAGCCTTGCGCAGCTTCACCGTGCTTGATGAACACAATCACTTCGTCCGGCGGCGCCCGAAGGGCTCCAGAGCCGGTGGTACACTCGACTTTCGCGCAACTGCGCCTGCAGGTCTTGCGAACATGACGCAAATTTCCGAACGCCTTCTGGTCCAAGCCCACCTCGACGCCAAGCAGCCCAAGGTGCTGAGCGCCGAAGAAGAGGCGGGCTACCGTGCCGCCATCGCCGCCGAGCTCAAGGCTCAGGACGCGGTGCTGGTGGCGCACTTCTACTGCGATCCGGTGATTCAGGCCCTGGCCGAAGAAACCGGTGGCTGTGTCTCCGACTCCCTGGAAATGGCCCGCTTCGGCGCGGCGCACCCGGCCAAGACCGTATTGGTGGCGGGCGTGCGCTTCATGGGCGAGACGGCCAAGATCCTCACGCCTGAAAAACGCATCCTGATGCCGACACTGGAAGCCACCTGCTCCCTGGACCTTGGCTGCCCGGTGGATGAGTTTTCGGCGTTCTGTGATCAGCACCCTGAGCGCACGGTGGTGGTTTATGCCAACACGTCGGCAGCGGTGAAAGCCCGGGCTGATTGGGTGGTCACCTCCAGTTGTGCGTTGGAGATTGTCGAAAGCCTGATGGATAACGGCGAGACCATTATCTGGGGGCCGGACAAGCATCTGGGTACCTATATCCAGCGCCAGACGGGGGCGGACATGCTGCTGTGGGACGGTGCGTGCATCGTTCACGAGGAGTTCAAGTCCAAGCAGTTGGAGGACATGAAGGCGTTGTACCCGGACGCAGCGATTCTGGTGCACCCGGAGTCGCCTACTTCGGTAATCGAGTTGGCGGATGCGGTGGGGTCGACCAGCCAGTTGATCGCGGCGGCGCAGCGGTTGCCGAACAAGACGTTTATCGTGGCTACCGATCGGGGCATCTTCTACAAGATGCAGCAGCTGTGCCCGGACAAGGTGTTTGTCGAGGCGCCGACGGCCGGGAATGGGGCGGCGTGTCGCAGTTGTGCGCATTGTCCCTGGATGGCGATGAATACCCTGGAACGTACGCTGCAGTGTTTGCGCGAGGGGAGTAATGAGATTTTTGTTGAGCCTTCGGTGATTCCGCAGGCGGTTAGGCCGCTGAAGCGGATGTTGGATTTTACTCAGGCGGCTCGGTTGAGGTTGGCGGGGAATGCCTGATTTGCGGTGGGTTGGTTTGTGTACATATCCGTTGCTGCGGTAACGGCCGCTTATGGTTCCGCTCTTACAGCGGGTCACTTTTGGCAAACGCCCGGAATGCCGGCCCAGCCAAAAGTAACCAAAAGGTCTTTGCCCCACCACTCGGTGCCTCGCTTAGGCTCGGCATGCCCGCACTCCGGCCCGGTTCCGCGGGCCGCCGCGACGGGCCATCCATGGCCCGGCGCGGCTAAATCGGCATCCTTGCCGATTTACCCGCTCCACCGTGCCTACTTGCGGCCATCGTGGTTAACGGGGCCCGCAGATCAAAAGCAAAAGCACAGCGGCCTCCCGGCCGGCTTGAGTGTTAAAAGCAGAGGCAAGATCCAGAGCGGAAGCAGAGCTGCTTTTCTGTGGGAGCGTGCCCGCTTTAGCTTTTGATTGTGCTCTTCAACACTCAAGCCGGCCGGTAGGCCGCTGTGCTCTTGCTTTTGATCTTGATCTTAGGCGCCCTGTTAAACCACGCTGGCCGAACGCAGGCTTTGGAGCGTGGGTAACCCGGCAGGACGCCGGGTTAGCCGCGCTGGGCCAAGGATGGCCCATCGCGGCGGCCCACGGTCCAAAGCCGGAGTGAGGGCACTCCGAGCCTAGGCGAGGAGCCGAGTGGTGGGGCAAGAGCGTTTTGCTTACTTTTGCGCTTTTCAAAAGTGAGCCGCTGTAAGAGCGGAACCATAAGCGGCCATCACCGCAGCAACGGATATGCCCCCAATCTAAAAACCTACTTCTTTTTCTTCGGAACCCGCACCAACTGCGTGTCGGAGTAGATGTCGTGCCAGCCACGCTTCTGCTTGTCGAACAACGACCAGATAAACCCAAGCCCCAGACACAACCACGAAGCAATCGACACCACAAACCGCAACAACGCCTGCCACAGACTAATCCGCGACCCATCAGCGTTCTGCACCCGCACCCCCCAAACCTGCATCCCCAGGGTCTGCCCCGAATGCGTCCAAAACTTGGCAAAAAACCCAAACAACACAAAAAACAAAATCGTCGACAACAGCGGATCACCATCCAGCGCACCGGATTCAGACAGCGCCCGTAACTTGGCCTCCCCGACAAACCCCATCCACACCAGCTTGTAGATAAAGGCCGTGACGATCAGCAGGGCCGTGCACAACAGGAAGTCATAGAACATCGCTGCCAGACGACGGCCCAGGCCTACGGCGGGAAACTCGCCTTGGGGGCTCAGCAGGTGTTTCGACATGGCATGGCTCTCGGCAGGAAAAAAGCCATTTTACGGAAGAACGCCCATAAAAAAGCCCCTGATGTCATATCAGAGGCTTTTTGTCGCAGCAAGGATCAGCCTTCTGCTTGTACTTCGTCGGCTTGCATGCCTTTTTGGCCTTGCACCGCGATGAAGGTCACTTTCTGGCCTTCTTTCAGGCTTTTGAAGCCGTTGCCCTGAATAGCGCGGAAGTGGACGAACAGATCCGGACCGCTTTCTGGAGTGATAAAACCAAACCCTTTTTCGTCGTTAAACCACTTGACGGTACCGCTCTGACGATTCGACATTTCTTATTTCCTTGACGCTAAAAATTAATGACAGCCCCTTTCACATGAAAGAGTACTGGGCTGGGTTGCAGGAAAGTAAGAGACGTCGAACGGGTTGTAGCAAACTTTGGCTACTGCCCAGGTCCAGGTTCCAAGCGACCCATGCAAACACAGTGGGCAAACTCTACGACAACTAAGACAGAAAAAACAAGCCCCGGGAAAAGCCCAGGTTTTGCTCGGGTTCATTACAGTTCTGTTCACAATGTGGAACGTCTTTATTCGATAGAATTCGTCACTTGTTATAGGTGACGGAACATAACATTGACTATCGACAGTGCACTTTAATGTGGCGGTTGCGTTACAGATTAGTGCACGTTAACGCAACCGCGTTACTTATAGGAACAGTCAATCAACCACGGTAGTAACGTTGTGGCACGAATGGCATTTTACTTACACGAAGTGGCACCTTTTTCCCACGTACCAAGGCAGACACTTCGGTATCCAGTGCGATGAATGCGCTGTCCAGGTAACCCATGGCGAGCGGGCCACCCAGGCTCGGGCCAAAACCGCCGCTGCAGACGCTACCGATCACGGTACCGTGTTCGTCGACGATTTCTGCGCCTTCACGCACCGGTGTCCGCTCCTGCGGCAACAGGCCCACGCGTTTGCGGCTTACACCGGTTTGTTGCTGGGTGAAGATTGCGTCGGCACCCGGGAAGCCGCCGGCACGTGCGCCATCCGCGCGACGGGCCTTGGAAATCGCCCACAACAGGCTGGCTTCAATCGGCGTGGTCTCGGTGTTCATGTCATGGCCGTAGAGGCACAGGCCGGCTTCCAGGCGCAGGGAGTCGCGAGCGCCCAGGCCGATGGCCTGCACTTCGGTTTCGGCCAGCAGGCTGCGGGCCAGGGCTTCGGCACTGGCGGCCGGCACCGAGATTTCGAAGCCGTCTTCGCCGGTATAGCCCGAGCGGCTGACGTAGCAGTCCACACCCAGCAGGCGGGTCGGTGCGAATTGCATGAAGGTCATGTGCTTGACCTCCGGTGCCAGGCGCGCCAGCACGCTGACCGCGGCCGGGCCTTGCAGGGCCAGCAGGGCGCGTTCCTCGAACAGCGGCTCGATGGTGCACTGGTCACCGATGTGCTGGCGCAGGTGGGCCAAGTCCTGGTCCTTGCAGGCGGCGTTGACCACCAGGAACAGTTCGTCGTTACCCAGGTTGGCGACCATCAGGTCATCCAGGATGCCGCCTTGCTCGTTGGTGAACATCGCATAGCGCTGCATGCCCACCGGCAGGTCGATGATGTCCACCGGCACCAGGGTTTCCAGGGCTTTTGCGGCACCGGCGCCGGTCAGGCGGATCTGGCCCATGTGCGACACATCGAACAACCCGGCCTGTTCACGGGTGTGCAGGTGTTCCTTCATCACGCCCAGCGGGTATTGCACCGGCATGTCGTAGCCGGCGAAGGGCACCATGCGCGCGCCCAGCTCGATGTGCAGGGCGTGCAATGGGGTTTTCAACAGGGTTTCGGTGGACATATTCAGCTCCTGAAAAACGTGCGGACGCGCGGGTGGGCGTCAGCACTCGATAATGTTGACCGCCAAACCGCCACGGGCGGTTTCCTTGTATTTGCTTTTCATGTCGGCGCCGGTCTGGCGCATGGTGCGGATGACCTTGTCGAGGGACACGAAGTGTTGCCCGTCGCCGCGCAGGGCCATGCGCACCGCATTGATGGCCTTGACCGAACCCATGGCGTTGCGCTCGATGCAGGGCACCTGCACCAAGCCGCCGATGGGGTCGCAGGTCAGGCCGAGGTTGTGTTCCATGCCGATCTCGGCGGCGTTCTCCACCTGGGAAACCGTACCGCCCAACACTTCGCACAGGGCGCCGGCGGCCATGGAGCAGGCCACGCCGACTTCCCCCTGGCAGCCGACTTCGGCGCCGGAGATCGAGGCGTTTTCCTTGTACAGAATGCCGATGGCCGCGGCGGTGAGCAGGAAACGCACCACGCCGTCTTCGCTGGCCCCTGGGATAAAGCGCATGTAGTAGTGCAACACCGCCGGCACAATCCCGGCTGCACCGTTGGTGGGCGCAGTCACCACGCGCCCGCCATTGGCGTTTTCTTCGTTGACCGCCAGGGCGTAGAGGTTGACCCAATCCAGTACCGACAACGGGTCACGCAGCGCCGATTCCGGGTGCTTGCACAGTTGGCGATGCAGCGCGGCGGCGCGTCGCTTGACCTTCAGGCCGCCGGGCAAAATCCCTTCGTTGCGACAGCCCGCGTCCACGCAGTCCTGCATCACCTGCCAGATTTTCAGCAGGCCGGCGCGGGTTTCCGCTTCCGGGCGCCAGGCGCTTTCATTGGTCAGCATCACCTGGCTGATGGACAGCCCATAGGTGGCGCAATGGCCGAGCAAGTCCTTGGCACTTTTGAACGGGAAGGTCAGGGGCGTGGCGTCTTCGACGATACGGTCGTGGCCGGCGGCGTCTTCATCCACCACAAATCCGCCGCCCACCGAGTAGTACTCGCGGCTGCGAATCTGCAGGCCGGCGGCGTCGAAAGCGCGGAAGATCATGCCGTTGGGATGATAGGGCAGGGGTTTGCGAATCATCGCCAGGTGTTCTTTCTCATTGAACGCAATGCTGTGTTCGCCGAGCAGGTTCAAGCGTGCGTTGCCGCGAATTTCCAACAGGCGGGCGGCAACGGTTTCAGTGTTCACGGTGTCCGGGTGTTCGCCTTCCAGGCCCAGCAATACAGCCTTGTCACTGCCGTGGCCTTTGCCGGTGGCGCCGAGGGAACCGTAGAGTTCCACCTTGACGCAGGTGGTGGCGCCCAACAGGTTGTCGCGCTTCAGTCCCTCGACGAATCGAGCGGCAGCGCGCATCGGGCCGACGGTGTGGGAGCTGGAGGGGCCGATGCCAATCTTGAACAGGTCGAACACGCTTAAAGACATGGTTGTTCTCCGGTTTCTTATTATTTATCGGATGTACTCGGTCCAATTGTGGGAGCGGGCTTGCTCGCGAAAGCGGTGGGTCAGTCACCAGATGTATCAACTGACACTCCGCATTCGCGAGCAAGCCCGCTCCCACATTAGGTTACGCGTAGCTCTCGATCGACGGGCAAGCGCACACCAAATTGCGATCGCCAAACACGTTGTCGACCCGGCCAACCGGCGGCCAGTACTTGGCTTCGATCAACGACGCCACCGGGTACACCGCTTGCTCGCGGCTGTATGGGTGGCTCCATTCGCCAACCAGTTCCGCGGCAGTGTGTGGTGCGTTCTTCAGCGGGTTGTCGTCCTTGTCCAGGGAGCCGTTTTCCACTGCGCGAATCTCTTCGCGGATGGCTATCATCGCGTCGCAGAAGCGGTCCAGTTCTTCCCGGGATTCGCTTTCGGTCGGCTCGATCATCAGGGTGCCGGCTACCGGGAACGACATGGTCGGGGCGTGGAAACCAAAGTCGATCAGACGCTTGGCCACGTCATCCACGCTGATGCCGCTGCTGTCTTTCAACGGGCGCAGGTCGAGGATGCATTCGTGGGCCACCAGGCCATTGCTGCCGGTGTACAGCACTGGGTAGTGCTCTTCCAGGCGGCGGGAAATGTAGTTGGCATTCAGGATCGCCAGCTGCGAAGCGCGCTTGAGGCCCGCGCCTCCCATCATGCTGATGTACATCCAGGTGATCGGCAGGATGCTCGCGCTGCCGAACGGTGCGGCACAGACCGCGCCTTCCTTGCGTTCCATCGCGGCATGGCCGGGCAGGAACGGCGTCAGGTGGGATTTGACGCCAATCGGGCCAACGCCCGGGCCGCCACCACCGTGGGGAATGCAGAAGGTCTTGTGCAGGTTGAGGTGGGACACGTCGCCGCCGAACTTGCCCGGGGCACAGAGGCCGACCATCGCGTTCATGTTGGCGCCGTCGATGTACACCTGGCCGCCGTTGTCGTGAATGATCCCGCAGATTTCGCGGATGCCTTCTTCGAACACGCCGTGGGTGGACGGGTAGGTGATCATCAGCGCGGCGAGGTGTTCGCGGTGCTCGATAGCCTTGGCGCGCAGGTCTTCGATGTCGACGTTACCGCGGGCATCGCAAGCGGTGACCACCACGCGCATGCCGGCCATGTTGGCGGTGGCCGGGTTGGTGCCGTGGGCCGACGACGGGATCAGGCAGATGTCGCGGCGCTCTTCGCCACGGCTCTGGTGATAGGCACGGATGGCCAGCAGGCCGGCATACTCGCCCTGGGAACCGGCGTTCGGTTGCAGGGAGATCGCGTCGTAACCGGTGGCTGCGCAGAGCATGGCTTCCAGTTCGGTGGTCAGTTGCTGGTAGCCGGCGCTTTGCGAGGCGGGGGCGAACGGGTGCAGGGCACCGAACTCGGCCCAGGTCACCGGGATCATTTCGCTGGCGGCGTTGAGCTTCATGGTGCACGAGCCCAGCGGGATCATGGTGCGATCCAGGGCCAGGTCCTTGTCGGCCAGCTTGCGCAGGTAGCGCATCAGCTCGGTTTCGGAGTGATAGCGGTTGAACACCGGGTGGCTGAGGATCGGCGACTGGCGCAGCAGCGCGGCCGGCAGGGTGCTTTCAACGCTGGCAGCCAATGCGGCGAAGTCTGGCAGGGCTTTGCCGTCGGCGAATACGCTCCACAGGGTTTCGATATCGGCCTGGGAGGTGGTTTCGTCCACCGACAGGCCAAGGCGTTCGCCATCGACCACACGCAGGTTGATGCGCTGGGCGCGGGCCTTGTCGTGCAGGGCGGCGGTTTGCGCGCCGGTCTGGAGGGTCAGGGTGTCGAAGAAGTGGGCTTGTTCAACTGCCAGGCCCAATGCGCTCAAGCCTTTGGCGAAGATCGCGGTCAGGTGATGGATGCGGTTGGCAATCTGGGTCAGGCCTTTCGGGCCGTGATACACGGCGTACATGCTGGCGATGTTGGCCAACAGCACTTGGGCGGTGCAGATGTTGCTGGTGGCTTTCTCGCGGCGGATATGTTGCTCGCGGGTCTGCATGGCCAGGCGCAGGGCCGGCTTGCCGAAACGGTCGACGGACACACCGACCAGACGGCCCGGCATGTCGCGCTTGAACGCATCCTTGGTAGAGAAGTACGCCGCGTGCGGGCCACCGAAGCCCAGCGGCACGCCGAAGCGTTGCGCGCTGCCGATGGCCACGTCGGCGCCGAACTCGCCCGGCGGGGTCAGCAGCGTCAGGGCCAGCAGGTCGGCGGCCACGGCCACCAGTGCGTTGGCGGCGTGGAAACGCTCGGTCAGTTCGCGGTAGTCGAACACGTCACCGTTGCTCGCCGGGTATTGCAGCAGGGCGCCGAAGAAGGCGCTGACGTCGGTCAGTTCACGCTCGTCGCCCACGACTACGTCGATGCCCAGTGGCTCGGCACGGGTGCGCAGTACGTCGAGGGTTTGCGGGTGGCTGTGCACGGAGGCGAAGAACGCGTTGCTGCCTTTGTTCTTGCTCAGGCGCTTGCAGAAGGTCATGGCTTCGGCAGCGGCGGTGGCTTCGTCCAGCAGCGAGGCGTTGGCGATCGGCAGGCCGGTGAGGTCGCTGATCAGGGTCTGGAAGTTCAGCAGCGACTCCAGGCGGCCCTGGGAAATCTCAGGCTGATACGGCGTGTAGGCGGTGTACCAGGCCGGGTTTTCCAGGAGGTTGCGCAGGATCGGCGACGGTGTGTGGCAGTTGTAGTAGCCCTGGCCGATGTAGGTCTTGAACAGCTCGTTCTTGGCGGCAATCGCCTTGATCGACGCCAGTGCGTCGGCTTCGCTCAGGCCATCACTCAGGCCCAGCACGGCGGTGCCCTTGATGCTTTCCGGGATCACGCTGGCGCTCAGGGCTTCCAGGGAATCAAAGCCCAGGGTGGCGAGCATGTGTTGCTCGTCGTCCTGGCGCGGGCCGATGTGGCGGGCAATGAATTCGTTGGCGGTGGTCAGATTAGTCATGGCGCGCTCCTCAGGCTTCAGCGTTGGCTTTGATCAGGCGGTCATACGCATCCTGATCCAACAGCTTAGCTACTGCATCGGCATCAGCCGGTTTAAAGCGGAAGAACCAGCCTTCGCCCATCGGGTCTTCGTTGACCAGTTCGGGGCTGCCGTCCAGCTTGTCGTTCACTTCGAGGACTTCGCCGTCCAGCGGCATGTACACGCCGCTGGCTGCCTTGACCGACTCAACGGTGGAGGCTTCTGCGCCCTTGTCGTAGGCCTGCAGTTCAGGCAGTTGCACGAAAACCACATCACCCAGCGCGTTCTGCGCAAAAGCGGTAATGCCCACGGTAACGCTGCCGTCGGCTTCGGCGCGCAGCCATTCGTGATCTTCAGTAAAGCGCAACTCGCTCATGGAAACTCCTCAGGGCCAGATTCGTCTGGTGGACGGGATTGGAATAATGGGGAGTTGCTTAGCAAAATCGCGGCCAATGTTTTTTTATTCTTATAAAACAATTGGTTACTGATTATGGTTGGCGATGTCTGAACGCTGGCTGTAGCGATATCGCTACAGCTGAGAGGGTGAAAAAAAGACTATGAGGATCAAAGCCTTGCATAGCGACGGCTGGGGCGGTGTGTATCGATATCGTTCCGCTGTAGCGCTTTCAGTACAGACGGAGGTCGCTTTTGAGGGCGCCGTAGATCAAATGTGGGAGCGGGCTTGCTCGCGAAAGCGGTATGTCAGTGCCGAATGTATTGACTGACCCAATGCATTCGCGAGCAAGCCCGCTCCCACATGTTGACCGCGTTCAGTCAGGGCTTGTTGGGAATGCCGTACTTGCGCAAGCGATGGGCGATGGCGGTGTGGGAGGTTTGCAGGCGGCTCGCCAGCTGGCGAGTGGACGGATAGCTGATATAGAGCTTCTCCAGCAACCCGCGCTCGAAGTCTTCCACTGCCTGCTCCAGGCTGTCGACTTCACCATCGCTCTGGCGCGCCACCGAGGTGCCGGCGATATCCAGGTCGCCAATATCCACCAGGCTGCTTTCGCAAATGGCTGCGGCGCGGAAGATCACGTTCTGCAACTGCCGCACGTTGCCCGGCCAGCGGTTGCCCAGCAGCGCAGGGTAGGTGCCCGGCGCCAGGCGGCAGACCGGGCGCTGGATCTGTGCGCAGGCCTGCTGCATGAAGTAGCGGGCCAGCAGCAGGATGTCCTGGCCGCGCTCGCGCAGGGGCGGCACTTCGACGTTGAGCACATTGAGGCGGTAGAACAGGTCTTCGCGGAAGGTGCCTTCGCTGACCATTTTTTCCAGGTCGCGGTGGGTGGCGCTGAGGATCCGCACATTGACCTTCACCTCACGGTCGCCGCCTACCCGACGGAAGCTGCCGTCGTTGAGAAACCGCAGCAGCTTGGCCTGCAAGTACGGCGACATCTCGCCGATCTCGTCGAGGAACACCGTGCCCTGGTTCGCCAGTTCCATCAGCCCCGGCTTGCCGCCACGCTGGGCGCCGGTGAATGCGCCGGGGGCGTAGCCGAACAGTTCGCTCTCGGCCAGGTTTTCCGGCAGCGCCGCGCAGTTCAGGGCCAGGAACGGCGCACTGTGCCGCGCGCTGATGGCGTGGCAGGCGCGGGCCACCAGTTCCTTGCCGGTGCCGGTCTCGCCCTGGATCAACAACGGTGCATCCAGCGCCGCCACCCGTTGCGCCCGCGCCTTGAGGGTGCGGATTGCCGGGGACTCGCCCAGCAGCGCATCGAAACCTTCGGCATGGTCGTGGTGCAGCGCCGAGAGTTGTTCGCCGATGCGGTTGGGTTGGTACAGGGTCAGCAGGGCGCCGGCATCGGTGATCGGCGTGGCGTCCAGCAGCAAGGTCTGGCCGTTGACGCTGATTTCCCGCAGGGCCAGGCGAAAGCCGTGTTCCAGCAGGGTGGCCAGCAGCGTTGGGTCGTCGAACAGTTCGTTGATGCTTTCCCCTGCGGGCTCTCGGCCGTACAAGGCGATCAGGGCCGGGTTGGCCAGGAGGATCTTGCCCGCGCTGTCCAGGGCCAGTACCGGGTCGGTCATGGCGGCCAGCAAGGCGTCGAGTTGCAAGTGCTGGCGTTGGCCGGGGAGGATGTCGACCACGGTCACGGCTTGCACGCCGCGCACGCTGAACAGTGCGTCGCGCAGTTCTTCCAGCACCTCGGCGCTCAAGGTCGGCGCGTCGATGTAGACGTTGGGCGGAACCATTTCCACCGCATCCAGGTTGAGATTGCGCCCACCGAGCAAGGCCAGGACTTCCTGGGTGATGCCGACGCGGTCGATGAAGCTGACGTGGATACGCATGGGGCGGTTAGCGGTTCTGGCGAGCGAGAGGTGGCAAGTATGCCTTGGAGAAGATGGAGATCAAAATGTGGGAGCGGGCCCGCTCCCACATTTGATGGTTGGTGCTTGGGAAATCGGGTTATTCGAGGTGTTCGGGTTTGACCGGATCTCCCGGCTTCACATCCAACTGGTGCCGCACATCCTCAAACATCAAATCGTACTGCTTGTGCATCTGGCCATTGAGCGTCGCGACCTTCGGCATGCCATATTTCTGAGCAATATTCATCGCATGCCGGGCGAAGTCGAACGACTGGTCCTTGGGCAGGAAAAACTCTTCGTTGAGCTCCTTGCCTTGCACCGAGCCGTGCATTTTGAAGAGCATTCCTTTGCCTTCCTTTGGGTCCTGGCTGACTTCGTAGTCGATGCACAGGTTGTAGCTGTAGTCATCCTTGTTCAGCGCGTGGCGTTCGATGTGCAGGTGACCAGGTTCAAAGGTAGCCATAGGCATTTCTCCTCTACTTCACAGGTAGGTGATTCCGGGTTTCGCCGTGCTGATTCGCGTGCCGGCAGTGCCCTGGACAATCGCTTCGATGTCCGAGAGTGAACCGATCACTGCGGTTTTGCCAGTCTGGCGGGCGAACTCGCAGGCGGCCTGGACCTTGGGGCCCATGGAGCCGGCGGCGAAGCCGAGCTTTTCGATTTCGTCCGGATGCGCCTGGCCGATGGCTTTCTGAGTGGGCTTGCCGAAGTCGATAAACGCGGCATTGACGTCGGTGGCGATCACCAACAAATCGGCGTCCAGTTGCCCGGCCAGCAAGGAGGAGCACAGGTCTTTGTCGATCACCGCTTCAATGCCCTGGAGCTTGCCGTCTTCGCCATACATCGTCGGAATCCCGCCGCCGCCGGCGCAGATCACGATGCTGCCTTTTTCCAGCAGCCACTGGATCGGGCGGATTTCAAAGATCCGCTTCGGCCGTGGGCTGGCCACCACGCGGCGATACTTGTCGCCATCGGGGGCAATCGCCCAGCCTTTTTCCGCGGCAAGTTTTTCCGCTTCGGCCTTGGCGTAGACCGGGCCGATGGGTTTGGTCGGGTTCTGGAAAGCCGGGTCCTTGGCGTCCACTTCGACCTGGGTCAACAGCGTGGCGAACGGCACCTCGAAGTCCAGCAGGTTGCCCAGTTCCTGTTCGATGATGTAGCCGATCATGCCTTCGGTTTCGGCGCCCAGCACGTCCAGTGGGTAGGGCGACACCTGGGTGTAAGCCGCCGCTTGCAGCGACAGCAGGCCCACTTGCGGGCCATTGCCGTGGGCAATCACCAGCTCGTTGCCGCTGTGGATCTTGGCGATCTGTTCGGTGGCGATGCGGATATTGGCCCGTTGATTGTCTGCGGTCATGGGTTCACCACGGCGCAGAAGGGCGTTGCCGCCCAGTGCAACGACGATACGCATAATTCAATCCTTCTAAAATTCGGCCTTGTGAACACAGGACAAAATGTGGGAGCGGGCTTGCTCGCGAAAGCGGTGTATCGGCGAAAGATGCAGCGACTGACACGCCGCCTTCGCGAGCAAGCCCGCTCCCACATTGACTGTGTTGTGGGTTTAGATATCCGCCAACGCCGACACCAGGATCGCCTTGATGGTATGCATGCGATTCTCAGCCTGCTCAAAGGCGATATTGGCCGGGGACTCAAACACTTCTTCGGTCACTTCCACACCGTTGGCCAGGTTCGGATAACGCGCGGCGATGTCCTTGCCGACCTTGGTTTCACTGTTGTGGAACGCCGGCAGGCAGTGCATGAATTTCACCCGTGGGTTGCCCGAAGCTTTCATCATCTTGGCGTTGACCTGGTACGGCAGCAGTTGCTCGATGCGCTCGTCCCACGCTTCCACCGGCTCGCCCATGGACACCCAGATATCGGTGTGGATGAAGTCCACGCCTTTCACCGCTTCCTTCGGGTCTTCGGTGATGGTGATGCGCGCGCCGCTTTCTTCGGCGAATTCCTGGCACTGCTTGATGAAATCAGCATGGGGCCACAGGGCTTTCGGTGCGCCAATGCGCACGTCCATGCCCAGCTTGGCGCCGATCATCAGCAGCGAATTGCCCATGTTGTAACGGGCGTCGCCGAGGTAGGCGTAGCTGATGTCATGCAGCGGCTTGTCACTGTGCTCGCGCATGGTCAGGGTGTCGGCGATCATTTGGGTCGGGTGGAATTCAGCGGTCAGGCCGTTGAACACCGGCACGCCGGCGAACTTGGCCAGTTCTTCGACGATTTCCTGTTCAAAGCCACGGTACTCGATGGCATCGAACATCCGGCCGAGGACGCGGGCGGTGTCTTTCATGCTTTCCTTGTGGCCGATCTGCGACGACACCGGGTCGATGTAGGTGACGTGGGCACCCTGGTCGTGGGCCGCGACTTCGAACGCGCAACGGGTGCGGGTCGAGGTTTTTTCGAAGATCAACGCGATGTTTTTGCCCTTCAGGTGCGGACGCTCGGTGCCGGTGTATTTGGCGCGCTTGAGGTCGCGGGACAGGTCGATCAGGTAGTGCAGTTCGCGGGTGGTGTGATGCATCAGCGACAGCAGGCTGCGGTTGCGCATGTTGAAAGCCATGATGGATCTCCTTAGTAGTCGATTGGGTCGCGAATGATCGGGCAGGTCATGCAGTGGCCGCCGCCACGGCCGCGGCCGAGTTCGCCGGCGCTGATGGTGATGACTTCCACACCGGCCTTGCGCAACAGGGTGTTGGTGTAGGTGTTGCGGTCGTAGCCGATCACTACGCCAGGCTCCACGGCCACCACGTTGTTGCCGTCATCCCACTGCTCGCGCTCGGCGGCGAAGCTGTTGCCACCGGTTTCCACCACGCGCAGGGCCTTGAGGTTCAGGGCGGCGGCGACGGTGTCGAGGAAGTTGGTTTTTTCGCGTTGGATATCGATGCCGCCGGGCTTGGTCTCGTCCGGGCGCAGGGTGAAGGCGACGATCTGGTTGACCACTTCCGGGAAGATCGTGACCAGGTCGCGGTCGCAGAAGCTGAACACGGTGTCGAGGTGCATCGCCGCGCGGGATTTCGGCAGGCCGGCGACAATTACGCGTTCTACGGCTTTGTGCTTGAACAGGTTCAGGGCAAGTTGGCCGATGGCCTGGCGCGAGGAACGCTCGCCCATGCCGATCAACACCACGCCGTTACCGATCGGCATCACGTCGCCGCCTTCCAGGGTGGCATTGCCGTGTTCCTGGTCCGGGTCGCCGTACCACACCTGGAAGTCGGCGTTGGTGAACTCGGGGTGGAATTTGTAGATGGCGCTGGCCAGCAGGGTTTCCTGGCGTCGTGCCGGCCAGTACATCGGGTTCAGCGTCACGCCGCCGTAGATCCAGCAGGTGGTGTCGCGGGTGAACTGGGTGTTCGGCAGCGGCGGCAGAATGAAGCTTGAGTGGCCGAGGAAGTCGCGGAACATCTCGATGGTCTTGCCGCCGAAGCTGCTCGGCAGGTCATCGGCCGACACGCCACCGATCAGGAACTCGGCGACTTTGCGCGGCTCCAGGCTGCGCAGCCACGAGCTGACTTCATTGACCAGCCCCAGGCCGACCTGATTGGCGGTGATCTTGCGCGCCAGGATCCAGTCCAGCGCTTCGGGGATGGCGACGATGTCGGTCAGCAGGTTGTGCATTTCCAGCACATCGATGTCGCGCTCGCGCATCTTGGTCACGAAGTCGAAGTGGTCGCGCTTGGCCTGGGCTACCCACAGCACGTCATCGAACAGCAGTTCATCGCAGTTGTTGGGGGTCAGCCGCTGGTGGGCCAAACCTGGGGAACACACCATGACTTTGCGCAGTTTGCCGGCTTCGGAATGTACGCCGTACTTCACTTTTTCCGTGGTCATTACAGATCCTCCAGTGAACAATAATTACAGGGTCAGGAAGCCGGAGTAGAGGCCATAGCCCGCCACGAGGGCGCCTACGACGACCGCGGCGAAAATCAGCTTCTCGACGTTGGTGAAAATCGGTTTGCCCAGTTCATGCTTGGCCATGGCGAACAGGATCACGCCGGGGGCGTAGAGCAGGGCGGACAGCAACAGGTACTTGGTGCCACCGGCGTACAGCAGCCAGACCGCGTAGATCAACGCGATGGCGCCGATCAGCAGGTCTTTGCGGCGTTCGCCCGGGGCGCTTTCATAGGTTTCACCGCGCACCGCCAGCAGCAGTGCATAGGCCGCCGACCACAGGTAAGGCACCAGGATCATCGAGGTGGCGAGGTAGATCAGCGACAGGTAAGTGCTGGCCGAGAACAGTGTGATCACCAGGAAAATCTGCACCATGGCGTTGGTCAGCCACAGGGCGTTGGCCGGCACGTGGTTGGCGTTTTCCTTACGCAGGAACTCCGGCATGGTGTGGTCCTTGGCGGCGGCGAACATGATCTCCGCGCACAGCAGTACCCACGACAGCAGCGCCCCGAGCAAGGAGATGATCAAGCCGACGCTGATCAGCACCGCGCCCCAGTGACCCACCACATGCTCCAGCACGGCGGCCATCGAAGGGTTCTGCAGCTTGGCCAGTTCCGGTTGGGTCATGATCCCCAGGGACAGCACGTTCACCAGCATCAGGAACAGCAGCACGGTGATAAAACCAATCACCGTGGCCTTACCGACGTCGGAGCGTTTTTCGGCGCGGGACGAGAAGATGCTCGCGCCTTCAATGCCGATGAACACCCAGACGGTGACCAGCATCATGTTGCGCACCTGGTTCATCACGCTGCCCAGGTCCGGGTTTTTCGCACCCCAGATGTCAGCGGTGAAGATGTCCAGTTTGAATGCGAAGAGCGCGATCAACACGAACAGCACCAGTGGCACCACCTTCGCGACGGTGGTCACCAGGTTGATAAACGCGGCTTCCTTGATCCCGCGCAGTACCAAAAAATGCACGGCCCACAGCAGCACCGACGCGCCGATCACCGCCGCCGGGGTGTTGCCTTCGCCGAAGATCGGAAAGAAGTAACCGAGGGTGCTGAACAGCAGCACAAAGTAGCCGACGTTGCCCAGCCAGGCGCTGATCCAGTAACCCCAGGCGGATGAGAATCCCATGTAGTCGCCAAACCCGGCCTTGGCGTAGGCGTACACCCCCCCGTCGAGGTTGGGCTTGCGATTGGCCAGGGTCTGGAACACGAAGGCCAGGGTCAACATGCCCACGGCGGTAATCACCCAACCAATCAATACCGAGCCGACATCGGCGCTGGCCGCCATGTTTTGCGGCAGTGAGAAGATCCCGCCACCAATCATTGATCCCACAACAAGTGCAACCAGTGCGCCTAATCGAAGTTTTCCGGGAGAATCAGACATCGCATGACTCCAATGCAGGAGAAGAGAGACCACAGAATAAATCCGTGCGCTAATCAAACAGCTGACTCAGATCACTTCATTGGCACATTCCATTGTGAATTAATGACTTATGATGAAAGGTACGGGCACTCAGGCGCCACGCAGAGGCTCGTTGTAGAGCGCTTCTACGTCTCAAACAGTAGGTTTTCTCATTAGTATGGACGGTTGAAGCTAGTTCTTTTTTTCAGATATGCAAACTTTTTGGAAAGGGTGTGTGCAACGCTTCACTGTCGCGAAAGTTCAATCATTATTTAAATTATAAATTTGTCTGAAGGTTATTTACTGTCATGCCTTTAAGTTATGAGGCGTGAGGGTTTATTCGCTATATCTAATAAACGCTGCTGGCGTTAGATAAATTAGTTGAGTGCACGCTTGTGGCCTCAACCGCTGTTTCTTTATTTCAGGAATATCCATGTCCCAAGCGTCAGAAAAGCTTCGCCTCAACGCCTTGATCGCCCTGGTGGTGGGCTCGATGATCGGCGGTGGGATCTTCTCGTTGCCCCAGAACATGGCGGCGCGGGCTGAAGTGGGCGCGGTGTTGATTGGCTGGGGAATTACCGCAGTGGGCATGTTGACCCTGGCCTTCGTGTTTCAAACCCTGGCCAACCGCAAGCCTGAGCTGGATTCCGGGGTCTACGCCTACGCCAAGGCCGGGTTTGGCGACTACATGGGTTTCTCATCCGCCTGGGGTTACTGGATCAGTGCCTGGATGGGCAACGTCGGTTACTTCGTGTTGCTATTCAGTACCCTGGGCTACTTCTTCCCGGTGTTCGGCCAGGGCAATACCCCGGTGGCCATCGGCTGTGCGTCAGTATTGCTGTGGGCTGTGCATTTCCTGGTGATGCGCGGGATCAAGGAGGCGGCGTTCATCAACCAGATCACCACCGTGGCCAAGATCGTGCCGTTGGTGATGTTTATCGTGATCGCCGCGGTGGCGTTCAAGGCCGACATCTTTACTCGGGATATCTGGGGCCTGAGCAACCCTGAGTTCGGCGGCGTGGTGGACCAGGTGCGCAACATGATGCTGGTCACGGTGTTTGTGTTTATCGGCATCGAGGGCGCCAGCGTCTACTCTGCGCGGGCCGAGAAACGCTCGGACGTGGGGCGGGCCACGGTGATTGGCTTTCTTGGCGTGTTGGCGCTGCTGGTGTTGGTCAACCTGCTGTCCCTTGGGATCATGAGCCAGCCGGAACTGGCCAACCTGCAAAACCCGTCCCTGGCCGGGGTGCTGGAACATATCGTCGGCCCCTGGGGCGCGCTGTTGATCAGCGTCGGGCTGGCGGTTTCGCTGCTGGGGGCGTTGCTGTCGTGGGCGTTGCTCTGCGCTGAAATTCTCTATGCCACCGCCCATGACAAGACCATGCCCGCGTTCCTGAAAAAGGAAAACGTCAATCAGGTGCCGGTCAATGCATTGTGGCTGACCAATGTGATGATCCAGCTGTTTCTGGTGATCACGCTGTTTTCGGAAAGCACCTACACCACCCTGATCTACCTGGCGTCCTCAATGATTTTGGTACCCTACCTGTGGTCGGCGGCTTATGCGGTGCTGTTGAGCGGGCGCGGTGAAACCTACGAAGGTGCCCATGGCGAACGCTTGAAGGACCTGCTGGTGAGCCTGATCGCCCTGGCTTACGCAGTGTGGCTGCTTTACGCCGGTGGTTTGAAGTACCTGCTGCTGTCGGCGTTGCTGTATGCGCCGGGGGTGATCCTGTTTGCCCTGGCCAAGCGTGAACAGGGCCAGCCCTTGTTTACCCACCTGGAAAAGGGCATTTTCGCCTGCGTGATCGCCGGGGCGAGCCTGGCGGCGTATGGGTTGTACAGCGGAGTGTTGTCGTTGTGAGGATGCAGCTGGCGTATCAGGCACCGTATGACTGGGCGGCCATGCTGGGCTTTTTGTCGGCGCGGGCGATCAGCGGGTTGGAGACGGTGGACGGCGGCGTGTACTCGCGCAGTATCAGTGTCGACGGTCAGCAGGGGTGGCTCAGCGTGGCGCCGGGGGCCGGTGATTGGCTTGAAGTCACGGTGGACTTCCCCAATCAGGCGGCGTTGCCGGAGATCAAGCAGCGGTTGCGTGACATGTTTGACCTGTCGGCTGACCCGAAACGGATCAACCGGCAACTGGCGACTGATCCTTTGATGGCGAGGTTGGTTGCGGCGCGTCCCGGCCTGCGGGTGCCGGGAACCTGGGATGGGCTGGAGTTGGCGATCCGTGCGGTGTTGGGCCAGCAGATTACCGTGGTAGCGGCGATCAAGCTGGCGGGCAAGCTGGTGGCGCAGTACGGCACGCCGTTGGTGACGCCCCATGCCGGTGTGACCCATGTGTTTCCTTCAGCCGAGGTGCTGGCGGCGGCGGACCTGGCAACCCTCGGCATGCCAAAAAGTCGTGGGCGCACCTTGTCGGCTGTGGCCCAGGCCTTACTGGATGACCCGCAGGTTTTCCAGCCGAAGGCGAGCCTGAAGGAGGGGGTGGCGCGGCTGGTGGCATTACCGGGGATTGGTGACTGGACGGCGCAGTACATCGCCATGCGCCAGATGCGCGAGCAGGACGCGTTTGCCTCGGGGGATATCGCCTTGATCAATGCGTTGGTGGCGCTGGAAGGCGGGCCGGTGAGCCCACGCCAGTTGCTGGCGCGGGCCGAGGCCTGGCGACCGCTTAGAGCCTATGCGGCGCAGCATTTGTGGACATCACTGAGCCGGGTGGATTGATTCTGCATACCTGTGGCGAGGGAGCTTGCTCCCGCTGGGGCGCGAAGCGGCCCCATTGACCCCAAAGCAGGGGCCTGCTGCGCAGTCCAGCGGGAGCAAGCTCCCTCGCCACAGGATCCTGGTCACCACTTCGCCCGATGTGAACCCAGTTCACCTGCTGGCAAATCCCACTGCAACGGTGTCCCGCTGATGGTCACCGGGGGCAGCAACCGGTGGGCCGGGCCCCAGGCTGTTTGCTCCACCACCAAGCCTTGATCGCCCGGTTCTTCGGCTCGCAGCGGTAGTTGTTCCGGGACTTGCCCTGCGTCCACCAACAGTTTTGCCGTGCGCGCGAGGGACAGCAGCGCTGAACCGCCGCGCCCGGATTTCAATCGCTCACTCAAGGCCTGGATTGCACTGGCCGCCATCAAATACCCGGTGGCGTGATCCAGTGCCTGCAATGGCAGCGGCACCGGCTTGTCCGACTTTTTCCACTGCCTGCCGGCCTCGGCAATCCCGGTACTCATCTGCACCAGGCTGTCGAACCCTCGGCGATTGCGCCATGGGCCGCTCCAGCCATAGGCATTGAGGCTGGCGTCGATCAGGCCGGGAGCGATGGCTTGTAGCGCGGCCTCACCGTAGCCTAACTGCTCCAGGGCATCGGCGCGGTAGCCGTGCAGCAGAATGTCGGTGTCCTTCAGCAGGTTTTCGAAGGTCTTGCGGTCGTCGGCGTTCTTCAGGTCCAGGCGGGCGCAGCGTTTGCCCAGGGTCATTTCCGGTACGACGCCGGGTTCGTTCCAGTCAGGGGAGTCGATGCGCAGTACATCGGCGCCAAGGCCTGCCAGAAAGCGACTGGCAGTGGGGCCGGCCAATACGCGCGTCAGGTCCAGCACCTTGATCCCCGCCAATGGCCTTGCCACCGAGCCCAGCCAGGGTTTGTCGCTGAGGGCTGCAAAGGTCTGGCGATGGACCAGCGGTTCCTGATTGACCGCCAAACCTTGTGGGTGCAGCTGCCAGTCTGGCCACGAGCGCATCTGCGCCGCACAGCCGTTGGCTTCGACAATCGCCTGTTCCAGTTCGGCGGCGTTCCATTGGGCGACCTTCGCGGCCATCGCATCACGGTCAGCGACCTGCCCGAGTACGCGTTCAGCGGCGGCTCGATGGTGTGGCGCATTGGTGTGCAGGCGAATCCAGCCATCGGCGCAGGCGTAGTCGCCGGCAATCGGGTCCCACAGCGGCGGTGTGGTCCAGCCATCGGGACGCAGGGATGAGGAGAACCAGAATGAGGCGAGGCGCCGGTCCACGGTCACCGAGGGCAGGCGCCCGGTTTGCTGTAGCAGCAACTGGGCAACCGCCTGGCCCGCCGCACCGATGCTGGCGCTGGCCAGTTCGGTGACGGCAAAGGTCGAGGGCAGGGCGCCGGCTTCGGTAAAGGCCAGCGGGGTGACGGGTAAGTCGAGTGCTTCCTGGATGGGGGTGAGCAGATCAGTCATCAAAGGCCCTCCTTATGAGAAGGACCATCATAGAAGATCATCAGGGTTGAATGACAACCCCAGGCTCCAGCGGTAAATCCACGCTGGCGATAAAACCGCCGCCTTGATGATTGGCCAGGATCAGGCTGCCGCCATGACGTTCTGCGGCGCGCCGCGCGATGGCCAGGCCCAGGCCGTGGCCCTGGGCGGTTTGCCCCGGGGCGCGGTAAAACGGCTCGCCCAGTTGCTTCAGGTGTTCGGCGTCCACGCCGGGGCCGTGGTCGCGCACGCTGATCACAATGCGGTCGCCCTGGCGTCTGGCGTCCATTTCAATCGGTTGGCCCGGCGGGTTGAAGCGCTGGGCGTTGCGCAGCAGGTTGTCCACGGCGCGTTCGATCATGGTCGGCCAGCCCTTGAGTTGCAGCCCGGCCTCGGCATCGAGCTGCACGGGTTGGTCCGGCGCGCCGAGCAAGGCGTCTTTTTGCAGGGTCCGGAGTAAAGGGTTGAGGTCGATGTCTTCGGCGCTGGCGTTGTCGGCATCCACCCGGGCGAGTACCAGGATTTCGCTGATCAGCGCTTCAAGGCGGTCGCATTCGCGGGTCAGGCGCGGCCAGAGTTTCTCCCGTGCCTCGGGGGTGGCACGTTCTGCCAGGGCCAAGGCGATCCGCAGCCGGGCCAGGGGCGAGCGCAGTTCGTGGGACACGTCCCGCAGCAATTGGCGCTGGCTGCCAATCAGGCTTTGCAGGCGGGCGCCCATGCGGTTGAAGTCGGTGGCCAGTACGCCGAATTCGTCGCGACGGTTGGCCAGCCGCGCCAGGCTGTTCTGCTGGTAGGTGGTCTGGCCCAGGTCGTGCACTGCGCCGCGCAGGCGGCTGAGGGGGCGGGTGATGGACAGCGTCACCAGTAAACTGAACAGGGTCAGCACCACCAACGCGATCGCCAGGGCACTCAATGGCCAGAGCAGGCTGTTGCGGTGCCAGGCGTCCAGTTCCGGGTGGGGAATGCGGTAGATCAGCAGGTAAGTGTCGCCGGTTTTTTCACTGGTGTACTCGGCGGTCAGGCGCCGCCAGGGCAGATGGCGGTCCTGGCTGTCTTTTTGTCGGGCTTCGAGGGCGGCGGCGCGGCGCGGGAAGGTGCCGAGCACCACGGGCTCTCCGCTTTCGTTAAGCACTTGCACGTCGATGTGGTACTGGCGCTTGCGCTGCTGCAGCAACTCCTGGGCGGCGTCCTCGCCTTGGGCCTCATAGAGCTGCGTCCATTCCTGCGCGAGGTTATTGAGCCCGGGGTGGCGGCTGAGAATCCAGGCGTCCTGGTTGAGCATATGCCCAAGCAGGATCGACAACCCGGCAACCAGGGCGATGGCCAGCCAGAAGCTGGCTAGGACGCGCCAGAACAATGAACGCACAAGAAACCCTCAAACAGGAAAAGCCCAGCGGCGTTGGCCACTGGGCTGGGAGTGAAGCTAGATCATTATTGCGCTTTTTGCGGCTGTTGGGCTTTCCAGGCCTGGAATTCCTTCCACTCGGCGCGGCGCTCGGCTTGTTTCTTCACGATCTCGTCGAATTTCTTCTGTTGATCGGGTTTCAGCACGGCACGGATGTCGGCCTGGGTTTTCTGTTTGCCGGCAGCCATTTCGTCTTGCATGGCTTTCTGGTCAGCGGCCGGGAGTTTATCCAGGTACTTTTTGACCAGCTCTTTGCGAGCGTGCCACTGCTCGCCCATCAATTTGCCGATCTGCTGGCGCTGTTCAGGGCTCAGGTCCAGTTGGCCGAAAGGCCCACCTTTGCCGCGCATGCCGTGTTCACCGCCGTGGCCTGGGCCACCCATCATGTGGCCTTCAGGGCCGCCCATCGGGCCCGGGCCTTCTGGCATGGCCGCCATGGCAACGGTGGGCAGGGCAGCGGCGAACATCAGAGCGATAAGGGTCTTGCGCATGGTGATTCTCCTGTCTCTATTCCGGTGAGTCCGGATGTGAGTAGATTACGGAGAACAAGGTCAGCGGCAGTCAGGGGACGGTAAAGCTTGGGTAAAGAGGAATTTGGGCGGGGCTGACAAAACTATCCCGGCAGGGGAGATCATGTGTGGGAGCTGTCGAGCCTTGGCGAGGCTGCGATGCAGGCACCGCGGTCTATCCGTTGCACCGGGGTAATGCCATCGCAGCCTCGCCAAGGCTCGACAGCTCTCACAGGGGACAGGTGTTGTGCTTAGAGGCTGTAGTAGTAGCCGCGGCTACGCAGCGCCACGATTCGTGGCCGGCCATCCGGGTGCGGGCCGATCTTCTTGCGCAGGTTGCTGACGTGCATGTCCAGGCTGCGGTCATACAGGGTCAGCTTGCGGCCCAGGGCGATTTGCGCCAGTTCCTGCTTGTCCAGCGGCTCGCCCGGCTGGCGCAGCAAGGCTTCCAGCAGACGGCTTTCGGAAACGGTCAGGGCAAATTCCTGTTCATCGATAGTGACCACGCCACGCACCGGGCTGAAGCACAGGTCACCCAGTTCCAGCTGTGTAGACACAGCGGCCGGGTGACTGCGGCGCAGCACAGCGCGCAGGCGGGCGGTCAGTTCACGAGGATCGCAGGGTTTGGCCAGGTAGTCGTCGGCGCCCAGTTCCAGGCCGAGGATCCGGTCCAGCGGTTCGCCGCGAGCCGAGAGCATCAGCACCGGCAGCTCCGGGTGGTCGCTGCGCAATTGCTTGAGCAGCTCCAGGCCGCTGCCGTCGGGCAGCATCACGTCGAGCACCACGGCCGCCGGGGCGGCATCGGCCAAAGCCTTGCGGGCGCTCAAGCCGTCATGGCAGGCGCGCACCTGGAAACCTTCCTGGCTCAACCAACTGGTCAGCAGCTCACAGAGCTCCTGGTCATCATCTATCAGTAACAGCTCGCTCATGACTCACTCAATTTAGCCATTGTCGACGGCGCCGGTGCCCGCCACTGGCGAAGATCCCGCACAGCAGGGCGATCAATGCGACTGCTCCACCGGTCACGAACCATTGCTGTTGCTCGGTAAGCCAGCGTGGCAAGGCACCGCCCTGTGCTTCTTTGAGTTGCTGGACCAGGCGTTGGTTCTCCTGGCGCAGTTTACTCAGTTGGGTACTTTCCCGGGTGGCATCAGCGCTTTGCAATTGCTTGCTCAGTTCATCCCGCTGCCGTTCGCTTTCTTTCAAACGTTGCTGCAAATCGGTGATCTGGCTGCCGGCACTCAAGGACAGGGGCGTGGAACTGCCGGTGTTCGAGGTTTCTTCAGCGTGGGCCGTAGCCCCGATCATTAACACTGCCAACAGACACAACTGACGTAAGCGCATCGGAACTCCTGATTCCACACGAATATTCAGAACGTTGTCGGCAGGTTACCGGGAATAATGAGCGTTTAGGAGTGCGCTGAAGCCAATTGGTTCAGCGCACCACAAATCAAGGCAGGACTTGCTTGAACGGCTTGACCAGCACATGAGCATACACGCCGGCCGCGACATACGGATCAGCGTCGGCCCAGGCTTGTGCCGCCCCCAGGGACGCGAACTCGGCGACGATCAGGCTACCGGTGAAACCGGCGTCTCCCGGGTCATTGCTGTCGACTGCCGGGTGCGGGCCGGCGAGCACGATACGGCCTTCGGCTTGCAGCTGTTTCAGGCGTTCGACGTGGGCCGGGCGTACGGACAGGCGTTTTTCCAGGGAGTTGGCAACGTCGGTGGCAATGATGGCGTAGAGCATGTCAGTCCTCGGTTTTCGGCGTGGTAGGGTCGGTGTCATGCAGGTGGCGCGACAGGTAGATCCCTTGGCCGACCAGGAACAGCACGGTCATGCCCAGGCTGCCGAACACCTTGAAGTCCACCCAGTAGCTCTGGAAGGTAAAGGCGACGAACAGGTTGGCGGCGCCGCAGAACAGAAAAAACACGATCCAGGCGATGTTCAGGCGGGTCCAGACCGGCTCCGGCAAGCTCAGCGCGTGGCCCATGATCCGCTTGATCAGCAGGCGGTCACCGATGAAGTGGCTGCCGATAAAGGCCAGGGCGAACAGCCAGTTGACCACCGGGGCTTTCCATTTAAGGAAGGTTTCGCTGTGGAAGGCCAGGGTCAGGCTGCCGAAGACGAGGCAGGCGATCAGGGTCAGCCATTGGCTTTTTTCCAGCTTGCGCTGGGAGATGAAGAGCGCGCCGTAGACCACCACGGAGCTGATGATCAGCACCGCCGTGGCACTGTAGATGCCACCGACTGTCAGCTCGTGGCCGGCAAGATCGATTGAGCGAGGGTCGATTTTGTAAACGATGAAAAACAGCAACAGCGGGATGAAGTCGATGAATTGTTTCACAGTAAGAGCCAGAAGCTGGATGTGGCGGCATAATAACAAACATCCTTGGTAGCGAAAGCGCCAGCTGACTTGAGGTTACACACTCCCGTGAATGTTGATTTGCACTGCCATAGCACAGCCTCCGACGGCGCCCTGGCGCCCGCGGTCCTGGTTGCGCGTGCGTTTGAAAAAGGCGTGCGAGTCCTGTCGTTGACCGACCACGACACCCTCGAAGGCCTGGCAGAGGCCCGTGATGCGGCGAATGCGTTGGGCATGCAACTGGTCAACGGGGTTGAATTGTCCTGCACCTGGGGTGGCGCAACCATTCATGTACTGGGCTACGGTTTTGACGTAAACGCGCCGCCGCTGGTGGAGGCCATCGCCAAATTGCACGATGGTCGCTGGCTGCGGTCCGAAGAAATAAGCCGCAAGCTGGCCCTCAAGGGCATGCCCAACGGCCTGGAAGGCGCCCGCGCCATCCAGCAGGAACTGGGCGACAGCGGCAACGCCCCGGCCCGTCCGCACTTTGCCGACTGGATGGTGCGTGAAGGTTTTGTAAAGGATCGCGCCGAAGCGTTCCGCAAATGGCTGGGCGCCGGCAAGCTGGGGGACGTCAAGCAACACTGGCCCACCCTGGAAGACACCGTCGGCACACTGCGGGCAGCAGGCGCCTGGGTCAGCCTGGCGCACCCGTGGCATTACGATTTCACCCGCAGCAAGCGCCGCAAGCTGATTGGCGACTATATTGGAGCGGGCGGCCACGCAATCGAAGTGGTCAACGGGCATCAACCCGCCGAGCAGGTAGGCAGCCTGGCGATTCTTGCCCGCGAATTTGGTCTGCTGGTCAGCGCCGGCAGTGATTTTCATGGCCCTGGCGGCTGGTCCGAGATTGGCGAATACCGCGCCGTCCCGGAAGATTTGCCGCCCCTTTGGTGTCGCTTCAAACATGACCCCATTATTGCCACCGTCTGAACAGGTAGAACACGTGAGTCAATTCTTCCAGATTCATCCGGAAAACCCCCAGGCGCGCCTGATCAAACAGGCCGTGGAGATCATTCGTGCCGGTGGCGTGGTGATCTACCCCACGGATTCCTCCTACGCTATCGGTTGCCAGATCGGTGACAAGAATGCAGTCGAGCGAGTAAGACGCCTGCGTGACCTGGACAAGAACCACAACTTCGCACTGATTTGCAGCGACCTGTCCCAGCTGGGGCTGTTCGCCAAGGTCGACACCGGCACCTTCCGCCTGCTCAAGGCCCACACGCCAGGGCCTTACACCTTCATTCTCAACGCTACCCGCGAAGTACCGCGCCTGCTGCTGCACCCGAAGAAGCGCACCATTGGCCTGCGGGTGCCGGAACACCCGATCGCCCTGGCGCTGCTGGCCGAACTCGGTGAGCCGTTGATGAGCGTGTCGCTGATCCTGCCGGGTGAAGAAGAGCCGTTGTACGACCCTTATGAAATGCGCCGGTTGCTGGAAAAACACGTCGACCTGATCATCGACGGCGGCTACGGCGGCAACAAGGCCTCCACCGTGATCAACCTGGCCGACGGCGAGCCGGAAGTGGTGCGCGTGGGTTGTGGCGACCCGGCTCCGTTCATGGTCGAGGCCTGAATGTCGGCCGTGGAAACCGTCGACAGTCAGGCGGGCGCCCAGCAGGAACTGCCATTTGCCATGGTCTACGGCCAGGCCGTCATGGAAATGCCGCTGGACCTGTACATCCCGCCGGACGCCCTGGAAGTCTTCCTCGAAGCCTTCGAAGGCCCGTTGGACTTGCTGCTGTACCTGATCCGCAAGCAGAACATCAACATCCTCGACATCCCGGTGGCGGAAATCACCCGCCAGTACATGGGCTATGTCGAGCTGATGCAGACCGTGCGCCTGGAACTGGCTGCCGAGTACCTGGTGATGGCCGCGATGCTCGCTGAGATCAAGTCACGCATGCTGCTGCCGCGTTCGGAAAGCATCGAGGCGGAAGAGGATGACCCGCGCGCTGAACTGATCCGTCGCCTGCAGGAGTACGAACGCTTCAAGGCCGCTGCCGAAGGCATCGACGGCCTGAGCCGGGTCGGTCGCGATGTGGTGGTACCCAAGCTCGACGCCCCGGAAGCCCGGGCTCGCAAGCTGCTGCCGGACGTGAGCCTGGAAGAATTGCTGATGTCCATGGCCGAAGTACTGCGCCGTGGCGATATGTTTGAAAGCCACCAGGTCAGCCGCGAGGCGCTGTCCACCCGCGAGCGCATGAGTGATGTACTCGACCGCCTCAAGGGCGGCGGGTTTGTGCCTTTTGTCGAACTGTTTACCAAAGAAGAAGGGCGCCTGGGGGTAGTCGTGACCTTCATGGCAATCCTCGAATTGGTCAAGGAATCCTTGGTCGAGCTGGTCCAGAATGAGCCTTTTGCGGCTATCCACGTGCGGGCGCGAGCCGAATAAAGAGCTGAATCGATGAATCTGACTGAACCCCGCGAACTGGCCCCGCTGCTGGAGGCCTTTCTCCTGGCCTCGGGCAAGCCGCAATCCCTGGAACGCCTGTTCGAACTGTTTGAAGAAGCCGAACGCCCTGAGCCGCCGGTGTTCAAGAAGGCGTTGGAGATTCTGCGCAAGTCCTGCGATGGTCGTGCCTTTGAGCTGCGGGAAGTGGCTTCCGGGTATCGCCTGCAAATCCGCGAGAAATTCTCGCCGTGGGTTGGCCGCCTCTGGGAAGAACGCCCGCAACGTTATTCCCGGGCGATGCTGGAAACCATGGCGCTGATCGCCTATCGCCAGCCGATCACCCGGGGCGAGATCGAAGATGTGCGGGGCGTGGCGGTTAACAGTCATATCGTCAAGACGCTGCTGGAGCGGGAGTGGATTCGGATCGTTGGCTACCGGGATGTGCCCGGCAAACCGGCGATGTTTGCTACCACCAAGGTGTTCCTCGACCACTTCAACCTGAAAAACCTCGACGACTTGCCGCCGCTGGCCGAGCTGCGGGAGATGGAGCCGGACCCGGTCCTGGATTTCGACGACGCCCCGGTGCCGGCCAGTTTGCAGGAGCTGGCCGACGCCAGCGCCGAGCCGGAAGAGCCGAAGGACGAAACCAGTTTCCATACGCTGTTGCTGGAACTGGACGACATGGAGCAGGGCATCAAGACTGACTTCGACGACTTGCTGCGTGATGGTGCGGTCAGTGACGGTGAGCAGGAGCCTGCGCTGCAACTGAACGTTGAGGTTGAGCTGCCAGTCGAAGTTGAAGATGAGCCCGAGCCTGAACACGAGGAGGACATCCTTGGCGTCGCCGAAGCCCGTGCCAAACTCCTGGCCGCCGTCGCGGCGCTCGAACAACCGCCGCTGAGCGACGAAGAAGACGAAGCCCGCGCCCTGGCCGAAGCCATCGAAAACGAACGCCGCCAATTCGAAGACTGACGCAGAACAAAATGTGGGAGCGGGCTTGCTCGCGAATGCGGTGGGTCAGCCAAGCATCCGGCGACTGACACATTGCATTCGCGAGCAAGCCCGCTCCCACATTCGGATTGTCGGCAGCAAGGAGAACTCAAATGAGCTCCACCAAAGACCCCTGCATCAGCCTCTGCAAATTCACCGACGACATCTGCGTGGGTTGCGGCCGCAGCAAGCGCGAGATCCGTGCCTGGAAGAAACTCGACAAGGTCGACAAGCGCACGGTACTCGCCGAAGCTGAACTGCGCCTGTTGGCGCTGGGTGCCACCGGTCGGCGGAAAGGCAAATGAACCCGCACTTATCGACTAGTCTCTGATGCGCAACGCGCGGCTTACGCGTATGATTCGCGACCCTTTGGCGATGCGTTCGCCAAAAGCCCAGCTTTTACTATCTTCAGGCCCAGCCTGAATCGACACACCGGGAGGTGCTTAAGATGAGTGACCAAGACCAGAAAGACAGCCAGGAAATCGGCCCCGCAGGTGAAAAACTGCAGAAAGTCCTCGCCCGTATCGGCGTAGGCTCGCGCCGCGACGTAGAAGCCTGGATCACCCAGAAGCGCATCAAGGTCAACGGCGTTGAAGCCACCCTCGGCCAGCGCGTCGACCTGCACGATGCAATCACCATTGATGGCAAGGTCATCAAGCGTGAAGAGGCCGCCGAATCGGTGCGCCGCGTCATCATGTACAACAAGCCCGATGGCGAAATCTGCACCCGTGACGACCCGGAAGGCCGTCCAACCGTATTCGACAAGATGCCGCGCCCTAAAGAAGGCCGCTGGATCAACATCGGTCGTCTCGACATCAACACCACCGGCTTGCTGATGTTCACCACCGACGGTGAACTGGCCAACCGCCTGATGCACCCTTCCTACGAGATGGACCGTGAATACGCGGTGCGTGTGCGTGGCGAAGTCGATGACGAGATGATCGAGCGTCTGAAAGCCGGCGTCGTGCTGGAAGACGGCCCGGCCAAGTTCACCGACATCAAGCAGGCGCCAGGCGGCGAAGGCTTCAACCATTGGTACCACTGCGTGGTGATGGAAGGCCGTAACCGTGAAGTACGTCGTTTGTGGGAATCCCAGGGCCTGGTGGTCAGCCGCCTGAAGCGCGTGCGTTTCGGCCCGGTGTTCCTCAACTCCGACCTGCCGATGGGCCGCTGGCGCGAAATGAGCCAGTACGAAGTCGACATCCTGAGTGCCGAAGTCGGCCTGACGCCGGTGGCCATGCCGCAGATGAACGCCAAGAGCAAAGACAAGCTCGAGCGTATGCAGCGTAAATCTTCGCGTCCGGTGGCACGTACCGACCGTGTTGCCCGCACCCTGCGCCCTGCGCTGGATGCACCGGCCACTGGCGGTCGTATCTCCCGCGAGCCGCACATCGAAGGCGAGCGTCGTCCTTCGGCACCGGCCCGTCAGGATGGCGAACGTGCGCCGCGCGCGCCGCGTCCAGCCGGTCGTGGTGGTGATGCCCCAACGGGCGGTCGCGGTAACCGTGGCGAGTCTGGCCGTGGTGCTCCGGCTGCGGGCCGTCCCGACGACAGCGCCAGCACCAAACGCCCAGCCAAGCCATCGCCGAAAAAGCGCCCGGGCTTGAAGCTGGTCGATGACGCGCCATCGGGCAAGCGTCGTGGTGCACCGGCCGGTTCCGGCCAGCGTCCAGGTTTTGGTCGCAAGAAGCCGCAGTGATTCGTTAAGCGCTGCATAAAAACGCCAACCCTCGGGTTGGCGTTTTTTTTGGTCTGGATTTGGAACCTGCTCTATGAGCAAAGCAGGTCCATTGTGGGAGCGGGCTTGCTCGCGAATGCGGTCTATCAGTTGATACATCCAGTGACTGACCCACCGCATTCGCGAGCAAGCCCGCTCCCACAGTTGATCTCCATTGTTTTGGCGGGCGTGTCAGAACATGAAAGCCCCGTCGAACACGGGTTTATCGTCGAGGGCCAACACGCCGCTGGCGAAGATCAGGTCCAGGTGGTGGCTGCCTTTCTGCCCGCCACCCAAGCCCAGGTGCAGCCCGCAATGACGCTCTTCAAAGCCGGCATTGCGCGCATACAGGTCCTTCACGCCTTCATTGGTGCCAATGCCCAGTTCTTCCACCCGGCGGTTGGACGGGTTGGCATTCAGGTATTTGTTGAAGTCATCCGCCAGCCCCGGCACTTCACTGGCCACGGTGCAGATGGTCGAGTTCTCGATCCACAGTTCCAGCGGTGATTGCAGTACGCCGTATTTGCGCGCAAAGGGAATGGTGCTGAGGAAGGTGCCCACAAACCTGACTTGGCCATTGATGGCCTCGCTGTGGGTCGCGATCTCGCCGGGCGCCAGGTCGTGGTTGCCGACGCCGTTGATATTGGTCCACTTCTTGATGCTGCTCATGGGCGCTTCAAGGCGCGAGCCATGCTGGTCGGTGAAGCTCAGCACGCTGGCCTGGGACATGCGCCGGATCAACGTGGCGTTGAGGTCGGCAATCCGCTGTGGGGCGACGCTGAAGGTGTCGTAGAAATAGTCGCCGTAGTCCTTGAGCAACAGGGATTTTTTCCAGTGCTCGGCCATCACGCCTTGCAGCGCACGGATAAAGTCCGGGCCCTCGGCACGAGGGTTGGGCAAGGTCGAGGAATCGTAGAGAAACATGTACAGGTCGCAGGCTTCGATGGCCTTGGCCAGTGCTTCGCTGGGGGCCTGGTCCAGGCGTTGTACCTGGAAGTCGAAACGGGCGGCGCTGCCTTGGGTGATCGAGTGGGCGATGGCGTCGTAGCGTTCGGTATGGCCGAGCAGAATGGTGGGGCGGTGCAGGCCGGTGAGGGCCGGGTGATGAGCGAGGTAGTAGAGAAAATGTTCGACGGCGCGGGCCTTGTCCATGACGTCCTTCCTTCAAAGCCTTCGGTAGGAGCAGTGGCAGGTGCGGCGTCCCGCACCTGCCGGGGTGCCTGATCAGATCAGAAAGGCCACATCGCGGTGCCGAACGGCACGACGGCATCGGCTTGCATCATTTCAACGGCGGCCTCGTGGGTCGGCGCTTCAAACCAATCGTCGAGTTGCAGTTCGGTTTCCAGGTCGTTTTCCAGTGCTTGCATGGTGAATCTCCTAGATGACGTTGTTTGAGAACGAGCTTGCCAGCGGGCTGCGCTGGGCAAGTGGATGAACCTAGAAGAGAGTGTTGGGGAATGCAAAATTTTTATTGACACGGTTTCATTTGGATTTTTTATTCTGTTTTGATCGCGATTTGGTTTATGTCGACGAAACAGTCAGTTGGTTGCGTCGTTCTGTGGGAAACGTCTCTGCGTCAATTTCTCGATATCTGAAAGAATTTTCCCAATGTCCCTGCTATCCGCCGCACCGCATCCTGTCAGCCCAGACAGGTTTGGCGGTGTACAATGCGCCGCGTTTTACTGTGATCCCACTTTTTCAGGGCTATCCGCCTTGTTCATTCCGCCTGGCCACAAGCCCGTCGGGTTCGATTTCGTCACAGATAAAAACAACAGGTGACGTATGACCGTAAGAAAAAACGCTGGACCGGGGTTTGATCGGCGCTGCTGTAGCCCGTTACCAAAGCAGCACCCCTCCATGAGCACCCTCAAACCTTGCGTGAGACCCTTTCCATGAGTGAAGCCAACTCGCATTCAGGCGAACTGAAGCGCGGCCTGAAAAATCGCCATATTCAACTGATCGCCCTCGGTGGCGCGATTGGCACCGGGTTGTTCCTGGGGTCGGCCGGCGTGCTGAAGTCCGCCGGGCCGTCGATGATCCTCGGCTATGCCATCTGTGGCTTTATCGCCTTCATGATCATGCGGCAACTGGGCGAGATGATCGTCGAAGAGCCGGTGGCCGGTTCCTTCAGCCACTTTGCTCACAAGTACTGGGGCGGTTTCGCCGGCTTCCTGTCGGGCTGGAACTGCTGGATTTTGTACATCCTGGTGGGCATGTCGGAGCTGACTGCCGTCGGCAAGTACGTGCACTACTGGTGGCCCGAGATCCCGACCTGGGTGTCGGCGGCGGCGTTTTTTGTGTTGATCAACGTGATCAATCTGTCCAATGTCAAAGTCTTCGGCGAGGCCGAGTTCTGGTTTGCGATCATCAAGGTGGTCGCCATTGTCGGCATGATCGCCCTGGGCAGTTACCTGCTGGTGAGCGGCACCGGCGGGCCGCAGGCTTCGGTGAGCAACCTGTGGGAACACGGCGGGTTCTTTCCCCATGGGGTCGGTGGTCTGGTGATGGCCATGGCGATCATCATGTTCTCGTTCGGTGGCCTGGAAATGCTTGGGTTTACTGCGGCTGAGGCGGACAAGCCCCGCACGGTGATCCCGAAGGCGATCAACCAGGTGATCTACCGGATCCTGATTTTCTATATCGGTGCACTGGTGGTGCTGCTGTCGTTGACGCCCTGGGACAGCCTGCTGGAGACCCTGAACGCTTCCGGTGACGCCTATAGCGGTAGTCCGTTTGTGCAGGTGTTTTCGATGTTGGGCAGCAATACTGCGGCGCACATTCTCAACTTTGTGGTGCTGACGGCGGCGTTGTCGGTCTACAACAGCGGCACTTACTGCAATAGCCGGATGTTGTTGGGGATGGCCGAACAGGGTGACGCGCCGCGCGCATTGGCGAAGATCGACAAGCGTGGGGTGCCGGTGCGGTCGATCCTGGCGTCGGCGGCGATCACGTTGGTGGCGGTGTTGATGAATTATCTGATTCCGCAGCATGCGTTGGAGTTGCTGATGTCGCTGGTGGTGGCGACCCTGGTGATTAACTGGGCGATGATCAGCTTTTCGCATTTCAAGTTTCGCCAGCATATGGATCGGACGGGGCAGGTGCCTTTGTTCAAGGCGCTTTGGTATCCGTATGGGAATTATGTGTGCCTGGCGTTTGTGGTGTTTATTCTTGGGGTGATGCTGCTGATTCCGGGGATTCAGGTGTCGGTGTATGCGATTCCGGTTTGGGTGGTGTTTATGTGGGTTTGCTACGGGATCAAGAATAGGCGTAAGGCTCGGGAGGGGGTGGCCTTGAACCGGGGTTGATCTCGAGTACATATCCGTTGCTGCGGTAACGGCTGCTTATGGTTCCGCTCTTACAGCGGGTCACTTTTGGCAAACGCCCCAAAAGTAACCAAAAGGTCTTTGCCCCACCACTCGGTGCCTCGCTTAGGCTCGGCATGCCCGCACTCCGGCCCGGTTCCGCGGGCCGCCGCGACGGGCCATCCATGGCCCGGCGCGGCTAAATCGGCATCCCTGCCGATTTACCCGCTCCACCGTGCCTACTTGCAGCCATCGTGGTTAACGGGGCCCGCAGATCAAAATCAAAAGCAGATCAAAAGCAGAGCACAGCGGCCTACCGGCCGGCTTGAGTGTTAAAAGCCAGATCAAAAGCCAGAGCGAAAACAGAGCTGCTTTTCTGTGGGAGCTGGCTTGCCTGCGATGCAGACACCTCGGTGCATCAGGTGTACCCAGTTGATGCTATCGCAGGCAAGCCAGCTCCCACATTTGACCGTGCCCGCTTTAGCTTTTGATTTTGCTCTAAAACACTCAAGCCGGCCGGGAGGCCGCTGTGCTCTTGCTTTTGATCTTGATCTTAGGCGCCCCGTTAAACCACGCTGGCCGAACGCAGGCTTTGGAGCGTGGGTAACCCGGCAGGACGCCGGGTTAGCCGCGCTGGGCCAAGGATGGCCCATCGCGGCGGCCCACGGTCCAAAGCCGGAGTGAGGGCACTCCGAGCCTAGGCGAGGAGCCGAGTGGTGGGGCAAGAGCGTTTTGCTTACTTTTGCGCTTTTCAAAAGTGAGCCGCCGTAAGGGCGGAACCCATATCGGCCGTTACCTAAATAACGGATATGCCCCCAGGCCCCAGCAGCCCACCACATTGGCGTATCCTTACCCCTCCACCCCAAGGCCCGATCAAAAAATGCTGGTGATTTCCAACAACGTGCACCTCCCCGACGCCGAGATCGAGCTGACAGCCATCCGCGCCCAAGGCGCCGGCGGTCAAAACGTCAACAAAGTCTCCAGCGCCGTGCACCTGCGTTTCGACATCCCGGCCTCGTCCCTGCCGGACTTCTACAAGGAACGCCTGCTGGCCCTGCGTGACACCCGCATCACCAGCGAAGGCGTGCTGATCCTCAAGGCCCAGCAATACCGCACCCAGGAACAAAACCGCGCCGACGCTCTCGAGCGCCTGGTTGAGCTGATCCTCAGCGCCACCAAGGTCGAAAAAAAACGCCGCCCCACCAAACCCACCCTGGGCTCAAAAAAGCGCCGCCTCGAATCCAAAACCAAACGCGGCAGCATCAAGGCCGGTCGCGGCAAGGTTGATTTCTAAGCCGCCTCCCGCTCCTCACGGTACTTCGGCGCCTGCCGGTACAAGTACAGGCTCAACAGCAACCCGCCAAACGCCGCGATCGCCGCAAACAGGAAGATCGAGGCAAATCCGAACCCCGCCGCAATCGCCCCGGCCAACGGCCCGGTGATCCCCAACGACAAATCGATAAACAGCGAATACGCCCCCACCGCCGCGCCCCGGCTCGAGGCAGGCACCAGATTGACCGCCTCCACACCCAAGGCCGGAAACACGAGGGAAAACCCGAACCCGCTCAACGCCGCACCCGCCAACGCCAAATGAGGATCCGGCGCCAGCCACAACAGCAGCAAGCCCAGGGTCTCGACCGACAGGCAGGCAATCGCCACGCGAAACCCGCCAATGCGGTTGATCAAATTACCGAACAACAACCGCGCCCCGATAAAGCTGGCACCGAACAGGCTCAGGCACAGCACCGCGTTGTCCCAGTGCTGGGTCGCGTAATACAAGGTGATGAAGGTCGCGATGGTGCCAAACCCGATCGAGCCCAGCGCCAGGCCGCAGCCGTGGGGCAGTACACGCCCGAGCACATGCATGAACGGCAGACGCTCGCCCACCACGATTGGCGCCGCGACTTTCGGCCAGGCCAGCAGCAGGCCCAATACCGCCAGCAGGATGATGCTGACGCCCATGCTCCACAGCCCGAAATGACTGACCAGCAACACCCCCAGCGGCGCGCCGATGGCCAGGGCGCCGTAGCTGGCGATGCCGTTCCAGGAAATGACCTTGGCGGTATTCGCCGCGCCCACCCGGCCAATGCCCCAGCCGATGGAGCCCGAGCCCACCAGGCTTTCAGCGCTGCCCAGCACCAGGCGGCCAATCAGCAGGCTGGTGAGGCTCAGCGCCGGCAGGTGTGACAGCCACGCCGAGAGCAACATGAACACGCCACTCAACCCGCAACCCGCGAGGCCGTACATGACGGCGCGCTTGCTGCCGCGGTTATCGATGATGCGCCCCGCATAGGGCCGGCTCAGCAGGGTGGCCAGGTATTGCACGCTGATCACCAGGCCCGCAATCACGGCGCCAAAGCCCAGGTCGCTGTGCACATAGCCGGGCAACACGGCCAGGGGAATGCCGATATTCAGGTAGCCGATAAAGGTGAACAGAACGATGGAAACGACTTGCAGCGTGACCGCCATGGGGCGCTGGGTATCTGGCATGGGAGAGGTCCACTGTCGCAGCAGGAAAAGATAGGCTGCTTATGATACCGATGCTGGGCGCGTGCGGGGGCAGCAAACCAAACTTTTAGCGATCGGCGGGGTTGAGCAGTTGCGTGGTTACCAACGCGGCGAGGGCGTTTTCCTGGGTGCCGAAGCGCTTGAGCAGGAGGGCCTGTTTTTCCGGGGTGAGGCGGTTCCATACGTCGACCATCTGCAGGGCAGTGTCGAGCAGGGCGGTATCGGGGGTGGTGTCGGTCATGGCGGGGCTCACGGTGTTCAGGCGGTGTGGAAAGCGCGCAATGTCACGCTTTCCACACGGTCTGGGTACGGCACTCAGTCTGCGCTTTTGCGGTCGACCGGTTTTGCCTCTGTTGGCTCGGGCTTGCTGGCACCGGCCTGTTGCGGGGTTGGCTGCTCAGTTTCGCGCAGGCTTGGGAAGGGGAGATTAGGGATTTCGTGCATCGTCGTCGCTCCTCGCAAGATCTGTTTTATCAATCGCAGGTGATTCCGCGCTTTCAAAAAGCTTGGGCAGGATACAGCACTGTAAATGACAGAAAGATTTTATCTCAAAAAATGAACACCTCTTCATCCCGCCGCGCAAGTGACGTGGCGCCACAGGTGGATCGATTGTCATCGTACAACATCACCCTTAACGGATTGACATCGTGGTGCGGACTGAATATAACGCTAGAAGTTGTATGATGACATATGACGTTACAGTTTTATAGCGCCCGTAATACGGGTGCGCTCGGTCGCAGAACGTAAGCCTCAAATCTAAAAATAATTAAGGTGAAGCGATGAAAATCAAAGGCATCCGTTGGTGGATGGTCGGGCTGATGACGGTCGGCCTGATTATTAACTACCTGGCCCGCAACACGCTGTCCGTCGCAGCCCCCACGCTGATGACCGACCTGAGTATCTCCACTGAGCAGTATTCCCACATCGTCGTTGCCTGGCAGGTGTGCTACGCCTTGATGCAGCCGATCGCCGGTTACGTGATCGATGCGATTGGCACCAAGATGGGCTTTGCGATCTTCGCCATTTCCTGGTCCGTAGTGTGCGCGCTGGCGGCATTCGCCACCGGTTGGCAGAGCCTGGCCGTGGCCCGTGGCGCCCTGGGGCTGACGGAGTCGGCGGGCTTCCCCGGCGGCGTCAAGGCGATTACCGAGTGGTTCCCGGCCAAGGAGCGCTCCGTCGCCATCGGCTGGTTCAACTTTGGTTCGTCGTTTGGTGCGCTGCTGGCACCGCCACTGGTGGTCTGGGCAATTTTGCACAGCGGCTGGCAGTTGGCGTTCCTGATCGTCGGCGGTATCGGCCTGGTGTGGAGTGGGCTTTGGCTACTGCTGTACAAGCACCCGCGTGACCAGCGTCTGCTGGCCCAGGCCGAGCGTGAGTACATCGAAGCCGGCCAGGAGACTCACCTCAAGGAAGGCGTGCAGAAGAAAGCCAGCTGGAAGCGCATCCTCAAGAGCCGCAACTTTTTCGCCATCGCCTCGGCGCGGATGCTCTCGGAGCCGGCCTGGCAGACCTTCAACGCCTGGATTCCGCTGTACCTGATGACCGAGCGGCACATGAACATCAAGGAAATGGCGCTGTTCGCCTGGCTGCCGTTCCTGGCCGCCGACATCGGCTGCGTGCTGGGTGGCTACCTGAGCCCGCTGTTCCATCGTTACTTCAAGGTTTCGCTGTTCACTTCGCGCAAGCTGGTGATGCTGTTCGGTTGCCTGTGCATGATCGGCCCGGCGTGCATCGGCCTGGTGGACAGTGCCTACACCGCGATTGCCCTGCTGTGTGTTGGCGGTTTCGCCCACCAGACCTTGTCCGGCGCGCTGTTTTCCATTGCCTCGGACTCATTCGGCAAGAACGACGTGGCCACCGCCACCGGTGGCGGGCAGATGTGCGGGTTTATCGGGGCAGCGGCATTTACCGCCGTGTTCGGCGTACTGGTGACCAAGGTCGGCTACAGCCCCCTGTTTGTGGTGCTGGCGATTTTCGACATCATCGCCGCCATCATCATCCTGACGGTGGCCCGGGAGATGGTTAAAGGCCCGGAGCCGGCCACCCAAACCGGTCAAGGCGGCACACTGTTGCCGGTTTAACCCTGGCGCTCCATCGCCGCCTTGTAGAGGGAGTGCTTCGGCTGGGCAAACACCCGCGCCAGCATCGGTTCGAAGAAGCTCAGCGGCAGGGTGTCGTAGGCCGGGTCGAACGCCGCCGCGTCGTATTGCGCGCAGAACTCGATGGTTTGCCGGTACTGTGGGTGATCGCCAAATTGCTCGCGCAGGTGGCGGTCCATCCCCAGGTGGTGGAAGAAGTAGTAGCCCTGGAAGATCCCGTGCTTCTCCACCATCCACAGGTTTTCGGCGCTCACGAACGGCTTGAGGATCGCGGCGGCGATGTCCGGGTGGTTGTAGGAACCCAGGGTGTCGCCGATGTCGTGGAGCAGGGCGCAGACCACGTATTCTTCATCACGCCCGTCGTGCCAGGCGCGGCTGGCGGTTTGCAGCGAGTGGGTCAGGCGGTCCACCGGGAAGCCGCCGAAGTCGCCTTCCAGCAGTCGCAGGTGCGCCACGATTCGGGTTGGCAGTTGCCGGGCGTAGGCGCTGAAATCCTTGGCAATGATCGCCCAGTCTTCCTGGGTGCCATCCTGCATATGGGTGAAGCGGGCCTGCTGGTTCATCAGAGCCTCTCTTATTGTTTTTTTAAGGTGCAGGGCTAGAACGGCACCTTGCCCAGAATCATGTCGCGGTACATCACAAAATCCCCCAACAGGCTGTAAAGCGGGTGCTGGAAGGTCGCCGGGCGATTCTTTTCAAAGAAGAAGTGGCCGATCCAGGCAAAGCTGTAGCCGGCCACCGGCAGCGCCAGCAGCAGCCACCACGCACCTTTGCCGATGGCGAACGCGAGGATGAAGATAACGAGGCTGGTGCCGATAAAGTGCAGGCGACGGCAGGTGCTGTTGCCGTGTTCACTCAGATAGTAAGGGTAAAAATCAGCGAAGCTATTGAATTGTCTGACGTTTTCCACAGTTCTCGGCCCTCTGGTTATTGTTCTGCCCGACAGATGTTCGGCGGGGAGCTTATTTGAGTCTAGAGTCATCAGTGGTAACAGCCAGTGACAATAGATGCCACTTTAGTATCCTTCGGATTCCTGGCTGTGGTTTCAGCCTTCCTTGTTAAGAAAACGCCATGAGCGAACGAACGACTTCTGCAAGCTGGGCGATGGGGATAGTCAAGGCGCTGGAGATGGACGGCCTGGATTGCCGTGCCTTGTTCAAGCAGCTTGGCCTGGATTACGCCGCGCTGAATGACCCGGATGCACGCTTCCCCCAGGATTCCATGACCCGCCTCTGGCAGCGGGCCGTCGAGCTGTCGGGCAACCCGGCGATCGGCTTGAACATGGGTAAGGTGGTGCGCCCGGCGTCGTTTCATGTGGCCGGCTACGCCTTGATGTCCAGTAATACCCTGGCCGAGGGTTTCATGCGCCTGGTGCGTTATCAGCGAATCATTGCTGAAAGTGCCGACCTGAGTTTCCGACTGTTACCCGAAGGTTATGCGCTGATTCTGACGGTGCATGGCGACCACCTGCCGCCCACCCGACAAAGCGCCGAAGCGTCCCTGGCCAGTGCCCTGGCGTTATGCGGCTGGCTGACCGGGCGCACTCTGCAACCGCGCAAGGTGCTGGTGCAGGGCGATCAACCGGCGGACCTGGCACCCTACAAGCAAGCGTTCCATGCACCGTTGGTGTTCAACGCGCCCTATGACGCGCTGATCTTCGAGCGGGCGGATATGGAGGCGCCGTTGCCCACGGCGAACGAGGCGATGGCGTTGCTGCACGATCGTTTTGCCGGGGAATACCTAGCGCGGTTTTCCGAGAGCCGGGTGACCCACAAGGCGCGGCAGGTACTGTGTCGATTGCTGCCGCAAGGCGAGCCCAAGCGCGAGGTGGTCGCGCAGACGTTGCACCTGTCCCAGCGCACCTTGCAGCGGCGCTTGCAGGAGGAGGGCACCAGTTTCCAGACCTTGCTTGATGACACCCGCCGCGAACTGGCCGAGCAATACCTGGCACAGCCGAGCATGACCCTGCTGGAAATTGCCTACCTGCTGGGATTTGCCGACCCGAGCAACTTCTTCCGCGCGTTCCGCCGCTGGTTCGATGCCACGCCCGGCGAGTACCGGGCGCGGTTGCATGAGCTGCCTGTCAGTGACGCCAAAACGCCGGAATGCACAGCACAAACACCGTAATAATCTCCAGCCGGCCCAGCAGCATGCCAAACGACAGGATCCACTTGGCGGCATCCGGCAGGGTGGAGAAGTTGCCGGCCGGGCCGATGGTTTCCCCCAGGCCCGGGCCCACGCCGGACACGGTGCTGGCGGCGCCGGTCAGCGCGGTCATCCAGTCCAGGCCCAGCAACGACAGGGCCAGGGCGATGGCGCAGATGGTGATCGCGAAGAAAAACGAGAAGGTCAGGATCGAACGCACGATTTCTTCGTCGAGGCGATGGCCGTTGTATTTCTGCTTGATCACCGCCCGTGGGTGAATCAGCTGGTTCAAGTTGGCCTTGAGCAGGATGTAGGCCACCTGGAACCGGAAGATCTTGATCCCGCCGGCGGTGGAGCCGGAGCAACCGCCCACAAAGCCCAGGTAGAAGAACAGCATCAGCGAGAAATTGCCCCAGATGCTGTAGTCCCCCAGCGCAAAACCGGTGGTGGTCACTACCGAAGTGACGTTCACCGCCACGTGGCGCAGCGCATCCAGCCAATGCAGGTCGGTGGTCCACCAGTACCAGGTGCCGAGCACGAGCCAGGTCACCACCAGCAACCCGAGCAAGCCTTGCACCTGCTGGTCTTTGATCAGCGCCCGGCGGTTGCCGCGCATCGTGGCCACGTACAGGGTGAACGGCAGGCTGCCGAGAATCATCACCACTACCGCGACCCAGTGCACCGCCGGCTGTTTCCAGTGGGCCAGGGACTCATCGGAGGTGGAGAACCCGCCGGTGGAAATCGCCGACATCGCATGGTTGATCGCGTCGAACAGGCCCATGCCTGCCCACCAGAACGCCAGGCTGCCGAGGATGGTGATGCCCACGTACGCGGCCACGATCAGGCGCGCCACCATGTGCGAGCGGGGCATGACCTTTTCCGAGCGGTCGGAAGATTCGGTCTGGAACAGGCGCATGCCACCGATGCGCAGCAGCGGCAGGATCGCGACGGCCATGCCGATAAAGCCGATGCCGCCAAGCCAGTGCAGCAGCGAGCGCCAGATGAGGATGCCCGGGGACATGGTGTCCAGGCCGCTGAGCACCGTAGAACCGGTGGCGGTGATGCCGGACATGCTTTCGAAGAAGGAGTCGGTGTAGCTGATGTGTTGGGTCAACAGGAACGGCAGTGCGGCGAAGATGCACACCACCAGCCAGCTTGTCACTGTGAGGAGGTACATGTCCCGCGGGCGCAGGTGCACGTGTTCCGGGCGACCGGGAATCACCAGCGCCAGGCCGGCGATGAAGGTAATCAGGCTGGCCCAGAGGAACGATGGCAGGTCGCTGGTGCGTTCGAAGAAGACCAGGGTCGCCATGGGGATGACCATGGCGATGGCCAGGGTGATCAGGAAGATGCCGATAATGAAACCGATTATCCGTAAGGTCGGCAACGCCATGAGGTCCGCTCGGTGTGACAGGAAAGGCGCCATTCTACCTGCGGTGCAGGGCAAGTAAACCGGGGGCTGGATGGCGACGCCGGGCAAATGTGGGAGCGGGCTTGCTCGCGAAAGCGGTGTGCCAGTCAACGGATGCATTGGCTGACCCACCGCTTTCGCGAGCAAGCCCGCTCCCACAGGGGTTTTGCGGTGGTTAATGGACCTTGAAGGGCAGGCACAAAAAAGGCGACCCGAAGGTCGCCTCATTCAACGCGGCACGGATCAGAAATCGTGATCAGCGTTATCCGGGTTCAGGTCGCTGATGCCCAACTTGGCCGCAGCCTGTTCGATCGAACCGGTCTGCTTGACCAGTGCGGCGATGGCATCACGCACGATCTGGTTGCCTTTATCGTTACCAGCCGCGATCAACTGGTCGTAATGCTCACCGTTGTTGGCGTGATCCACCATCACCTGGATCTTCGCTTCGGTCGACGCCAGGTCAGCCTTCAGCGTTGCATCGGCAGTTGGATCAGCCTTCGCCACCAGGGACGACAGGCTTGGGCCGGTCATTTTGGTACCGTCGGTGCGGGTGTACTCGCCCAGGTAAACGTTGCGAATACCCTTGGCGTCATAGAAGTGCGAATTGTGGGTGTTGTCGCTGAAGCAATCCTGTTCGTCTTCCGGCGAGTTGGCTTCCAGGGAAACCTTCATGCGCTCACCGGCCAGTTCGCCCAGGGACAGGCTACCCATGCCGAACAGCATTTTGCGCAGGCCATCGGTCGGCGCCTCGGCTTCCAGGGTGGCGCGGTAGTTGTCTTCGACGTTGGGCTTCCAGTTGCCGACCATCTCTTCCAGGTCGCTGACCAACAGTTGAGTCACGGCGCGCAGGTAGGTGCGGCGACGCTCGTTGTGGCCGCCAGTAGCACCATCACCGGTCATGTAGTCCGACGCTGGACGGTTGCCGGCGCCCGGGCCGGTGCCGTTCAGGTCCTGGCCCCAGAGCAGGAATTCAATCGCGTGGTAACCGGTGGCCACGTTGGCTTCGGAACCGCCCAGTTCATTCAGGCTGGCGAGTTTTTCGGGGGTGATGTCTTTCACATCGACCTTGTCTTCGCCGACCTGGATTTCATTGTTGGCGATGATGTTGGCAGTGGCGCCAGGGTTGCCCAGGGCGTGTTCGTAGGTCTTGTCGACGTAGTCGATCAGGCCTTCGTCCAGGGGCCAGGCGTTCACTTGGCCTTCCCAGTCGTCAATGATGGTGTTGCCGAAGCGGAACACTTCACTCTGCAGGTACGGCACGCGCGCAGCGATCCAGGCGGTACGGGCCGCTTTCAGGGTGTCGTCGTTCGGGTTGGCGAGGAAGGTGTCGATCGCGGTTTGCAGGGTCTTCGCAGTGGACTCGGCATCGCTGTACACCGCGAATACCATGTCAGCGTAATGCGCGACCACGGCCTTGGCAGCGGCCTCGTCGACCTGGCCTGCCGGGGCAGCCGCAGGGGCGGTGGTGCTGGCGGCGGCCGGGGCTTGAGGTGCGGCGGCCTTGTCTTTGCCTTCACCACAACCGGCGAGAGAAATGGCAATGGCGAGAAGGCTGGCGGTGGCCAGGGGCATACGAATCATGGCGAACATCCTGCTTCGGTTGATGATGGGGCACGCGGGGGGCGCGCAAAACTGCGACATAATGCGAAAGATTTGCATTTTGTGTAAAGGGTTATAAGTAGGAAATATTCAGTATTGATTTGCTGGCAGCGGCGCGGGCGGCACTGCTGGCCAGCATTGCGTCAGAGAATGACGGCGTTATTGCGTTGGGCCTGTTTCAAGTAGGCCGCCAACTCCCGTGCCGGCAGGGGTTTGCTGTAGAGGTAGCCCTGACCTTCGTGGCAACCCTCGGAGATGATGTAGGCCTCCTGTTCGGCGGTCTCCACACCCTCGGCGATCACCTGCATGCCGAGGCTTTTGCCGAGCTGGATGATCGCCCGCACGATGGTCGCGTCGTCGTCGTCATCCAGCAGGTCCTGGACGAAGCTCTTGTCGATCTTGATCTTGTCCAGCGGCAGGCTTTTCAGATAGCTCAGGGACGAATAGCCGGTGCCGAAGTCATCAATTGCAATCAACGCCCCGGAACGGCGCAGGCTCAGCAGGTGCTGGGCGGCGGTGCTGATGTCTTCCATCAGGCCGGTCTCGGTCACTTCCAGCTCCAGGCTGCGGGGCGGCAGGCGGTAGATTTGCAGCAGGTTGTTGACCACCCGTGGCAGCTCGGCGTGGTGCAACTGCACGGTGGACAGGTTGACCGCCATGCGCAGTTCGGTGAAGCCTATGTCATGCCATTCCCGAAGTTGCCGGCAGGCCTGGTCCAGCACCCATTCGCCGATGGCAATGATGGTGCCGTTCTGTTCGGCCAGGGGGATAAACAGGTCAGGCGGCACCAGGCCGTGTTCCGGGTGCTGCCAGCGGATCAAGGCTTCGACACCCACCACGCGGTGGTCGAGATAGCTGATCTGCGGCTGGTACACCAGGTGGAACTGCTCGCGGCTCAAGGCGTCGCGCAAATCCTTTTCCAGCTCGCGGCGGCGGCGCATTTCGCTGTCGACGCTGGCGATATAGAACTGGTAGCGGTTGCGCGAACGGCTCTTGGCCAGGGTCATGGTCTGTTCGGCTTTTTGCAGCAGCTTCTCGGTGCTGTCGCCGTCTTCCGGGAACAGGGTGATGCCGATGGTGGCACGCAGGCGGATCTGTTCGTGGTCGAGGGCGAATTCGGCCTCCAGGTCATCGAGGATGCTTTGCGCCAGCTCGGCGGCTTCGTAGGGTTGTTCGATATCGGCCTGCACCAGGGCGAACTGGTCGCCACCCAGGCGGGCGAGGGCGCCGAGGCGGCCGCTGTGGGCCCGCAGGCGGTCGGCCAGGGCCAGCAGCAATTGGTCGCCGGCCTGGTAGGTGAACTGCTCGTTGACGCTTTTGAAGTCATCCAGCCCCACACACAGCACTGCGACACGGCGCTGCCGGCGGCCGGCGTCGATCAGGATCTTGTCCAGTTGCTCCTGCAACTTCTGGCGGTTCGGCAGGCCGGTGAGAAAGTCGTACTGGGCCATGCGCAGCAGGCTGTTCTCCGCCTCGTGGCGCAGGTGCGTGTTGCGCTCGATGGATTCGAGCAACTGGTTGGCGGTGCTGATCCAGATCCCTAGTTCGTTTTTCTCGTGGCCCTTGAGCTGCGGAATCTTGTGCTCGCTGGGGCGATCGGGGTTGATCGAACTCAGGTGCTCGATGACGCGGGACAGCGGCTTGGTCAGCAGCCAGTGATAGACCAGGTACAACACCAGGCCCATGGCCAGGGCCCGCAGCACCCCGGAGATGAAAATGATCACCGAACTGACGAGAAACCCTTTGCCATAGGTGGCGGTGTCGAGGGTGATGCTCAGGTCGCCGTAGTACTCGCTATAAGGCCCGCGCCCCACCAGTGGCGTGGTGAACGTGCGCTCCTGGCCCAGAATCAGGTCAGTCAGCCAGCGGGTTGGGGATTGTTGCAGGTCGCGGGTTTTTTCCGCGAGCATGGTTTCGTTGGGGTGGCCAATGGAGGCCATGCGCACGGCATCGTCCTGGAACAGACCTTCGATGACCTGCATGCCCATCTCCCGGTCCAGGCTATAGACGGCCTGGGTCGACGGGTCGCGAAACATGTCGAGGATGCGCTGGGCATCACCGGCCACGGCCTGGCGTGTCTTATAGGCATCAAAGACGATCTGCGCCGCGCTCAGCACCACGCCCACTGCCAATGCCGAAAGCAGCACCACCCGTAGCAACTTCACCGACAAGCTGTTTTTGAGTTCCAGCTTCAAAGGGGTATTCCTTGTTCCATGCGGGTAGCCTCAATATGCCATGAGTATTGGCAATCCGGTGAGGGCAGTCAAAGGAACATTGGGCTCGGAGCACCTGAATGCTAACAACTGAAGGTTGGGAAGGAGGAGGGCGGATCCTGTCCGCCGTCCTCTTGTACTGCGCGGGGAGCGAAGGTGAATGCCTTTTTTATAGCTCGCGAGAGGTTGCCAAGGGTTTTGTTAGCCGAAAGTAATCTGCTCGGATGATTTCTGGTGAGCATCTTCGCCGATTTTACCCGGTTCCCCACCTGCGCTCTGACTTGTTGAATCCATCAGCTTGCTCAGCAGGTCCATGCCTTTTTCTGCCAGTGGCATGGCTGCTGAAACCGCTGACATTCCCATCGATAAAGGATCCATTGCGGACTCTCCTAACTGAAATGAGAGAGTTATTTCTCTCACTTGTTGGGTGGCCAGTTCATCGCCTTGAGTTCCACGGGTCCTGCATTACGCTTTTGTAACCTCCACAAAAAAGCCCGGCAATCGCCGGGCTCTTTCTACTGCAAGCAGTACTTAAGCAGTGAAGGTTTTGCCTTCGAACTGCTCAGCCACGAACTTCCAGTTGACCAGGTTCCAGAACGCTTCCACATACTTTGGACGCACGTTGCGGTAGTCGATGTAGTAAGCGTGTTCCCAGACGTCGCAGGTCAGCAGCGGGGTGTCGCCGCTGGTCAGCGGGTTGCCGGCGCCGATGGTGCTGGCCAGGGCCAGGGAACCGTCAGCCTTTTTCACCAGCCAGCCCCAACCGGAACCGAAGGTGCCGACGGAAGTCTTGGTGAACTCTTCCTTGAACTTGTCGAACGAACCGAAGGCAGCGTTGATGGCTTCAGCCAGCGCGCCGGTAGGTTGGCCGCCGGCGTTTGGCGCCAGGCAGTTCCAGTAGAACGTGTGGTTCCAGACCTGAGCGGCGTTGTTGAAGATGCCGCCCGAAGAAGACTTGACGATTTCTTCCAGGGTCTTGCCTTCGAACTCGGTGCCAGGCACCAGGTTGTTCAGGTTCACGACATAGGTGTTGTGGTGCTTGTCGTGGTGATATTCCAAGGTTTCCTTGGAAATGTGCGGCTGCAGGGCATCGTGTGCGTAGGGCAGCGGCGGCAATTCGAAAGCCATGATGATTCTCCTAATCAGGTCAGTTGCGGTGAGCGCAAGGCCGATCACGGGCGGCCAAACAAGCGCCGGGGAGTTTGTACTCTTTGCGGCGCAGGGGCTGGATCATAGCACCGGGGGTGCGGCAAAACCACGCAACAACTGTGTGGGATAGAGGTTCCAGAGGGTTTTGGCTTCTGTTGAAAAAAGTTTATGCGGCGCTGATTAATTGATAGGCCACGCTGAACATCATGGCCGCCACCAGCAGGTCCAGAATTCGCCAGGTGGCGGGGCGTGCCAGCCACGGTGCCAGCCAGGCGGCACCCAGAGCCAGGGTCATGAACCACAGGAATGAAGCGCTGGCGGCACCGGCCACGTAGGCGCCGGGTTCGGTCTGCTGGGCACCGAGGGAGCCGATCAACAGCACGGTATCCAGATACACGTGGGGGTTGAGCAGTGTCACTGCCAGGGCGCTGAGCATCACCGCCTTCAGCGAGCGCACCTTGAGGTTCTCACCCCGGCCAAGGCTCTGCTTCGAGCAGGCCCGACGCAAGGCGAGGGTGCCGTACCACAACAGGAACGCCGCACCGCCCCAACGGGCAACCGCCAGCAATATCGGGTTATGCGCCAGCACGGTCGCCAGGCCGAACACACCGGCGGCCACCAGGATCGCGTCGCACACCACGCACAATGCCGCCACGGCCAAGTGATGCTCGCGCCGCAGGCTCTGCGCCAGCACAAACGCGTTCTGGGTGCCGATCGCCATGATCAAACCAAAGGCCACCAACAGGCCGTTCGTATAGCTTTGCCACATAGGATTTACTCCGCGCCCGCCGCCAATTGCCGCAACACCGCCATAGCGCGCTCGGCATCGGCGCGGCCGACAAACAGGTGATCGTGGTAGTAGCCGGCAATCACGTTGCAACTGATCCCGGCCTTGCCCAGGGCCGTGGCAAACGCGGCAGTCAGGCCCACGGCTTCCAGGGCCGAATGCACGTTCAAGGTGATCCATGCCGCCACGTAGTCGAAGGCCAGCCCGGCCCGTTCGGCCTGCTGGCGCTCGACGATCAGCGTCAGGCCTTCCTGCTCGCGGAAGCTGCCGATCACGTCGCAACCCTCGGGGGTGTGGCCGTCGGCCAGGGTGCAGAACACGTAGTCACCGTCATTGAGCTGTGGGCTCATGCTGCGCAGCAGGGTTGCCAGGGCGGTTTCGCCAGCCATGTGGAAGGTCCTTGAATAAGAAGAAGCGATGCTGGCTATTCTCCTGTCCAAGGCTGTATAAGAAAAACCAATATTGCTGATCGCTCATTAGGAAAACTGATGTTCGAATATAAATTGCTTTCCGCCCTGGCAGCGGTGGTGGAACAGGCCGGCTTTGAACGGGGCGCCCAAGTGCTGGGAATCTCCCAATCGGCGATCTCCCAGCGCATCAAGTTGCTGGAAGCGCGGGTCGGCCAGCCGGTGCTGGTGCGCGCCACGCCGCCGACGCCCACCGAAATCGGCCGCCGTTTGCTCAACCATGTGCAACAGGTGCGGCTGTTGGAGCGCGACCTGCAAAGCCAGGTGCCTGCGCTGGATGAAGAGGGCATGCCGGAGCGCCTGCGCATCGCCTTGAATGCCGACAGCCTCGCCACCTGGTGGGCCGAGGCCGTCAGCGACTTCTGCGCCGAGCAACACCTGCTGCTGGATCTCGTCGTGGAAGACCAGACCGTCGGGCTCAAACGCATGCGTGCCGGCGAAGTGGCGGCCTGTATCTGCGCCAGCGAACGCCCGGTGGCCGGTGCCCGCAGCCTGTTGCTCGGCGCCATGCGCTATCGGGCGCTGGCCAGCCCGGCGTTTGTCGCACGGCACTTTCCCGATGGCGTACGCGCCGATCAACTGGCCCGCACTCCGGCGCTGGTGTTTGGCCCGGATGATTTTCTGCAGCATCGCTACCTGGCATCCCTGGGTGTCGACGGTGGTTTCGAACACCATTTATGCCCCTCGTCCGAAGGTTTTATCCGCCTGACGGAAGCCGGATTGGGCTGGGGCCTGGTGCCCGAATTGCAGGTGCGCGATCAACTGGAAAGAGGCGTGCTGGTGGAGTTATTGCCAGATAAGCCGATCGATGTGCCGCTGTACTGGCATCATTGGCGCAGTGGTGGACAATTGCTGGGTCTGCTGACGGATCATCTGGCACACACAACGGGGCAATGGTTGGTGCCGTTGGCGTGATGGCCAGCGTCAAGGCAACAGCGATGAAAAACGAAAGAATGCGGAGTAAGTCATGAAAATTCTGGTCACCGGCGCAAGCGGCTTCATTGGCGGGCGTTTTGCGCGTTGCGCTCTGGAGCAGGGCCTGGACGTGCGGGTCAACGGGCGGCGGGCCGAAGGTGTGGAGCACCTGGTACGACGCGGCGCCGAGTTTATCCAGGGTGATTTGAATGATCCGGACCTCGTGCGCGAGCTGTGCCGCGACGTCGAGGCCGTGGTGCATTGCGCCGGGGCCGTGGGGCTGTGGGGGCGCTATCAGGACTTCCACCAGGGCAATGTGCTGGTTACCGAAAACGTGGTGGAGGCCTGCCTCAAGCAGCGGGTGGGGCGCCTGGTGCACCTGTCGTCGCCGTCGATCTATTTCGATGGCCGCGACCACCTGGGGTTGACCGAAGAACAAGTGCCCAAGCGTTTCAAGCATCCGTATGCGGCCACCAAGTACCTGGCGGAGCAAAAGGTGTTCGGCGCCCAGGAGTTTGGCCTCGAAGTGCTGGCCCTGCGCCCGCGTTTTGTCACGGGGGCCGGCGACATGAGCATCTTCCCGCGCCTGTTGAAGATGCAGCGCAAGAACCGCCTGGCGATTGTCGGCGACGGCCTGAACAAGGTGGATTTCACCAGCGTGCACAACCTCAATGAAGCCCTGCTCAGCGGCTTGCTCGCGACGGGTTCGGCGTTGGGCAAAGCCTACAACATCAGCAACGGCGCCCCTGTGCCGGTGTGGGATGTGGTGAACTATGTGATGCGTCAAATGGACATGCCCCAGGTCACCCGTTACCGGTCCTACGGCTTGTCCTACAGTGTCGCGGCGCTCAACGAAGCCTTCTGTGCCATGTGGCCGGGGCGTCCGGAACCGTCGTTGTCACGGCTGGGCATGCAGGTCATGAACAAAGATTTCACCCTCGACATCACCCGGGCACGGCATTATCTCGATTACCAGCCCAAGGTCAGCCTGTGGGCGGCCCTCGATGAGTTCTGCAGTTGGTGGAAGGCTCAGGACGCAGGGCTTAAATAACCGGCAACACACCGGGAACCGAATGGGCGAACCCCGGTCGATCAGTGCGGCAGCCGGAGGTTTATACTCCGGCGCTTGGCTATCCATATGCCACCTCAAAGGATTTAAGGTTGATTCATGCGTAACGATGCTAACGACGACTTTGACAACGTTCCCAGCCTGCGGGCGGACACCTCGGACGACGATGATTTCGAGCCTACGCCGGCCACGTCCGTGCGCTCCCGGCCAGCGCCTGTCGTCAAGGTCAAGAGCGCCAGCACCGGGCCGTTGTGGGCACTGGTCGGTGCGTTGCTGTTTGCCTTTGCCGGCCTTGCCTGGTGGAGCTTCCAGCAGATTTCCCTGATGGGCCAGCAACTGGTGGCCACCCAGGAAAGCTTCGCGCGCATCAGCGAAGAAGCGGCGGGGCGCCTGCAGGATATTTCCGGCAAGGTGGTCGCCAGCGAAGCCAACGTGAACAACGGTAGCGAAGCCCTGAAGCTGCAGATCAAGCAGCTGGAAACCCAGTTGCTGGAGCAGGGCAAGCAGCAGTTGGGCGTAGCGGGCCAGGCCACTGACCTGGACAAGCGCCTGGAGCAAATGACTGCCAGCACGACCCAGCTATCCAGTGCCAACGCGCAACTGCAAGGCCAGGTCCAGGCGCTGACGGAGGCGGTGGCAACCCTCAAGTCCCGGGACGCCGAGTTCAAGGACCTCTCCGCCGACGTCGCGGCCCTGAAAAAGCAAGGCAACCCCACGGCCGCCATCGCCCGCCTGGAGCAGGACCTGGTGGTCCTCAAGAGCGAACTGGACAGCCGCGCGGCGGCCTCCGACGGTCCGTCCAACAAGGAGTTCGACGTGTTCCGCATCCAGACCACGCGTAACGTCACCACCTTGCAAAGCCAGGTGCAGAACCTGCAGCAGCAGATCAACCAGCCGGCACGGGCCACTCCTCTCGGGCAGCAATGATGTTGAGAAACTGTAGGCGTCATGCACATGACGCCTACAGGCCCTAGCACAATCAATGTCACCATTCGGTGACATTTCCTACCTCCTTCGTTACTTGCCCTCGCCCCGCCCTTGTTTAGACTCCCGTCATCCCGCACATAATAAAAAGGGCTAATCATGACCACGCAACCACTGCCTGCCAGTAGTTGGCTGAACGCTCCTGCCCATCACGCCTGGCTCGCCACTGAAGGTCAGCGCCTGCTGTCATTCGCCAAGGCTTCCAAGCTGCCTGAAGGCTTCGGCAATCTCGACGATCACGGTGTTTTGCCGCCCGATGCCGTCGCCGAAACCATGAACACCGCCCGCATGACCCACAGTTTCGCCATGGCCCATAGCCTGGGCCTGCCCGGTTATGCCGACCTGGTGGAACACGGCGTCGCGGCCCTCAGCGGCCCGCTGCGCGATGCCCGGTATGGTGGTTGGTTCGCTACGCCCAATGCCAGCGATGGCAACACCGGCAAGGCCACGTACCTGCACGCCTTTGTGGCCCTGGCCGCCAGCTCGGCGGTAGTGGCCGGCGCGCCCGGCGCACAAACCTTGCTCAACGACGCGACCCACATCATCGACCAGTACTTCTGGAGCGAAGAGGAGGGCGCGATGCTCGAGTCCTTTGCCCAGGACTGGAGTGGTGTAGAAGCCTATCGCGGCGCCAACAGCAACATGCACGCCACCGAAGCGTTCCTGGCCCTGGCCGATGTCACCGGTGAAACCCGTTGGCTGGACCGTGCACTGCGCATCGTCGAACGGATTATTCATACCCATGCGGCGGAAAACCGGGACATGGTGATCGAGCATTTCGACAGCCACTGGCAACCCCTGCGCGGTTACAACGAAGACAACCCGGCCGATGGTTTTCGCCCCTACGGCATCACCCCCGGCCACGGCTTCGAGTGGGCGCGGCTGGTGTTGCACCTTGAGGCCGCGCGCCTGGATGCCGGGCTCGCCACCCCTGAGTGGCTGGTCACCGATGCCAAGGGCCTGTTCGCCAGCGCCTGCGAATATGCCTGGGCCATCGACGGCGCTCCCGGCATTGTCTATACCTTGGACTGGAGCCAGCGGCCCGTGGTGCGCGAGCGCCTGCACTGGACCCATTGCGAAGCCAGCGCCGCTGCCCAGGCGCTGCTCAAACGCACGGGTGAGCTGCATTACGAAATCTGGTACCGGCGCTTCTGGGAGTTCTGTGAAAGCCATTTCATTGACCGCACCCATGGCAGCTGGCACCACGAACTGAGCCCGAAAAACCAGCCCAGCAGCAAGATTTGGGGCGGTAAGCCGGACTTGTATCACGCCTGGCAGTCTGTCTTGCTGCCGGGTCTGCCCTTGGCACCGAGCATGGCCAGTGCCGTGGCCGCCGGGCGTTATGTCACCAAGTGGTGACATTTTGGCATCCCTTTGTTACCTGCACCTGAAAAATCCCTGTTTAAACTCGTTTGCAGCGCAAGCACCGACTTGCATGCATAACAACAAGAAAAAAGGTACTCAGATGAAAGCGATCAGTCGCCTCGCCGTAGCTATTTCCGTTGCCTCGTTGTTTCCCCTCAGTGCTTTTGCCGCCGACTCGAAAGGGACGGTTGAAGTTGTGCATTGGTGGACCTCGGGTGGCGAGAAAGCGGCAGTAGATGTCCTGAAGGCCCAAGTTGAAAAAGACGGTTTCACCTGGAAAGACGGTGCCGTCGCCGGCGGTGGTGGTTCGACTGCCATGACCGTACTGAAAAGCCGCGCCGTTGCTGGCAACCCGCCTGGCATGGCTCAGATCAAAGGCCCCGACATCCAGGAATGGGCGTCCACCGGGCTGCTCGACACCGACGTCCTCAAGGAACCCGCCAAAGAAGAGAAGTGGGACAGCCTGCTGGACAAGAAAGTCTCCGATACCGTGAAGTACGAAGGTAACTACGTGGCCGTGCCGGTGAACATTCACCGCGTCAACTGGCTGTGGATCAACCCGGAAGTCTTCAAAAAAGCCGGTATCACCAAGAACCCGACCACCCTCGAAGAATTCTACGCAGCGGGCGACAAGCTCAAGGCTGCGGGTTTCATTCCGCTCGCCCACGGTGGCCAGCCTTGGCAGGACAGCACCGTATTCGAAGCGGTCGTGCTCTCGGTCATGGGGGCTGACGGTTACAAGAAAGCCCTGGTGGACCTCGACGAAAAAGCCCTGACCGGCCCTGAAATGATCAAGTCCCTGACCGAGCTGAAGAAAGTCGCGACCTACATGGACGCCGACGGCAAGGGCCAGGACTGGAACCTCGAAGCGGCCAAAGTCATCAACGGCAAGGCCGGCATGCAGATCATGGGTGACTGGGCCAAGAGTGAATGGACCGCCGCCAAGAAAGTCGCCGGCAAAGACTACGAGTGCGTAGCCTTCCCGGGCACCGACAAGGCCTTCACCTACAACATCGACTCCCTCGCAGCCTTCAAGCAGAAAGACAAAGGCACTGCTGCCGGCCAGCAGGACATCGCCAAGGTCGTGCTGAGCGAAAACTTCCAGAAAGTCTTCAGCATCAACAAGGGCTCGATCCCGGTTCGTATCGACATGTTGCAAGACATGGGCAAATACGGCTTTGACTCCTGCGCCCAGACTGCTGCCAAGGACTTCCTGGCGGATGCCAAGACTGGCGGCCTGCAACCAAGCATGGCCCACAACATGGCAACCACGCTGGCGGTGCAAGGCGCGTTCTTTGATGTCGTGACCAACTACATCAACGACCCGAAAGCTGACCCTGCTGATACCGCGAAGAAACTCGCGGCAGCGATCAAGTCGGCCAAGTAACGGTTAGCACTGAATGGCCTTGTGGGGGGACCCCTAACCCCCACAAGGCATGTTCCTGTAGTCCTTTTTCCCTGTACTGGATTTCCCCATGAGTTCTGTTGCTGTGTTCAGCAAAGCCTCGCCGTTCGATGCACTGCAGCGCTGGCTACCCAAACTGGTGCTGGCGCCGAGCATGTTCATCGTTCTGGTGGGCTTCTATGGCTACATCCTGTGGACGTTTGTGCTGTCGTTCACTAACTCGACTTTCCTGCCGACCTACAAGTTCGTAGGCCTGGCGCAATACGTGCGCTTGTTCGACAACGACCGCTGGTGGGTCGCGAGCAAGAACCTGGCGGTGTTCGGTGGCATGTTCATCGGCATCACCCTGGTGATCGGCGTGACCCTGGCGATTTTCCTCGACCAGAAAATCCGTCGCGAAGGTTTTATCCGCACCATTTACCTGTACCCGATGGCGCTCTCGATGATCGTTACCGGTACGGCCTGGAAATGGCTGCTCAACCCGGGCATGGGCCTGGACAAATTGCTGCGTGACTGGGGCTGGGAAGGCTTTCGCCTGGACTGGCTGATCGACCCGGACCGTGTGGTGTACTGCCTGGTGATCGCCGCTGTGTGGCAAGCCTCGGGCTTCATCATGGCGATGTTCCTCGCCGGCCTGCGCGGTGTTGATCAATCGATCATCCGTGCCGCGCAGATCGACGGCGCGAGCATGCCGCGCATCTACTGGAAAGTGGTGCTGCCAAGCCTGCGCCCGGTGTTCTTCAGTGCGGTAATGATCCTGGCGCACATCGCGATCAAGAGTTTCGACCTGGTGGCGGCAATGACGGCGGGTGGTCCGGGTTACTCCTCCGACCTGCCGGCGATGTTCATGTACTCCTTCACCTTCAGCCGTGGCCAGATGGGCATGGGTTCGGCCAGTGCGATTCTTATGCTCGGTGCGATTCTCGCAATCATCGTGCCTTACCTGTACTCCGAGCTAAGGACCAAGCGTAATGACTAGTCTCGCCGGCAAACCTGCCATCAGCCTGAGCCGCGTCGCGATCTACGCGGTGCTGATCCTCGCTGTCCTGCTTTACCTGGTGCCGTTGGTGGTCATGTTGCTGACCAGCTTCAAGACCCCGGAAGACATCAGCACCGGCAACCTGCTGAGCTGGCCCACCGTGATCACCGGCATTGGCTGGGTGAAAGCCTGGGCCACGGTTGACGGCTACTTCTGGAACTCGATCAAGATCACCGTTCCGGCGGTACTGATCTCTACCGGCATCGGTGCGCTGAACGGCTACGTGCTGTCGATGTGGCGTTTCCGCGGTTCGCAGTTGTTCTTCGGCCTGTTGCTGTTCGGCTGCTTCCTGCCGTTCCAGACCGTGCTGCTGCCAGCCTCGTTCACCCTCGGCAAGATGGGCCTGGCCAGTACCACCACCGGCCTGGTGTTCGTGCACATCGTCTACGGACTGGCCTTTACTACACTGTTCTTCCGTAACTACTACGTCAGCATTCCCGATGCACTGGTGAAAGCGGCACGCCTGGATGGTGCGGGGTTCTTCACGATCTTCCGCCTGATCATCCTGCCGATGTCGACACCCATCATCATGGTGTGCCTGATCTGGCAGTTCACGCAGATCTGGAACGACTTCCTGTTCGGTGTGGTGTTCTCCAGCGGTGATTCGCAGCCCATCACGGTGGCGCTGAACAACCTGGTCAACACCAGTACCGGGGTCAAGGAATATAACGTTGATATGGCGGCGGCGATGATCGCTGGGCTGCCGACCCTGCTGGTCTATGTGGTCGCAGGCAAGTATTTCGTGCGCGGCCTGACGGCCGGTGCGGTCAAGGGGTAATCATGGCAACGCTTGAACTTCGTAACGTAAACAAGACCTACGGTACCGGCCTGCCGGACACCCTGAAGAACATCGAACTGTCGATCAAGGAGGGTGAGTTCCTGATCCTGGTCGGGCCTTCGGGTTGCGGTAAGTCGACCCTGATGAACTGCATCGCCGGCCTGGAAAACATCACCGGCGGCGCGATCATGATCGGCGACCAGGACGTCAGCGGCATGAGCCCCAAGGATCGCGACATCGCCATGGTGTTTCAGTCCTACGCGCTGTACCCGACCATGAGCGTGCGCGAGAATATCGAATTCGGCCTGAAAATCCGCAAGATGCCCCAGGCGGCGATCGACGAAGAAGTGGCACGGGTGGCCAAGCTGCTGCAGATCGAGCACCTGCTCAATCGCAAGCCGGGCCAGCTCTCCGGCGGCCAGCAACAGCGTGTGGCCATGGGCCGTGCGCTGGCGCGTCGTCCGAAGATCTACCTGTTCGACGAACCACTGTCCAACCTCGACGCCAAGCTGCGGGTCGAGATGCGTACTGAAATGAAGCTGATGCACCAGCGTCTGAAAACCACCACCGTCTACGTCACTCACGATCAGATCGAAGCGATGACCCTGGGCGACAAAGTGGCGGTGATGAAGGACGGCATCATCCAGCAGTTCGGCACGCCGAAAGAGATCTACAACGACCCGGCGAACCTGTTCGTGGCGAGCTTCATCGGTTCGCCGCCGATGAACTTCATTCCACTGCGCCTGCAACGCAAGGACGGCCGCCTGGTGGCGCTGCTGGACAGCGGCCAGGCCCGCTGTGAGTTGCCGTTGAACATGAACGATGCCGGTCTTGAAGACCGCGAAGTGATCCTGGGCCTGCGCCCGGAGCAGATCGTACTGGCCGCCGCTGAAGCCACCGGCGCGCCGACCATTCGGGCTGAAGTGCAAGTCACCGAGCCGACCGGTCCGGACACCCTGGTGTTCGTGCAAATCAATGACACCAAGGTCTGCTGCCGCCTGGCGCCCGATGTGGCGCCGCAAGTGGGCGAGACCCTGACCTTGCAGTTCGACCCGGCCAAGGTGTTGCTGTTCGACGCCAAGACCGGCGAGCGCCTGGGCACTGCCGCTTCGTTGCCGGCACAGGACCGTGCGGACAACGTTGCTCAATTCAAGGGACGCTGAAGTTTCAAATGATGTGTAGGGGCTTTTGTGAGAGTCCTGCTCTCACAAAGAAGTAAACCGCGTTAGATAAAAACAGTTAATAACAATAAAGACGAGGATGTAGGGATGAAAAAGCACCACAACAACACCCGGCTGTTCTGCCAACTGTCAGCAGCAGCAGCCCTGGTACTGTCCGCCAATGCGATGGCGGACGACGCTTTCAGCGCCGACTCCAAGTGGATGACCGGTGATTGGGGCGGCGAACGTACCAAACTGATCGAGCAAGGTATCGACATCAAGGCGGATTACGTCGGTGAAGTCGGTGCCAACCTCGGCGGCGGCTACAACAACGACAAGACTGCCCGTTACGCTGACCAGTTCGGTTTGGGCGTGGCACTGGACCTGCAAAAGCTGTGGGGCTGGGATAACACCCAGGCCAAGATCCAGTTGACCAATCGTAATGGCGCAAACATCTCCAACGACCGTATCGGTGACCCGCGTGCCGGCACCTTGAGTTCGTCTCAAGAAGTCGACGGCCGAGGCCACATGGTGCGTCTGACCCAGTTCTGGGTTCAGCACCAGATGTTCGACAACAAGCTGGACGTGAAACTCGGTTACTTCGGTGAAGGCGAAGACTTCAACACCTTCCCGTGCGACTTCCAGAACCTGTCGTTCTGTGGCTCCCAGGTCGGTAACTATGTAAACACCTGGTACAACTGGCCAGTCGCCCAAGCCGCTATTCGGGTGAAGTACAACATCACGCCTGAGCTGTATGCGCAAATCGGTGCATACAACCAGAACCCATCGCAACTGGAGCACGGCAACGGCTTCAAGCTCAGCGGCAGCGGCACCAAGGGCACCGTGATTCCGGTGGAATTGGTTTGGTCGCCTAAGGTCAATGGCCTGCCGGGCGAATACCGTGTGGGTTACTACAAGAGCGCCGCGGACGCCAACGACGTACTTAAAGATGTTAATGGCAACGATGCAGCCACCACTGGGGCCGCCTACCGTGTGCGCAGCAGCAAAAGCGGCTATTGGGGCGTCGTGCAACAGCAACTCACTACCCACAATGGCGACGCTTCCCGCGGCTTGAACATCGCAGCCAACGCCACCTTCCACGACAAAGACACCAACCTGGTCGACAACTACCAGTCGGTGATGCTGGTGTACAAGGGCCCATTCGACGCGCGTACCAAAGATGACGTAGGTATCGGTGTGTCCCGTATCCACGCCAACAGCGACGTGAAGAAAAACGCTGAGCTGTACAACGAAGCCAACGGTTTCACCGACTACAGCGAAGCGGGTTATGCACCGCTGCGCAACACCGAGTACAACGTTGAACTGAACTACGGCATCCACGTCACCAACTGGCTGACCGTGCGTCCTAACCTGCAATACATCGCCAACCCAGGTGGTGTTAAGCAAGTCGACAACGCGGTAGTAGCGGGCCTGAAAATTCAGTCTACGTTCTAACGTTGTTGCGATAAGCTCCTTCTCTCTGTGCGCATTTTGCGGGTAGCCATGGCTATCCGCTTTTTTTTGTGTGGGAGCTGGCTTGCCTGCGATGCGAGCCCCGCGGTGTATCTGGCACACCGAGGCGATGCCATCGCAGGCAAGCCAGCACCTGCAAGGATATTCAGGACCGTGGCACATGCATGAGCATCCGCTGCAACGCTTTTTCAAATCCCTGCGCGAGCGGCCGGTATTCGCCTGGGAGCGCTTCCAGATGCGCGATGTACTGGTGATCGATCACCCGCTCTGCCAGGCGGTGTTCAGTCGCCAGGGCGCGCAATTGCTGCACTTTCAGCCCACGGGCCAGAAACCCTGGCTGTGGTGCGCGGCCAAGTGGCCGCAGGTCGGCGCCATCCGTGGCGGCGTGCCGGTGTGTTGGCCATGGTATGGCCGTCATCCCAGCGAAAACGCCTGGCCATCCCATGGTTGGGCGCGGCTGATCGACTGGAAACTGCTGGACAGCAGCACCGACGACGACGGCGTGCGGTTGCACTGGCAATTGCAGTTATGTGATTGGCAGGTGGACCTGCACGCGCACCTGGGGGAAACCCTGGAACTGCGCCTGGCCACCGAGCACCAGGATGAGCTGCCGTGCCAACTGAGCCATGCGTTGCACGCCTATTGGCGGATTGGCAACGTGGGTGAGGTAGCGCTGTCTGGGCTGGATGGCGCGCAGGGCTACGACCAGCTCAATCGCCAGGCGTGCCAGCAGGAAGGTGAGTTGCGGGTGGATGGCGGCTGTCAGCGAGTGTTCCAGCACGAGGGCGAATTGCACCTCAAGGACCACGCCTGGCAGCGCGAGCTGTGCATCGATACCGGTGAGAGTGCCGACACGGTGGTGTGGCATCCGGGCAGCCGGCCGTTGCTGGGGGTGAGCTTCAACGAGGCTTCGGGGTTTGTGTGTGTAGAGTCGGCGATGGCTGCCGCGAGCCTGGCGCCGGGGGAGAGGGCGCATTTGAGTTTGCAGGCCAGGGCGGGGGCCTGATCCGGAAGTTCCGGTGTTGCTGATGCCGCTTTCGCGAGCAAGCCCGCTCCCACATTCGACTGCATTCCAAAAGTGGAACTCGGTCTAATGTGGGAGCGGGCTTGCTCGCGAAGAGGCCGGCACAGCCCCAGTAGATTCGGGCCTAGTTGAATTCATCCCCAACCGGATACCGGCTGTCGTTCAAACTCTCCTTGATCTTGCGCAAGTGCGGTTGGAAATCCACCCCGCGACGCAAGGTCATGCCCGTCGCCAGGACGTCCAGCACCGTCAACTGAATGATCCGCGAGGTCATCGGCATGTAGATGTCGGTGTCTTCCGGCAACGGAATGTTCAGGCTCACCGTGCTGACCTTGGCCAGCGGTGAGTTCTCGGCGGTCACCCCCAGTACCGAGGCGCCGTTCTCCCGCGCAATACGCGCCACTTCCACCAGTTCACGGGTACGCCCGGTGTAGGAAATGATCACGAACAATTCCCCGGTGTGGGCCACCGAGGCGATCATCCGCTGCATCAACACATCGGCATGGGCCGTGACCGACAGGTTGAAACGGAAAAACTTGTGCAGGGCATCCATGGCCACCGGCGCCGAAGCCCCCAGGCCAAAGAAGTGGATCTGCCGGGCCTGGATCAGCAGGTCGACGGCCTTGCTGATCAGGTTCGGGTCCAGGGCCTGGCAGGCGCTGTCGAGGGACGCGATGGCACTGCCGAAGATCTTCTGGGTGTAGGCCTCCGGGTTATCATCGGCCTCCACCGCGCGGCTGACATACGCCGCGCCACTGGCCAGGCTTTGCGCCAGCTGCAATTTAAGTTCAGGGTAACCACTCACGCCGAACGAGCGGCAGAAGCGGTTCACCGTAGGTTCGCTGACCGAAGCGGCCTGGGCGAGGGCGGCGATAGAGAAGCGGGTCGCCTGCTGCGGGTTGAGCAGGATGACCTCGGCGACTTTACGTTCAGCCTTGTTCAATTCATCGAGGCGTTTCTGGATCTGTTCCAGTAGATTTCGCACGCGGTCCATTCATGTTTCCTTAGGGCGACGATGCAAATAAGGGTCGTCAACCAATCGACGAGCGGCCCTTTGCGGTGGCCTATCCTACTGAGGGTAGTTGAACACCACCACTCGGAATACGTTTTTCGGGAAAATGTTGTGGTTATTACTACATTTTTCCTTGAGTGATGCCTTAAAAAAAGGTATTTGTAGCTTAACTTGATAAAAGAACAAATATCATGCCTTCGATAACCGTAGAACCCTGCACCTTTGCCCTGTTTGGCGCCTTGGGTGATCTGGCGCTGCGCAAGTTATTTCCTGCCCTCTATCAACTCGATGGTGCCGGTCTCCTGCACGAAGACACGCGCATCCTGGCCCTGGCCCGTGAGGCCGGTTCCGAGCAACAGCACCTGGCTCACATCGAAAAAGAATTGCGTAGCTACGTTGGCAAGGAACTGGACGAAACCGTCGCCCAGCGCTTCCTGGCCCGTCTGACGTACCTGCACGTCGACTTCCTGAAGGCTGATGACTACGTCGCCCTGGCGGAAAAAGCCGGCACCGAACAACGCCTGATTGCCTACTTCGCCACCCCGGCGGCGGTGTATGGCGCGATCTGCGAGAACCTGTCCAAGGTCGGCCTGGCGGAAAACACCCGGGTCGTCCTGGAAAAACCCATCGGCTCGGACCTGGATTCCTCGCGCAAGGTCAACGACGCCGTGGCGCAGTTTTTCCCGGAAAACCGCACCTACCGCATCGACCACTACCTTGGCAAAGAAACCGTCCAGAACCTGATCGCCCTGCGATTTGCCAACAGCCTGTTTGAAACCCAGTGGAACCAGAACTACATCTCCCACGTGGAAATCACCGTGGCCGAGCAGGTAGGCATCGAAGGTCGCTGGGGCTATTTCGACAAGGCCGGGCAACTGCGGGACATGATCCAGAACCACCTGCTGCAGCTGCTGTGCCTGATCGCCATGGACCCGCCGGCCGACCTGTCTGCCGACAGTATTCGTGACGAGAAGGTCAAGGTGCTCAAGGCCCTGGCGCCTATCAGCCCGGACGGCCTGACCACCCAGGTGGTGCGCGGCCAGTACATCGCCGGCTATACCGCCGGCAAGCCGGTGCCGGGTTACCTGGAAGAAGAGAATTCCAACACCCAGAGCGACACCGAAACCTTCGTCGCCCTGCGTGCCGATATCCGTAACTGGCGTTGGGCCGGGGTGCCGTTCTATCTGCGTACCGGCAAGCGCATGCCGCAAAAGCTGTCGCAGATCGTCATCCACTTCAAGGAACCGTCCCACTACATCTTCGCCCCGGAGCAGCGCTTGCAGATCAGCAACAAACTGATCATCCGACTGCAACCGGACGAAGGGATTTCCTTGCGGGTGATGACCAAGGAACAGGGCCTGGACAAGGGCATGCAACTGCGCAGCGGCCCGCTGCAACTGAATTTTTCCGACACCTATCGCAGCGCACGGATTCCCGATGCCTACGAGCGTTTGTTGTTGGAAGTCATGCGTGGCAACCAGAACCTGTTTGTGCGCAAAGATGAAATCGAAGCCGCGTGGAAGTGGTGTGACCAGTTGATCGCCGGGTGGAAAAAATCCGGTGATGCGCCCAAGCCGTATGCGGCGGGGTCCTGGGGGCCGATGAGCTCGATTGCACTGATCACGCGGGACGGGAGGTCTTGGTATGGCGATATCTGATTTGAAACTGCCTCAGGGCGTGACGGCCCATGAGTACCGCAACCCGGTGCTGCTGGCCGATGGCTTGGCCAATGACGTGGCCGAACAACTGCGCGCGGCCATCAGTGCCCGTGGCGAAGCGACCCTGGTGGTATCCGGTGGCCGCAGCCCGGTGGCGTTCTTCCAGAACCTCGCCAAGCAAGGCCTGGACTGGTCCAAGGTGACCATCACCCTGGCGGATGAGCGCTGGGTGCCGGTGGAACATGCCGACAGCAATGCCGGCCTGTTGAAGAAGTATTTGCTGCAAGGCCCGGCGGCCAAGGCGAAGTTCCTGAGCCTGTACAGCGTGGCCGCCACCCTTGATGACGCTGCCGAGCAGGCTGATCGCCTGTTGGCCGAGTTGCCGGCGATTGACGTGCTGGTGCTGGGCATGGGCGACGACGGCCACACCGCGTCGCTGTTCCCCAACAGCCCGAACCTGGCTGAAGCGCTGAAGCCCGATGGCAGCCGTCGTTGCTGGCCGATGCTGGCGCCGACCGTGCCGCACCAGCGCCTGACCATGAGTCGCGCGTTGCTGGCTACCGCCCACTACACCGTGCTGTCGATTTCCGGCGGTTCGAAATTGACCACCTTGAGCGCCGCGCTGGCCAGTGACGACGTTGCTGCCATGCCGATACGCGCGTTTTTGCAACCTACTTTAGAGATTTACTGGTGCCCATGAGCCAAGGATCAGCCGCGATGAACAGCCCTCAACCTACCGTTTCCATGGCGGACAAAGTTGCCTTGATCGACAGCCTCTGCGCCAAGGCGCGGATCCTGCCGGTGATCACCATTGCCCGTGAACAGGACATTCTGCCTCTGGCCGATGCCCTGGCTGCCGGTGGTTTGACCGCACTGGAAGTGACCCTGCGTTCGCAGTTCGGCCTCAAGGCCATCCAGGTGCTGCGTGAGCAGCGTCCGGAGCTGTGCACCGGTGCCGGTACCGTGCTGGATCGCCATATGCTGGAAGCGGCCGAAGTGGCCGGTTCGCAATTTATCGTCACCCCCGGGATTACCCGTGACCTGCTGGAAGCCTCGGTACACAGCTCGATTCCGCTGTTGCCGGGCATCAGCAACGCCTCCGGGATCATGGAAGGTTATGGCCTGGGTTATCGCCGCTTCAAACTGTTCCCGGCTGAGGTCAGCGGTGGCGTGGCGGCGATCAAGGCCTTGGGTGGCCCGTTTGGCGAAGTGAAATTCTGCCCGACTGGCGGCGTAGGCCCGGCCAACATCAAGAGCTACATGGCCTTGAAGAATGTGATGTGCGTGGGCGGTAGCTGGATGCTGGACCCAGAGTGGGTCAAGAACGGCGACTGGGCACGTATCCAGGAAACCACCGCCGAGGCGCTGGCCCTGCTGGACTGATTGGATTTACCGAATCGTTGTTGCTGTGTTCTACGGCATTTTTGCGGCGCACTTGGTCGGTGTGCCGCTTTTTTTTGCCTGCGGAAAATGGTCCACTCCCACTGTAGGAGCGAGCTTGCTCGCGAAAAAACCGAGAGCACCGCTGGGTGTCAGGTTTCCCGTGTCATCGTTAACGACCTTCGCGAGCAAGCTCGCTCCTACAGTGATATCGCGCTCAGTTCGGTGATGGCTTTGATCAGCACATGAATGTCTGCCGCTGACGTCAAAAAGCCCGGTGTTACCCGAATACAACTGCCGAACGACGCCCCGCTGCGGGTTGTGGTGAAGAGGTTGTATTCCTTGAGCAGTCGGTCCGCCATCACCTGCTGATCCGGCTGATGAGTGAACTTGAACGACGTAATCGCGCAATACAGCCGTGGATCATCCGGCGTCAGTACCTCGATTCCCGGCAACTGCCGCACCTCGTTCACCCACAAGTCCCGCAGGTAGTTGAGACGGGCGCCCTTGGCCTTTGAGCCGCCCAACAAGCGATGTTCTTCGAACACCAGCGGCAAGGTCATCAACGCCGGGAAATTCGGTGTGCTGTACGGTGTACGGGCCCGTACATCGGTGATGGGGTAGTGAAACTCACCCGTGTCCGGATCAATGTCCGCCAAGCGCTGTGGGTCGATGTAGATAAAGCCCAGGGTCAATGGCGCGCCAATCCACTTGTGCAGGTTGAAACCGGCAAACGCGATACCCAACTGCGCCAGGTTGAACTCGATCTGCCCCAGCGCATGGGCGCCATCCAGGATCACATCAATTCCGTGTTCTTTGGCCGCGCTGGCAACCGCTTCCACCGGCATCACCAGTCCGGTGCGGTGGGTGACGTAGGTCAGTGCCAGCAGCTTGAGCCGCGGGTAGCGCACGAAGGCATCGCTATACGTCTGCACCAGGCTGTAGAAGCTGGCCGGGTGTTCGTGGGCAATCTCGATCACTTCTACGCCACGATTCTGCGCCAGCCAGCGCATGGCGCCCTTGACGGTGTCGTACTCCAGGTCGCTGATCAGCACCTGGTCGCCGGGCTGCAAGCGGTTGTAGTTACGGATCAGCGACTGCAACGCATCCGAGGCGCAACGGGTGAGCGCGATGGCTTCAGGATCGGCGTCCATCAATTGCGCCAACTGGTTACGGATCTCGACGTTCTCGCCCTGCTCGAAACGCTGGCGCACATGGATCGAGTTGCTGCGGTTGATGAAGGCGACGTTGTCCTGATACTGCTGCAGTACCGCGCGGCTCATGCGCCCGAAGTAACCGTTTTCGAGGTTGATCGGGCCGGGCTCCAGGTCGTAGCGCTGGGCGATGGCGTGCCAGTGTTGTTCGTCGCGGGTACTGTCCATGTGCGTGCTCGATTAATGACGAGGGGCAGGCTTGCCGTGTTTGGCGCGAAGGGGTTCCAGCAATTCGGATAAGCCGTTGTGGTCGATTTCCTGCATCAGGGCCAGCAACCCGCCCAGCTCGCCGTGGGGGAAGCCTTCACGGGCAAACCAGTTCAGGTAGGGGCCGGGCAGGTCGGCAATGATCCGACCCTTGTACTTGCCGAAGGGCATTTCGCGGGTGATCAGCAATTCAAGTTTTTCAGGATTCATTGGGGCTTCAGGTGTTTGAGTCGATGCCTTGGAAAATACAGGCATTCTGCATGGAGGCCAAATGACAGATCATGCAAATAAAGCGGATACAGATTTTTGGTTAATTTATAACTTGTTGAAATATAAGAATTAAATTGTTTTTCAAAACCTGGCACGGGCGCTGCAATTACTAAGACACGTTTCTTAACCCGCGAAGGAATTGAAAAATGACTGATATCAACAAAGAATCGATCTCCGTACTGAATGACCTGATCGAGACCAGCAAGGACGGCCAGGAAGGCTTCAAGACCTGCGCAGAAGACATCAAGCATCCAGAGCTCAAAGCCCTGTTTGCCAAGCGTTCCGCTGATTGCGCCACCGCCGCTGCCGAACTGCAGACCGCCGTTAAAGCCCTGGGTGGCGATCCGGAAAAATCCGGTAGCGTCGCCGGTGCCTTGCACCGTGGCTGGGTCGACGTGAAGTCGATGGTCACCGGTAAAGACGAAGAGGCTGTACTGAACGAAGCCGAGCGCGGTGAAGACCACGCACTGAAGGCTTACAAAGAAGCGATCGAGAAGATCAACAAGCACAACCTGCTGGGCATTCGTGACCTGGTGGAGCGTCAGTTCCACGGCGCGCAACGTAACCACGACCAGGTGAAAGCCCTTCGTAACCAGGCACGCGCTCAGTCTTGAGCCCCGCCTGAATGAAAAAGCCCCGCCGATGCGGGGCTTTTTCATGGGCGATTAGTCAGCCGATGCTGATGGCCGGCAATTCGGTCAAGGTCACGGTCTGCTGCTTGCGCGGCGCGAGGATCTCGGCCTCACCGTCCACCACCAACTCATCGCGCTGGTTGAACACGCGGGTGGCGATGCGCACACGGAATTTCGGCAGCTTCTCCAGGATTTCCAGACGCACGGTCAGGGTGTCGCCGATTTTGACCGGCTTCTGGAAGGTCATTTGCTGGCCGATGTAGATCGTGCCGGGCCCGGGCAACTCGCACGCTACCGCTGCGCTGATCAGGGCGCCGCTGAACATGCCGTGGGCAATGCGCTCCTTGAACATGGTCGCCTTGGCGAATTCGGCGTCCAAATGCACCGGGTTGTGGTCGCCGGACATCGCTGCGAACAACTGGATATCGCGTTCTTCGACGGTCTTGCTGTAGCTGGCGGTCTGGCCGACTTCGAGGGCTTCGTAAGGCGTGTTGGTAACCTGGGTCATCAGATGCTGCATCCTGTGGCTAATCGATAAACTTAATGTATTGATTTTAAACGAAAAATCATTCGCAGCGAGTAGGGCGGCGCAGTACTGCTGCCTGGGCCAGCCACGCCAGCACATCGGCTGTGACCGCATCACGGTTGGTTTCGTTGAATAATTCGTGGCGCGCCTGCGGATAAATGCTCAGCTCCAGATTCTGGCAGCCGGCTTCGCGCAACGCGTTGGCCAGACTTTTGAGACGCTTGCCTTCACTGACCGGATCACATTCTCCACCCATTATCAGGATCGGCAGGCCCGGATCGATCTGAGCGAGATTGGACGCTTTGCTGATTTGCTGCAAGCCGCCCAGCAGGTCGATCCACAGCTGGTTGGTGCAGCGAAAGCCGCAGAGTGGGTCGTTGACGTACTTGTCGACCTCCGCTGGGTCGCGGCTGAGCCAGTCGAAAGCGGTGCGATTGGGTTTGAACGCTTTGTTGAACGATCCAAATGACAGGAAATCAATCAGCGCGCTGCGCCCGCGCAAGCCCTGGCGCAGGCGTTCGACGTGGGCAATCACCTTGGCCGCGCCGTACAGCGCCACCGGCTGGAAGTTCGAGCCGCTGAGAATCGCCCCATTGAGGCTGGCGCTGTGGTGCAGCAGATACGCCTGGGCGATGTAGCTGCCCATGCTATGCCCCAGCAGGATGATCGGCACGCCCGGCGCCTGCTGGCCGATGTGCTGATTGAGGCTCGCCAGGTCACCCACCACTTTGTTCCAGCCGTCTTTCTCGGCGAACAGCCCCAGGGTGCCCTCGTCGGCGGTACGCCCGTGGCCGCGCTGGTCGGGGGCGTACAGGCCATAACCGGCGTCACACAATGCCTGGGCCAGGCGCCCATAGCGGCCACTGTGCTCGGCCATGCCGTGGGCCAGCATGATCAGAGCCTTGGGCGGCCCGTCGGGTAGCCATTGGTTGACGTACACCCGACTACGGTCATTCGCGGTCAGCCAGAAAGTGGTGTGGTTCATGGCGCTTCCTTTGCTCAGGGTCGTTGCAGTGTATCGCTCAATTGCCTCGGGCCGCTGGATCAGTGCTGGCCTTGGCGGGGAGATTCACGCAATCAATGACGCATCTTGTTGTATTTGCCTGATTGACCATAGCTGCTAACGTCCCCAAAGCTCCGCTTTCATTGCAATCAAAAGCGGCCGGACCACTCAGGTAAGAGGACAAGAATAATGCAACCTGATTTCTGGAATGACAAACGCGCGGCCGGGGTGCCCAGCGAGATCGACCTGAGCGCCTACAAGTCGGTGATCGAAGTCTTCGAGCGTTCCTGCAAGGCCTTTGCCGATCGTCCGGCGTTCAGCAACATGGGGATCACCCTGACGTACGCCGAGCTGGACCGGCGCAGTGCCGCGTTCGCCGGTTACCTGCAAGGGCACACCGACCTCAAGCCGGGTGACCGCATTGCGGTGCAGATGCCCAACGTCCTGCATTATCCGATTGCCGTGTTCGGCGCCCTGCGTGCCGGGCTGATCGTGGTCAACACCAATCCCCTGTACACCCCGCGGGAAATGCGTCACCAGTTCAAGGACGCCGGCATTCGTGCATTGGTGTACCTCAATCTGTTCGGCTCGCGGGTTGAAGAAGTCAGCAAAGACGCCGAGATTGAATACCTGATCGAAGCGAAAATGGGCGACTTCATGCCCGCCGCCAAGGGCTGGCTGATCAACACGGTGGTCGACAAGGTCAAGAAGATGGTCCCGGCCTATAACCTGCCCCAGGCCATCTCCTTCAAGCGTGCCCTGCGCATGGGCGCCGGCCAGGCGCTCATCCGCCACCCGGTGACCCTCGACGACATCGCCGTGCTGCAATACACCGGCGGCACCACCGGCCTGGCCAAGGGCGCCATGCTCACCCACGGCAACCTGGTGGCCAACATGCAGCAAGTGCGGGCGTGCATGTCGCAACTGGGGGACGACGGCCATCCGCTGATCAAGGAAGGGCAGGAGGTGATGGTCGCGCCGCTGCCGCTGTACCACATCTATGCCTTCACCGCGAATTGCATGTGCATGATGGTGTCCGGCAACCACAACGTGCTGATCACCAATCCCCGGGACATTGGTGGCTTTATCAAGGAGCTGAAAAAGTGGCGCTTCACCGGGATTCTGGGGCTCAACACGCTGTTTGTGGCGTTGATGGACCATCCGGATTTCAAGACCCTGGACTTCTCTCACCTCAAGCTCACCAACTCCGGCGGCACCGCGCTGGTCAAGGCGACGGCTGAGCGCTGGCAGCAACTGACCGGCTGCGCGATTGGCGAAGGCTACGGCCTCACCGAAACCTCCCCGGTGGCCAGCACCAACCCCTATGGCGGCAAATCGAAGCTGGGTACCGTGGGCATTCCGGTGCCGGGCACGGCGATGAAAGTCATCGACGACAACGGTGTGGAGTTGCCGCTGGGTGAGCGGGGCGAGTTGTGCATCAAGGGCCCGCAAGTGATGAAAGGCTACTGGCAGCAACCAGTGGCGACCGCCGAGACCCTGGACGCCGAAGGCTGGCTCAAGACCGGCGATATCGCGGTGATCGACCCGGATGGCTTTGTGCGCATCGTTGATCGCAAGAAGGATTTGATCATCGTCTCGGGGTTCAACGTGTACCCCAACGAGATCGAAGACGTGGTGATGGCGCATCCAGCGGTGGCCAGTTGCGCAGTGATCGGCGTACCGGACGAGCGTACCGGCGAGGCGGTGAAGCTGTTTGTGGTGGCCCGTGCCCAGGGCGTGAGCCTTGAAGAGCTTAAGACCTACTGCAAGGCCAACTTCACTGGCTACAAGGTGCCCAAGCACATTGTGTTGCGTGAGTCGCTGCCGATGACGCCGGTGGGCAAGATCTTGCGGCGTGAATTGCGCGACATAGCCTGATTTGAAATAAGGTCAACAAAAGTGGGAGCGGGCTTGCTCGCGAAAGTGGTGTACCAGTCGACATATCCTGTGACTGACGCTGCGCTTTCGCGAGCAAGCCCGCTCCCACATTTGGTGTTTATTCATTCAGTTTAAATGTGTAGAAGCCCATTCCAGAGCCATTTCCTGGCTTATAGAATCTTTGATCTAAAAATGACCATTAGATGTTCTTGAGTCATGTTTATGACTGTAGGGGCCTCTTTTGGCTCTAGGCGGCCTTTGGCAAAGCTGCTACTCTCGGCGCGCTTTGTGACCTCTTGGCCTGCTTTTAACCGCCAGACTCACCCAAAAACAAACAAATAATAATCGCATCAAATGCGATGAATGAATTCGCGTCGCTGAGGAGTGGGCTTCCATGATCGAAGACTTTTGGAAGGATAAGTACCCCGCCGGGATTGCTGCAGAAATCAATCCAGACGAGTATCCGAATATTCAGGCGGTACTGAAGCAGTCCTGCCAACGCTTCGCCAACAAACCGGCTTTCAGCAACCTGGGCAAGACAATCACCTACGGTGAACTGTACGAACTGTCCGGCGCCTTTGCCGCTTACCTGCAACAGCATACCGACTTGCAGCCCGGTGATCGAATCGCCGTGCAACTGCCCAATGTCCTGCAATACCCGGTCGCCGTATTCGGTGCCATCCGTGCCGGCTTGATCGTGGTCAACACCAACCCGCTGTACACCGCGCGGGAAATGGAACACCAATTCAACGACTCCGGTGCCAAGGCCCTGGTTTGCCTGGCCAACATGGCGCACCTGGCTGAAAAAGTCGTGCCCAAGACTTCCGTCAAGCACGTGATCGTCACCGAAGTCGCCGACCTGTTGCCGCCGCTCAAGCGCCTGCTGATCAACAGCGTCATCAAGTACGTGAAGAAGATGGTCCCGGCTTATCACTTGCCCAAGGCCATCAAGTTCAACGACGTCCTGGCCAAGGGCCACGGCCAGCCGGTCAACGAAGTCAGCCCCGACGCCAGCGACGTGGCCGTGCTGCAATACACCGGCGGCACCACGGGCGTGGCCAAGGGCGCGATGCTGACCCACCGCAACCTCGTCGCCAACATGCTGCAGTGCAAGGCGCTGATGGGCTCCAACCTCAATGAAGGTTGCGAGATCCTGATTACGCCGCTGCCGCTGTACCACATCTATGCCTTCACCTTTCATTGCATGGCAATGATGCTGATTGGCAACCACAACATCCTGATCAGCAACCCGCGCGACCTGTCGGCGATGGTCAAGGAACTGTCGAAGTGGAAGTTCAGCGGCTTTGTCGGCCTGAACACGCTGTTTGTTGCGCTGTGCAACAACGACGCCTTCCGCAAGCTGGATTTCTCGGCGCTGAAAGTCACCCTGTCCGGTGGCATGGCCCTGCAACTGGCGGCGGCCGAGCGCTGGAAAGCGGTCACCGGCTGCTCCATCTGCGAAGGTTACGGCATGACCGAAACCAGCCCGGTGGCCACCGTGAACCCGATCCAGAACATCCAGATCGGCACCATCGGCATCCCGGTGCCGTCGACCCTGTGCAAGGTCATCACCGATGACGGCGTCGAACTGGCGCTGGGTGAAGTGGGCGAGTTGTGCGTCAAGGGCCCGCAAGTGATGAAGGGCTACTGGCAGCGCGAAGACGCCACCGCCGAGATCCTCGACAGCGAAGGCTGGCTGAAGACCGGTGACATCGCGATCATCCAGCCCGATGGCTACATGCGCATTGTCGACCGCAAGAAGGACATGATCCTGGTCTCCGGTTTCAACGTGTACCCCAACGAGCTGGAAGACGTGCTGGCGACCCTGCCGGGCGTGCTGCAATGTGCGGCCATTGGTGTGCCGGACGAGAAGTCCGGGGAACACATCAAGATCTTCATCGTGGTCAAGCCGGGTGCCACCCTGACCAAAGACCAGGTGATGGAACACATGCGCGCCAACGTCACCGGCTACAAGGTGCCCAAGGCCGTGGAATTCCGCGATGCGCTGCCGACCACCAACGTGGGCAAGATCCTGCGTCGTGAGTTGCGGGACGAAGAACTGAAAAAGCTGGGTTTGAAGAAGTAACTCGGCCCCCAATAAAAAGCCCCGCAGATGCGGGGCTTTTTATTGAACGCTGATTTTCCCGCATTGAAATGCAATCCAAATGTGGGAGCGGGCTTGCTCGCGAATGCGGTGTGCCAGTGATATACCGGTTACTGACACACCGCATTCGCGAGCAAGCCCGCTCCCACAGTTTTTACCGTATTCCTACAGTGCGAACTGCGCGAAGCTCACACCAGCACCGGCCGGGCGTACATCCTTGAGGAACGAGTCCTTGTCTGCACTCAGCTCCAAAGTGATCTCCGGCTTGCGCTTGCCAGCATTGCGCACCACCAGCCCTTCGAGCTTCTCGCGCAAAAATACCGTCGGCACCTTCAGGTGCAGCAACTGGTCGCTTTCGGCGTTGTGCATCAACAAGTGGATCCACTCGTACTGGCCCACGGCAATCCGGCCCACCGGCAGATCGAACCACCAGATGTTGCGTTTGCGGTCCAGGTCGGTGAAGTGGCAGTTGTTGACGCCGAGTACGGCACCGCCCAGTTCCTGGTTTCTGCGGGCAATGGCCTGTGCTTTATTGAGTTTCATAACCTTCCTACGGGATCTGTTATCCAGCGCTTGCGCCTGGATGTGCCCGGCATTCTCGTGGGTTGGCCGCAAAACATAAAGCCAAACCTGTACGGCGCGATGAAATGCCGCTCAAAAAATAATTGAAACTCTCGGCAAAGGCCAAGGGTCAACGATTACGTAGTGACCAAAATCCTCGATTGTTCCCAGGAGAAATACCATGAGTAGCACATCGGATAAGGCAAAAGGTTTGGCGAACGAAGCCATCGGCAACATCAAGCAAGGTGTTGGCAAAGTCACCGGCAATGACAAATTGCGGGCTGAAGGCGTGGTTCAGGAAAAGAAAGGCGAAGTGCAAAAAGCAGTTGGCGACACCAAGGACGCGGTAAAGAAAGCGGTCAAATAGTCCTGACCTGGCTGACTGCAACACATCAGCCCGACGGCCATCCACGGATGGCCGTTTTTGTGTCACCGGCAGTGATTAAAGTTTGGAAATTGTTTCAAGGTCGCCAAATGGGCTACCTTGATGTAGTAAACGGCCCCTGAGTCGCCCACGAACTCATATTTTTTGCGGCGAAAGGAGACGCTATGATTTTTCCGGTATTACAAGGCCTGCCCCTGCACAAAGTGCTGGTGCGCACCGTCACAGAGTTCCTGGATGACGAGATGCCTACGTACGCCTCGGCACTGGCCTACCAGATGCTGTTCTCGCTGTTTCCCTTCCTGCTGTTCCTGATTGCCCTGATCGGTTTCCTGCACCTGCCGGACTTCTTCACCTGGCTGCGTATGCAATCGGAACTGGTACTGCCGCCCCAGGCCCTGGAGCAGGTCAACCCGGTGATCGACCAGTTGCAGCAATCCAAGGGTGGACTGTTGTCGGTGGGTATCGTGATCGCGCTGTACACCGCCTCGGCGGGTGTGCGCCTGATGATGAGTGCGATGAACGCCGCCTACGACGTGGTGGAAGGCCGGCCGATCTGGAAGCGCTTCCCGTTGTCGATTTTCTACACCGTAGGTTTCGCCGGCATGCTGTTGGCGGCCGCTGCACTGATGGTGCTCGGGCCGCAGGTGATGGAATGGCTGGCGGGGCAGATCGGCATGCAGGAATTCGTGGTCACGCTGTGGACCATCCTGCGCTGGCCGCTGATCGTGATCCTGTTGATGTTTTCCGTGGCCTTGATGTACTACGTGATGCCTGACGTGAAGCAGAAATTCCGCTTCATCACCCCGGGTTCGGTGCTGGCGGTGGTGGTGTGGATCATTGCTTCCCTGGGCTTTGGCTACTACGTCAAAACCTTTGCCGACTACAACGCCATGTATGGCAGTATCGGCGCGATTATTGTGTTGCTGCTGTACTTCTACATCTCGGCCGCCGTGCTGTTGCTGGGGGCGGAGATGAACGCGGTGATCGAACACATGTCGGCTGAAGGCAAGGATCCTGGTGAAAAAGACTTTGGCGAGCACGACGAAAAAAAGCATGTTTCCGGCCTTGGCCGAGACCCTTCCCTCAAGCCCACTACCGATGAAGTCTGATCGATGATCCGTGAAATCCTGAAAATGGGCGATGAGCGCCTGCTGCGTGTTGCCCCGCCGGTTCCGCCGGAAATGTTCGACAGCCCCGAGCTGTGGCAGTTGATTGATGACATGTTCCAGACCATGGAACACGTCGGTGGCGTTGGCTTGGCCGCGCCGCAGATTGGCGTGGACCTGCAACTGGTGATCTTCGGTTTCGAGAGCAGCGAACGCTACCCCGATGCGCCTGCCGTGCCCCAGACCATCCTGATCAACCCACTGATCACGCCGCTCAGCCCGGTGCTGGAAGAGGGTTATGAAGGGTGCCTGTCGGTGCCTGGTTTGCGTGGGGCAGTGGACCGCTACCAGCAGATTCGCTACGAAGGGTTTGACCCCAAGGGCGAGCCGATTGTGCGGATCGCCGAAGGCTTTCACGCCCGGGTGGTCCAGCACGAGTGCGATCACCTGATCGGCCGGCTGTACCCGTCGCGGATTACCGATTTCAGCAAGTTCGGGTTTATCGAAGTGATGTTTCCTGATATGGACCCGACGGCAGACGAATAACCCTCAGGCAAAACACACATCAAACTGTGGGAGCGGGCTTGCTCGCGAAAGCGGAGTGCCAGTCACCGAAGATATAGACTGATCCACCGCATTCGCGAGCAAGCCCGCTCCCACATTTGTTCTGCGTGCATTCAGATTATTTTGTGGGCTTCACAAACCGCAACGTCATCCGATCCGACTCACCAATCGCCACATACTTCGCCTTGTCCTTCTCCCCCAGCGTCAACGCCGGCGGTAACGTCCAGACCCCATCCGGGTAATCCTTGGTGTCTTTCGGGTTGGCATTCACCTCACTCTGTCCCTCAAGCTTGAACCCCGCATCCGTCGCCAGTTTCACCACATACGCCGTGGTCAGGTAACCGCTGTGCTTGATGTCTTCCAGCGACGCCCCGTCCTTGGCCCGGTGATCCACCACCCCCAGCACGCCACCCGGCTTCAACACCTTGAAGAACGCCTCGAACATCGCCGGCGCCGTATCCGCCATCACCCAGTTATGCACGTTGCGAAAGGTCAGCACGGTGTCCGCCGAGCCTGGTCTGCCCAGCACCGGCGCCTTGGGGTCGAACTCGGCAAAGCCCGCCTTGGCGTAATGCGCCGGGTCTGCGGCGAATTTCTTCTTCAGGTTTTCCTCTGACGTACGCGCGTAGGCACTGCTGCTGGGAGCCTGCACAGCGGCGATGTAATGGCCATTATCCTTTAGCAGCGGCGCCAGCACTTCGCTGTACCAGCCGGCACCCGGGGTGATTTCGATCAGGGTCTGGTTAGCCCGCAAGCCAAAGAATTCCAGGGTCTGTTGCGGATGGCGATAAACATCCCGTGCGCTGTTGGCCGGCAAGCGCCAACTGCCGGCGAGCACGCTTGCGTACTGCTCGGCGGAAACCGGCGTTTCGGCTGCCTGGCTTAAGGCCGGGGCGAGGAGGGCTGCAAGGGATAAGGCTGCAAGGGTCGCTTTCATGATCATCCTGTAATGGGCCGCTGGTGCCGTCGAGGCTAGCATGGGGCCCACAACGGCTGATCACACTTTATTGAAGGTCGTCCTCACCAACGGTTCTAAGCCCATCGCAATCATTGGCTTGTTACGTTTGTAACGCACCAAGCGCTCGGACAGCGACTGCGGCAGCAGCGTGTCCTGGGTAAAACCCAGGCGTTGGTAAAAGCCTTCCAGGTCCGGATGGCACAGCAGCCACACCGTCCCTTCAACGCCGGCCACCGAGGCTCGAATCAACTGCGCCGCCAGCCCCTGGCCACGCATCGCCGGGTCGACAAACAGCCCGGTCAACCATTGCCCGCCCACCACGGGCGTCAGGCACAGGCCCGCGACGATCTCGCTGCCTTTGGCCACCCACAACTGGCCGCCCTTGAGGGCCTTCATCGGTGAGTTATGGCTGCGGTAGAACTTGTTCAGCAGCGGCCACAGAGGCTCTGCCAGTCGGTCGATGTGCAACTCGGGCATGGTTTTCAAACACGCGAATTCAGGGGGCGAAGATTATAAGTCGGGCAAAGCGCCTTCTGTTGGGCAATCGGTGTTATACCCAGTGTTACATCCCCTGTAAGTGGAGCACGCATCATGGCCAAAGGTCTGAATTCCAAGAAAGCTGACAAGAAGAAACCGGCAAAGACCGCCGATGAAAAACGCGCCGAGAAAAAGGCCAAGAAAACCGACAGCAATCTGTTCGGCCACTAACGTTCTAAGCTAAGCACCAAACGATCTGCAAGATTTCCCCGCCTCATTGCACAGAGCAGGATGAAGCCGACTTTTTCGTCGGCCACGCCTGCCCTGAGCTGCCGATGTCCAACTACCTTGATGAAACCCACAGCCTCGAAATCGAAGCCCTGGCCCAGACCTTTACCGCTCGCACCGAGTGGCCGACCTGGCTGCTGTTGATCGGCGTGTATGCCGGCTGGTTTGCGGTGATGTTTGGCAGCCACTGGCTCGGCCCGTGGCTGAGTACTGCACTGTTGATTCCGCTCGTGGCGCTGTGGATGTCCCTGCAACACGAACTCCTGCACGGCCATCCCACCCGCTTCACTGCCCTGAACAAAGTCCTCGGCTACGCGCCGTTTGCCGTCTGGTACCCCTACACCCTGTACCGCAACTGCCACCTTGTTCATCACAATGACGAAGACCTGACGGTGCCCGGTGTTGATCCGGAAAGCCGCTACCTGAATCAGCGACAGTGGGACGCCAGTTCGCTGTTCGAGCGCACCTTGCATTGGCTGACCAAGACCGTCCTCGGGCGCTTCCTGCTGGGTTCGCCGATGGCGCTGTGGAAACTGGCCCGCAACGAATTCAGGCGCCTGCGCCAAGGCCAGCGCCAAGCCTGGTTGATGTGGCTGAGCCATGGCACCGTGACCGTGCTGATGCTGACCTTCATCGCCCACTACAGCGTGCTGCCGGTGTGGCACTACGTGGTGCTGGTCAGCGTGCCGGCCTTGTCGGTGGCGGCGATCCGTTCCTACTATGAACACCGCCCGCACCCACACCCGGAACAGCGCACGGTGCTCAATGAAGCCGCCTGGCCATGGACCTGGCTGTTCCTCAACAACAACCTGCACCTGGTGCATCACGACCTGCCGAAGTTGCCGTGGTACTTGTTGCCCACCGTGTACCGCGCGCGCCGGGAACAATGGGTGGCGCGCAGCGGCGGGTTCCTGGTGCAGGGTTACGGTCAGTTGATCGGGCGTCACGGCCTCAGGCCCATCGACAGCCCACGGCATCCCTTTGCTTGAGAGACGACCATGAGTGACCGCTACGCCGAACTGCTGATGTACGTGGCGCCACAAGAGGTGCAACAGGCCAATGAGTGTTGGCTTTCGCGCACCTTGGAACACCTGGGCCTGACCCGCCGCAATGCCGAACATCTCGACCTTCGCAGCCTGTGGCGCGCCCCCGAATTGCTGCTGACGCAAACCTGCGGCTACCCGCTGATGACCGAGCTGCGCGGGCAAGTCCAGGTGATCGGCCGCCCGCGCTACGAGCTGCCCCACAGCAGCGGCGGCCAGCATTGCAGCCTGCTGCTGACCCGCGACGACAATCCACGCAGCGCCTTGGCCGACTTCCACAACAGCCGCGGCGTGATCAACGGCCATGACTCCAACAGCGGCATGAACCTGCTGCGCGAACGCCTGGCGCCGCTGCAGGAGGGCGGCCGGTTCTTTGCGCAGGTCGGCATCAGTGGTGCTCATCGTGAAAGTCTGCGCTGGCTGCGGGAAGACCGCGCCGACCTGGCCGCCATTGACAGCGTGACCTTCGACTACCTCGCGCGTTTTGCGCCGCAGGAAGTGGCCGGGCTGCGGATCGTCACCCGCAGTGCGCCCAGCCCCACGTTGCCGTACATCACCGCGCCCGGCTCTAGTGAACCCCTGCGTGAAGCCATGAACCTTGCCTTGCAGGACCTGCCCGACGTGGTGCAAACCCTCGGCGTACACGAAGTGCTGCCGGCCACCGAAGCTGATTACCAGGTGCTGCTGGATTACCGGCAGCAGGCCGAAGCCCTGGGTTATCCAAGCCTCCAATGATCGTTCCCACGCTCCGCGTGTGAACGATCGGTTATATAAAAATGCTTTTTAAATATTATTAAAGAATAAGCAGCCTTGCTAGGATCGCTCCACCGGAACACCGGACATAACGCGCAACCTACTCAGATGGAGCCACTATGTCCGGCGCCGACACTTCTCACAGCGACTACGTGGGCGGATTATTCCGCAGTCATTACGACTGGCTGTGCAGCCGTTTGCACCGCCACCTCGATTCCCGCGCCCACGCCGAAGACATCGCCGCCGACACCTTCGTCCAGCTTCTGAGTTCCCCGGGCGTGGCGCCGATCCGCCAGCCTCGCGCCTTGCTCACCACCATTGCCCAACGCCTGATGTACCAGCTGTGGCGCCGCCGTGACCTGGAGCGCGCCTACCTCGACGCCCTCGATCAGGACGAAACCTCGCCCGCGCCATCCCCGGAATACCTGGCTCAGATGCTCGAAGCCCTGCAGGCCATCGACCAATTGCTCGACGGCTTGCCGGCCAAGGTCAAGGCGACCTTTCTGCTGTCGCAGCTCAACGGCCTGACCTACCCGCAAATCGCAGCTGAACTGGGCATTTCCCCGCGTTCGGTCAGCAACTACATGAGCCGTTTGCGCCAGACCCCGGGCCAGCAATACAGCTACCTGTCGCCGACGGCGCCTTTACTGCACGCGGCTCAGTGATGACTTTTAAACCCCCTACCGATCGTTCCCACGCAGAGCGTGGGAACGATCATCTCCAAGAGGCTATTGATGAGAACACTCAAAAACCTGCTCGGTGGCTCGCTACTGGCACTGACGGTCCTGGCACAGTCCGCCACAGCCGCCGAACCTGCCAAACCGATTCACTTCGGTGACATCACCTGGGAAAGCGGCAGCCTCATCACCGAAGTGCTGCGCCTGATCGTCGAGAAAGGCTATGGCCTGCCCACCGACACCTTGCCCGGCAGCACTGTGAGCCTGGAGGCCGCCCTGGCCAAGGACGATATCCAGGTAATCGGCGAGGAATGGGCCGGGCGCAGTCCGGCGTGGGTCAAGGCCGAAAGCGAAGGCAAGGTGTTCGGCCTGGGCGACACCGTCAAAGGCGCCACCGAAGGCTGGTGGGTGCCGGAATACGTGATCAAGGGCGACGCCGAGCGCGGTATCAAACCCCTGGCCCCGGAGCTTAAATCCGTGGCCGACCTGGCCCGCTACAAAGACGTGTTCCGCGACCCCGAAGACCCGACCCGCGGGCGCTTCCTCAACAGCCCCACCGGCTGGACCTCGGAGATCGTCAACAGCCAGAAACTCAAGGCCTACGGCCTGACCGACACCTTCGTCAACTTCCGCACCGGCTCCAGCGCGGCGCTGGATGCCGAGGTCGCTTCGTCGATCCGACGCGGCAAGCCGGTGCTGTTCTACTACTGGTCGCCGACGCCACTGTTGGGGCGCTTCAAGCTGATCAAACTGGAAGAGCCACCGTTCAACGCCGAAGCCTGGAAGACCCTGGCCGACGCCAACAACCCACACCCCATCGGCACCCGCTCGATGCCGGCACACCTGGCGATTGGCGTGTCGGCGCCGTTCAAGGCGCAGTACCCGCAACTGGTGACGTTCTTTGAAAAGGTCGACCTGCCGATTGACCTGCTCAACGGCATCCTCGCGCAAATGGCCGAGAAACGCACCGCGCCGCGCCAAGTGGCCGAAGCCTTCCTGAAAGAACAACCGCAGGTCTGGCAGCAATGGGTGCCGGCGGACGTCGCGGCCAAAGTCAAAGGGAGTCTCTGATGCGCAAACTCATCGCAGCCACACTGTTGGCGCTGTGCGCCGGGCCTCTGCTGGCGGCAGACCCGGCCATCCTGCGCATCGGGTACCAGAAAGGCTCGGTGAGCATGGTGCTCGCCCGTGAGCATCACCTGTTCGAAGAAGGGCTGCCGGGCACCAAGGTCGAGTGGATCGAATTTCTTGGCGGCCCGCCGCTGATCGAGGCCTTGAACGGCGGCAGTATCGACATCGGCAATATCGGTGACATCCCGCCGATCTTCGCCCAGGCCGCCGGCATCGACATTCGCTACATCGGCGTCGAACCCAATGACGGGCGCACCGAAGCGATCCTGCTGCCCAAGGACAGCACCGTGCAGAGCGTGGCCGAACTCAAGGGCAAGCGCGTGGCGCTGCTCAAGGGTTCCAGCGCCCACAACCTGTTCCTCAAAAGCCTGCTGCGTGCGGGCTTGCAGTGGAAGGATGTGAACGTGGTGTACCTGTCGCCCTCCGACGGTCGTGCCGCGTTTGAACAAGGCAAGGTCGACGCCTGGGTCGTATGGGACCCGTACTACTCGGCGGCGGTGGTGGACGGTTCGGCGAAGATGTTGGGGGATGGCCAGGGGCTGAACCCGGCGGGCAGTTTCTTCATCGCCAGCGGCCCGTTTGCCAAGCAGCATCCCCAGGCGATTGCCGCGATTCTCAAGGTGTTTGCCCAGGCCCAGCGGCTGTCCCTGGACCAACACGACGAAAGCGTCGCGCTCATGGCCAAGACCTTGGGCTTGCAGCCGGCGGTGGTGGACAGCTACTTCAAGCACCGCTCGCCGACCCCGAGCCGGCCACTGAACGCGACGGACATCGCCACCCAACAAGGCACGGCCGACGCGTTTTTTGCCAATGGCCTGATCCCGAAAAAGGTCGATGTGCAGCAAGTGGTGTTCAAGGCCCCGTAACGTTATCCCTGTGGTGAGGGAGTTACTGTGGGGGGGCTTGCTGTGGCGAGGGAGCTTGCTCCCGCTGGAGTGCGCAGCGCTCCCGCTTTTTTTGGGGCCGCTGCGCAGCCCAGCGGGAGCAAGCTCCCTCGCCACAGCAAGCCCCCCCCACCAGGAAGGCTATCCAGCGCGTTCAGCGCATTGGCGGCAAGCCATACGCCGCCAAATCAAACTCCGCCAGCTTGCGAATAATCTGGTCCGCATGGTGATACTTGCTGTCCGCCATCGCCTCATCCGGCACCGCAATCGCAGTCATGTGCGCAGCCTTGGCCGCCGTCACGCCAAACGGCGAATCCTCAAACACCAGGCAATCCTCCGGCGCCACACCCAAGCGCCGCGCCGCCGTGAGGAAGATATCCGGCGCAGGTTTGGCCGCCCCCACTTCCGGGTCATCCGCCGTCACGATAGTGTCGAACAGCCCAAACCACTCACGGTGCAGCGTGGTCTTGTGCCCAAACGAATTGCGCGACGAACTGGTGCCCACGGCAATCGGAATGTTATGCGCCTTCAAGTGCCGCACCAACGCTTCAGCGCCCGGCATGCCCAAGGCCTTGGGGAAACGCTCGCTCATCAGCGGCTCGCGGATCACCAGGAATTCTGCAGGCGTAATCGGCAGGTCCAAAGCCTTGACCACGTAATCCGCCAGGTCCTGGGCGCCGCGACCAATGATGTGCTGCTTGATCCCCCAGTCATAGATACGGCCGTAGCGTTCGGCGATGATCTGCGTGACTTCGGTGTAGATGCCTTCGGTGTCCAGCAACAACCCGTCCATATCGAAAATGACAGCCTTGATCGGGACAGCGGTACGCGGTGCATTCATCACTACAGATCCGTGGGCAAAAGGACTAAAAGGATTCAGCACAATAACGGCCAGCGTTGCCTGCAAGCAACCGTTAAGCTTCCGACCGGCAACACTGCCCTTTAGAATATTTACCTTCTCCCTGGAAGTGCCCCCAATGTTCTACCGCCTTTGCGCCGACGGCCTGGTGCTGTTTCATTTGTCGTTCATTCTGTTCGTGCTGTTTGGCGGTTTGCTCGCCCTCAAATGGCGGCCCGTGATGTGGCTGCATTTGCCCGCTGCTGCCTGGGGCGTTGCGGTGGAAGTGTTCCACCTGCCCTGCCCGCTGACCCGCTGGGAAAACCTGTTTCGTCATTTGGCCGGGCAGGAGGGTTACGGCGGTGGATTCATCGAGCACTACATCCTGACCCTGATTTATCCGGCCGGGCTGACGCCGCAGATTCAGTTGGGACTGGGCGCGTTGGTGTTGCTGATCAATATCGCGGTGTATGTGCGGTTGATCAGGCGCTCTTAGGCAAGCAGCCGATACCAGCCAATGTGGCCTCAACTGCCTCATCCAACGGTGTGTGGGGTTCGCTGCCCAACACCTGCACCAGACGACGGTTATCCATGCGTACTTCGGTTTGCCACAGGTAGCGCATTTCCTGCATCTCACGGAAGGTGGTGACAAAGGGCGCGGCCAGTTTCAGCAGCCACCATGGGAACGCCCTGACAGAAGGCTGGCGGCCGGTCCTGCGTGACACCACCCGCTGAATCGCCTGGCTCATCTGCCGACCATCGGCATCTATGTGCCCCGCCATATGAAAGCGGGCGAAGGCATCAAGGCTGTCGCGGCGTGCAATCAACTCGACCATGGTTCTCGCCACGTCAGGCAGGTAAGCCCACTGATGCCCCACGCCTGGCGCTCCTGGATAGCTCACGTTGGCCACCGGCTTTGCGGGCTTGACCAAGCCTTGGGAAAACCAGCTGCTGCCGGCCTTGGCGCCGAAAAAATCGCCCGCCCGCACGATCAGCGCCCGCGCGCCCTGCCGGGTCGCCTCAAGCAAACGCTGCTCCATCTCCACCCGGATCGCGCCCTTGCGGGTAAGTGGGTGCTGCGGCGAATCTTCCTCCAACCGCGTAAAGGCATCCGGCCCGAAGTTGTACACCGTGCCCGGCAGGACAATCGTCGCCCCTTCAGCGATAGCTGCTGCAACGCTGTTGTCGATCATCGGCAGCACCAGTTCCGCCCATCGCTGGTAACCGGGCGGATTGACCGCATGCACGATCACCGAACAACCCTTGGCCGCCGCGACGACTTCCTCACGGTTCAGCGCATCACCTTTTATCCAGGTGAAATCGGCGTTCTGCTTGTGAGCCTTATCCACATCCCTTGTCAGGACGCACACCTGCCAGCCCGCAGCAGACAACTGCCGTGCCACCTCACCACCAATCCCGCCCGTCGCACCCAACACCAGAACCTTGTTCATGCTTTTTCCCCTGACGGTTGTTTGATGGGGCGATTCTGTTCGTCGGCGAGCTATAGAGGAATTGCCGAAGATGATCCAGACGCTATACATTTATGCATGGCATCAAATATTGGTTGGGAGCTTTACCGGTCATTCCTCGGGGTACTCAAGGAAGGATCGTTGTCGGGAGCCGCACGGCAGCTCGGCATCACCCAGCCAACGGTCGGGCGGCACATCGCTGCGCTGGAGAAATCCCTGAACGTGGTGCTGTTCACCCGTTCCGCCAGCGGCCTGCTGCCTACGGCCGTCGCCCTCACCCTGCGCACCCATGCCGAAACCATGGAAACCACCGCCGCCGCACTCGAACGTGCAGCCTCGCCCCAAGGCCCGGAAGTAAGCGGCGTGGTGCGGGTGTCTGCAAGCGAAGTGATCGGCGTGGAAGTCCTGCCGCCGATCATCACCCGCCTGCGCCAGCAGCACCCGCACCTCAAGGTCGAACTGGTGCTGAGCAACCGTCTGCTGGACCTGCTGCAACTGGAAGCCGACATCGCGGTGCGAATGGTCCGACCCAGCCAGGAACAACTGCTGGCGAAGCGCATCGGCGTTATCGAAGTCGGCCTGCACGCGCGCAACGACTACCTGCAACAACACGGCACGCCCCAGAGCCTGAATGACCTGACAACCCACTCAGTCATCGGCTACGACCAGGAAAGCGCGTTCATCCGCAGCCTGGCCGTCAAAGGCTTCGACCGCAGCGCCTTTTCCCTCAGCAGCGATAGCGACCTCGCACAACTGGCCCTGATCCGCGCCGGCGCCGGTATCGGAGGTTGCCAGGTCAAACTGGCCCGGCAAGACACCCGCCTGAGCCGGGTCCTGCCGGACGCATTTGCCCTGCAACTGGACACCTGGGTCACCATGCACGAAGACCTGCGTAATAGCCCACGCTGCCGCGTCACCTTTGATGCCCTGGCGGCCGGTTTGCAGCATTACGTACAGGATTGAGACAGCTTCGCTGGTGAAGAATCAGAGTCCCTCAATCCCTTCATAGACGCCCCCATGTCCGAAGCCTTCGAAGTTCCCAGCCCCCACGAAAAACACGTTGAACATGCCACCGAACATGCCCACCGCAGCGGGGACAATTTCGCCAGCCGCATTGCCGTGATGACCGCCATCATGGCCACCGTCGGCGCCATGCTCAGCTACCAGGCTGGCTCCACCGAAAGCGAAGCGGCGATGGACAAAAACAACGCCGCCATCTTCAAGACCGAAGCCGCCAACCAGTGGAACTACTACCAGGCCAAATCCAGCCGGCAGAACCTCGCCGAGCTGGCGACCCATATTCCAGGGGTTGATGCCAAGCACTACACCGACGAGATCCAGCGCTATAAAACCCAGAAGGAAGACGTGCGCAAACAGGCCGAAAAGCTCGAAGCCACCTCGAAGGAATGGGATGAAAAGTCAGAGCAGGCGCTGCACCAGCATCACCGCTGGGCGCAGGCGATGACCGCGATTCAGATCGCGATTTCATTGGCGGCGATCACGTTGCTGACAAGGAAGGAATGGTTGAAGCGCATGGCGTATACCGCCGGTGGGGTGAGTGTGGTGTTGGGCGGGATGGCGTGGTTGCATATTTGAGAGCTGGATTTTCATCGCCCTTCGAACGTGGAGCGCGGAAAAAGCAGAAACACGACGTTACGTCACGTCGCGTTTCGCTGGTAGCTATCCCTAAACCAAACCGACTATAAAACTCGCCATCGCTCGCAACGTGCCGGAGGTACGAAATGCTTATTACGACTTCGCAAACAAAACCTTCCGAGACACTGCGGGCCGACAGCTTCTGGATGGAAATCTGGCAAAGTGGAGCTTTGAGCATCCAGGAAGCCGAAAGGCGGGCGCAGGGCTCGCGACGCTTAAAAGAGGCCTACTCGTCGGTACCCTTCTACGCGAAGAAGGCAGCTCGAGACTCTCAATTCTGGAGCAAATTTTACGCGAGCCGCGTGAATTCGTAGAAAAGGGCAATCTTGCGGGAATCTTCTACTGACCATCTGATACCCCCTCCTCCTAGACTCACTCATATTCACCAGACCCCTCGCGTCAGAAAACATCGGCATATTCCGGCATATCCGCTTGGGGTCCTACACCTACTCGCTATATAGTAAAACGCATAACGCCTGACACTATAAAGCCGAGGAAAAGCCGGTGACCGCACAATCATCCAAGGAAGCTGTGGGCTTCGCCTACAGCATCGACTCAATGCGGTACGCCCAGGCCATGACCTGGCGCGCCATCGAAGCACTGTCCAAACTCATCCGCCCCGGCATGCTCGAATCCGAAGCCCGCGAACTCGGCAAAAAAGTCCTCGCCGACCTCGACATGCAGCGCATCTGGCACCCGCTGCTGGTGCGCTTTGGCGCCAACACCCTCAAGACCTTCGAGGAACGCTCCGACGGCGACCCGGTGCTGGGGGAAAACGACATCTACTTCATCGACATGGGCGCCGTGTGGCAAGGCCATGAAGGTGATGCGGGGGCGACATTCAGCACCGGTAACGACCCCGAGATGAAGGCATGTGCGAGCGCGGCAAAAGCGCTGTTTGATCGGGTTGAGCGGCGCTGGAGGAACGACAAAGTCGTCGGCCTGGAGCTGTATCGTTTTGCCGAAGAGCAAGCGAAGGAAATGGGTTGGGTGCTGAACCTGGACATCAAAGGGCACCGCGTCAGCGATTTCCCCCATGCGATTTATCGTGGCGGTGACCTTGGGGATTTTGACCAGTATCCCAATGAAGGGCTGTGGATTCTGGAGATACAGATCGCGCACCCGAGCGGGGCTTATGGTGCGTTTTACGAAGATTTGCTGGCTTAATTTTTCAAGGAATAAAGATGGAACGCTCGACCGAATTTCCCGTGCTGTTGTTTTCCTACGGCACGTTGCAGGACAAGGCTGTGCAGTTGGCCAACTTTGGTCGGGAGTTGGTGGGCCAGCGGGATGCGATGCTGGGGTATTCGACAAGCTGGGTGGAGATTACCGATCCTGAAGTGTTGGCTGCGAGTGGCAAGACCCATCATCCGATTGTTTCGCCGAGCGGGCGGAATGAGGACAGTGTTGAGGGGATGGTGTTTCAGATTACCGAGCAGGAACTGGCGGCGGCGGACGCGTATGAAGTGTCGGACTATAAGCGGGTTTCGGTGGGGTTGGCTTCGGGGTTGACGGCTTGGGTGTATGTGCAGGCTTGAGGGGGTGCAGTTGGTCAGTCGGAGTGATTTCCTACAGATCAATCGGAAGGCATGCCCTGCCGGGTTTGTGAGGTGGGGCATATAGTTCGCCGGTCGCCTACATGGCGACCGGGTTTGGCGACTCGACTACTAAGACGGCAGAAGCTTCCCGGCTAATTTGCGGGATGCTCCTGCGCGCAATAAGCTACCCAATGGTAGCTGTGCGTGGGAGACCTTCGGGTCTGCCGGCATTGTCCGTCTTGTTCCGGTTCGCCAACCCGCGTACGGCTGCCACCTTTTGTTTGGCGACAAATGTGTGGCTGCTCTCCTCCATTAAGAGAACGGACATCACATATGAACCAATACATGGCCCTCACCAGCAACGATTGCGAGACACCTGCCCTTTTTGTAGATACCACTGCGCCGCTGGACGTTTTGCTGGACGCTGCTGGTTATCGAATTCGTGCTGTTACTCAAGTTCTTGAAAATCTGGCACTGCGTGCGGAAATCAGCAGCGATACGGTTGTGCTTAGCGATTTTTCGCTGCTGTGTTCGATTCCTTTGCGCGATGGTTGTGATTTGCTGGATGTTATTGGGCGACGTATGGCTACGCAGTGCTCCTAAACCCATTGGCTTAATTTTCCCTGGCACAACCACCTATTCAAACCCCAGAAACCACAAAACCCCTGATTTCTCTCGAAACCAGGGGTTTTGTTTACATCGAATTTGGCGGTGAAGGAGAGATTCGAACTCTCGATACAATTTCTTGTATACACACTTTCCAGGCGTGCTCCTTAAGCCACTCGGACACTTCACCGTATCTCGTCAAACTGATTCAGTCTGTCGAGGCGCGCTAATGTAGTCGAAAGCTTTTCCGATGGCAAAGGTTTTTTTCAGAATTTTCATGCGCTTAGGCGGTTATGCCGTTCCAGACCTCTGCGGCGCCATGCACACCACGGCGATTCTGCCATTCTCGGGCACTCGCGGCGCTTGTCTATAGTAGCTGCTGCGCCTTGCCGAAGGCCGCCTGCGGGCGGGCATGGGGGAAAAGTCTGACTGGGTAGTCAGTCATGGCGCTTTACCGGGGCGGGCGCGGTGGGTAACGTCTGCCGTCTGTCCTTCTATTACAAGCATTACAAGGAATCGCGTCATGAGTGAGTTGATTGCCTACCACCTCCAAGACGGTATCGCGACCCTGACCCTGAGCAACGGCAAGGTGAATGCCATTTCGCCGGCAGTGGTCAGTGCGTTTAATGAAGCGCTGGATCAGGCCGAGAAAGATCGGGCGGTGGTGATCATCACGGGCACGCCGGGGATTTTGTCCGGTGGCTATGATTTGAAGGTGATGACCGCCGGCCCTAAAGAAGCGGTGAGCCTTGTGACGTCGGGTTCTACCCTGGCCCGCCGCCTGTTGTCGCACCCGTTTCCGGTGATCGTGGCGTGCCCTGGGCACGCGGTGGCCAAGGGCGCGTTCCTGTTGTTGTCGGCGGATTACCGGATCGGTGTGGACGGGCCTTTCAGCATTGGCCTGAATGAAGTGATGATCGGCATGACCATGCACCACGCCGGGATCGAGCTGGCGCGGGATCGTCTGCGTAAGTCGGCCTTCCACCGTTCGGTGATCAATGCCGAGATGTTTAACCCGCAGGACGCGTTGAGCGCCGGGTTCCTGGATAAGGTGGTCGCGCCGGAAGAATTGCAGGCAGCCGCGCTGGAAGCCGCTCGCCAATTGAAGAAGATCAATATGAATGCCCACAAGCACACCAAGCTGAAGGTGCGCAAGGCGCTGCTGGAAGCCCTGGATGACGCGATCATTCAGGATCAGGGCCACTTGGGTTAAATCGAACCTACGCCTGCTGAATCGAAGCCCGACCTTGAGTCGGGCTTTTTCTTACAAAGAATTCCGGATTGCCTACAACCGCTCTAGGCGGTGTCTGTCACGGCGCGTTGAAACATGCGCTTAAACATCGCCTATCTTCCGACTCTATAGGGGCAATTGCCGAATACAGTGCACATCCGTACACTGCGCCACCTTTTGTCCCGATGGGCTGTGTCGATGCTTTTTTTGTTACGCATGTTGTTGATGGGCCTGCATTTTATGATTGCGGGCGTCCTGGGCGTGCTACTGGGGATCTGTCGGCCGTTCAATCCGGACAACAGCCGTTACTGTGCGCGTCTGTATGCCGTGCCGGCGATGTGGCTGTTGCGCCTGCGGGTGAAGGCTGAGGTCGACTCGCTGCGCAACAAGCCCAGCAGTTGCGTGATCATCGCCAACCATCAGTCCAACTATGACCTGTTTGTGTTCGGCACGGTGGTGCCCTACCGCACGGTGTGTATCGGCAAGAAGAGCCTGAAGTGGGTGCCGTTGTTTGGGCAACTGTTCTGGCTGGCGGGCAATGTGTTGATTGACCGGGGCAACGCCCACAAGGCGCGGCGCTCGATGCTGACCACCACACACACCTTGCAGCATGCAGACACCTCGATCTGGGTGTTCCCGGAAGGCACGCGCAATTTCGGCGAAACCCTGCTGCCGTTCAAGAAAGGCGCGTTCCAGATGGCGATCGCCGCGGGCGTGCCGATTGTGCAGGTGTGTGTCAGCACCTATGTGAAGCAGATGAAGCTCAACCGCTGGAACAGTGGCGATATTCTGATTCGCTCGCTGCCACCAATTCCTACGAAGGGGCTGACGATGGATGACATGCCGCTGTTAATGCAGACCTGCCGCGAGCAAATGAAAGATTGTATTGAAGCAATGGACCGAGAGTTGGAAATCGCCCCCTGTAGGAGCGAGCTTGCTCGCGAAGGACGTTAACGATTACGCGTTCATTCTGGATTAACCCGTCGCTCTCAGGTTTTTCGCGAGCAAGCTCGCTCCTACAGAGGGCGCGTTCAAGCTAAGCTGCGCAACAACTGTCATCCAATAAAGAAGCGATCAGCACTATGGGTAGAGTTGTTGCGGCCGCCGTCTATAGCGCCGGAAAGAAAGTCACCGATATCACCCTCGACGAAGGCGCTGCCTGGGCCGCCAAGCCCGACCACTTTGTGTGGATCGGCCTGGAAGAGCCCAGCGCCCTGGAGCTGGCCAACCTGCAACGCCAGTTCAACCTGCATGAATTGGCCATCGAAGACGCCCTGGAAAAACACAGCCGCCCCAAGCTTGAAACCTTCGGCGACGCGCTGTTTATCGTGACCTATTCGCCGGTGCGCGATAACGGCAAGCTGGAGTTTATCGAAACCCATATTTTTGCCGGCAGCGGCTACATCATCACCGCCCGCAACGGCCACTCGGCGTCCTATGGTTACGTGCGCCAGCGTTGTGAGGCGCGGCCTCTGTTACTGGAGCATGGGGAAGATTTCGTACTCTATGCGCTGCTGGACTTTGTTACCGAGAACTACCAGCCAGTGAGCGAGGCGATTCATGCCGAGGTCGATGAGCTGGAGCGCAACGTGTTGTGCAACTCCCTGAGCGAAGCGGATATCCAGAAGCTCCACGGCCTGCGCCGCGATGTGCTGCGGCTGAAGCGCTACGTGGCGCCGATGGTGGAGATCAGTCAGGAGTTGCAGAAACTGAGCTTCCCGTTTATCGACAAGAACATGCGTCCGTACTTTCGCGATGTGCAGATTCACGTCACCCGGCAGATGGAAGACCTGACCACCCTGCGGGATATCGCCAGCCAGACCATCGAGATAGGGGTGTTGCTGGAAGCGTCGCGCCAGAGTGTGGTGCAACGCAAGTTTGCCGCATGGGCAGCGATTCTGGCGTTCCCGACGGCGGTGGCCGGGATCTACGGGATGAACTTCCAGAACATGCCGGAGCTGCAATGGCACTACGGCTATTTTGCGGTGCTGGGGTTTATTGCGGTGGGGTGTACGAGTTTGTGGGCCAGCTTCAAGCGTTCAGGCTGGCTATAGGAAAACTGCTGTTGTGGCGAGGGAGCTTGCTCCCGCTGGGGTGCGAAGCGCCCCCAAGGCTTGCGACTGCTGCGCAGCCGAACGGGAGCAAGCTCCCTCGCCACAAAAAGCTCGTCAATCAACCCGATTCGTTAGGCCACGTCCGCTTTTGGTTTGTGCGCCACAAACCGCATCATCCATTCCGCCACGGTCACGCCGTGGTGATCTCTTTCCAGACTGGCCACACCATTGGTGTAGACCTTCTCCCCCAGGGTTGTCTGAAGAATCTCCAGCAGTTCGCGGGAATAGTCGTGGATAAATTCCGGGTGGCCCTGGAAGCACAGCACCTGGTCTTCGATGTGATACGCCGCATACGGGCAAAATTCGCTGGAAGCGATCACTGTGGCGTTTTCCGGCAGGGTGGTGACCTGGTCCTGGTGGCTGATCAACAGCGTCAACTCTTCCACCACCGGGCTCATCCACGGTGCCTTGGCGTTCAGTTTGTAGTCATGGATGCCCATGCCCCAGCCCTTGGTCGCCCGCTCGGTCTTGCCGCCCAACAGCAGCGCCAGCAACTGGTGGCCGAAGCAGATGCCGATCAGTTTGTCGCCGCGGGCATGGCGGTCCAGCAGGTAGGTCTTGAGGGTCTGGATCCAGGGATCGGTGCCGAAAGAGTCAGCTTTGCTGCCCGTCACGAGGTACGCGTCGAACACTTCTTCATCCGCCGGGTATTCGCCCTGCACCACGTTATAGATGACGAATTCGGCGGCAATCGGCTGTTTGGAAAACAGGCGCTTGAACATCTGCCCGTACCCTTGGTACTGATCGATCAGTCCAGGACGCAGGATATCGGTTTCCAGGATGCACACGCGTAACGACATAAAAAATACCTGACACGGCGATGGGAATAATGAACACCCCAGAGCCTGCCTTGAAATACCCTTCCAAGGCAAGCCCGCTCCCACATTTTGATCACCGAAACGCTTCAGCCTTTGCGGCTTTCTCCAACAGCAGCGCCGGTGGTGTGAAGCGCTCACCGTATTGCTCGGCCAGGTAACGGGCGCGGGCGATGAAGTCGTTCAGGCCGTACTGGTTGATGAATTGCAGCGCCCCGCCACTCCAGGCGGCAAAACCGATACCGAAGATCGAGCCGACGTTGGCATCCGCCGTCGACATCAACACGCCCTCTTCCACACAGCGCACGGTTTCAATGGCCTGGATGAACAGCAAGCGGTCACGTACGTCCTGGGCCGAGATCCGTTGCTCAGGCTTTTCAAAGCGGTTTTTCAGCTCAGGCCACAGGTGTTTCTGCCCGCCCGCCGGGTAATCGTAGAAGCCACCCCCCGCGGCCTTGCCCGGGCGTTTGTATTCGTTGAGCAACAGGTCGATCACGGCAAATGCCGGATGCTGGGGTAACGGCTTGCCCTCGGCCTGTAGGTCCTTGGCCGTCTGTTGGCGGATATGGCTCATCAGGCTGAGGGAAACTTCGTCAGAGACCGCCAACGGTCCCACAGGCATGCCGGCCTTGCGTGCCTCGGTCTCGATCATCGGCGCCGCCACGCCTTCGTCGAGCATGGCGATGCCTTCGTTGGTGAAGGTGCCGAACACCCGTGAGGTGAAGAAGCCGCGACTGTCGTTGACCACAATCGGGGTTTTCTTGATTTGCAGGACGAAATCGAAACCTCGGGCCAGGGTTTCGTCGCTGGTTTGGGTACCTTTGATGATTTCCACCAAGGGCATTTTGTCCACCGGGCTGAAGAAGTGCAGTCCGATAAACTTGCTCTGGTCGGGCACCGCCGTGGCCAACCCGCTGATGGGCAAGGTGGAAGTGTTGGAGGCGATCACCGCGTCGGCACCCACCACGCGTTGCGCGGCCGCCGAGACCTTGGCCTTGAGGTCCCGGTCTTCGAAGACGGCTTCGATGATCAGGTCGCAGCCGGCGAGGTCGGCATCGGATTCGGTAGGAATAATCCGCGCGAGGATGGTTTCCCGCTGCTCAGTGGTCAATTGCCCACGGCCGACCTTCTTGTCGAGCAACGTTGCCGAGTGGGCCTTGCCCTTCTCCGCCGCCGCCAGGTTGACGTCCTTCAGCACCACCTCAACGCCCGCCGAGGCGCTGACATAAGCAATGCCCGCGCCCATCATCCCGGCGCCAAGCACGCCGATCCTGTGTGTCACGTACGGCGCAAAACCCTTGGGTCGCGAGCTGCCGGCGTTGATTTCATTAAGTTGGAACCAGAAGGTACCCATCATGTTTTTCGCCACTTGCCCGGTAACCAGCTCGGTGAAGTAGCGGGTCTCGATCAGGTGGGCGGTGTCGAAATCCACCTGGGCACCTTCCACGGCGGCGCAGAGGATTTTCTCCGGAGCCGGGAAGCAGCCGTTGGTTTTGGCGCGCAGGATCGATGGCGCAATGGCGAGCATTTGCGCGACTTTCGGGTTGGACGGCGTGCCACCTGGGATCTGATAACCCTTGATGTCCCAACGCTGTTTCGCCTCGGGGTTGGCCAGAATCCACGCCCGGGACTTGGCCAGCAGCTCGTCTCGATCTGTCGCCAGCTCATCAACCAACCCGGCTTGCAGCGCCTGTTGCGGCGTAATCTTTTTGCCTTCCAGCAAGTAGGGCAAGGCCTTTTCCAGGCCCAGCATCCGCACCATGCGCACCACACCGCCGCCACCCGGCAGCAGGCCAAGGGTGACTTCCGGCAGGCCGATCTGTACCGACTTGTGGTCCAGCGCCACGCGGTGCTGGCACGCCAGGCAAATCTCCCAGCCACCGCCCAGTGCCGCGCCGTTGATGGCGGCCACCACCGGTTTGCCGAGGGTTTCCAGGGTGCGCAGTTGCGCCTTCAGCACCAGCACGCTGTCGTAGAAGTCCTTGGCGTGGGGCTGGTCGACCTTGATCAGTTCATTGAGGTCACCGCCGGCAAAGAAGGTCTTTTTCGCCGAGGTGATGATCACGCCCGCTATCGAATCCTTTTCGGCGTCCAGGCGGGCGACGGTGGCCGCCATGGCCTCGCGGTACACCCCGTTCATGGTGTTGGCGCTCTGGCCGGGCATGTCGATGGTCAGCACCACGATCTGGTCCTGGCCTTTTTCGTAACGAATGGCATCGGTCATGACTGATTCCTTAGGCTCAGAGGCGTTCGATGATGGTGGCGATACCCATGCCGCCGCCGACACACAGGGTGGCCAGGCCATACCGCTGCTGGCGCACCTCCAGTTCGTCGAGCAAGGTGCCGAGAATCGCGCAGCCGGTAGCGCCCAGCGGGTGGCCCATGGCGATGGAACCGCCGTTGACGTTGACCCGGGCGGCGTCGATGCCCATGTCCTTGATGAACTTGAGCACCACCGACGCAAACGCTTCGTTGACCTCGAACAGGTCGATGTCTTCAACCCGCAGGCCAGCCTTGGCCAGGGCCTTGCGGGTGGCCGGTGCAGGGCCGGTGAGCATGATGGTGGGGTCAGTGCTGGTGACCGCCGTAGCGACGATGCGCGCCCGGGGTTGCAGGCCGAGTTCGCGGCCACGGGCGGAAGAGCCGATCAGCATCAACGCCGCGCCGTCGACGATCCCGGAACTGTTGCCCGGTGTGTGCACGTGGTTGATACGCTCGACGTGGCTGTAGACCCGCAAGGCGGTGGCATCGAAGCCCATCTGGCCCATCATCTCGAAGCTGGGCTTGAGCTTGCCCAGGCCTTCGAGGGTGGAGTCGGCCCGGATGAACTCGTCCTGATCCAGCAGCACGATGCCGTTCTGGTCCTGCACGGCGATCAGCGACTTGCTGAAGGAACCGTCTGATCTGGCCCGCGCGGCTTTCTGCTGTGAGTGCAGGGCAAAGGCGTCGACGTCCTGACGGGTGAAGCCTTCCAGCGTGGCAATCAGGTCGGCGCCGATGCCCTGTGGGGTGAAGTGGCTGTGCATATTGGTTTGCGGGTCGAGTACCCAGGCGCCGCCGTCGCTACCCATGGGCACGCGGGACATGGACTCGACGCCGCCGACCACCACCAGGTCTTCAAAGCCGGAGCGCACTTTCATCGCGCCGAGGTTCACGGCCTCCAGGCCCGACGCGCAAAACCGGTTGATCTGCACACCGGCGACGCTGATATCCCAGTCCGCCACCAATGCGGCGGTCTTGGCGATGTCGGCACCTTGGTCGCCAATCGGTGTGACACAGCCGAGGACGATGTCATCCACTTGCCGGGTATCGAGGTCAGTGCGCTGTTGCAGCGCAGTCAACAACCCGGCCACCAGGTTCACCGGCTTGACGCTGTGCAAGGCGCCATCCGGCTTGCCTTTGCCACGGGGCGTGCGTATCGCATCAAAGATCAAAGCTTGGGTCATGACGTCCTCGAATTACTGGGCAACGGATCGTGCCCTTACCTTAGGCGCCGGGGCGGCGGATTCAATGACCGAACCGCTCATTGACCTTGACGCACACGCTCAGACGAACGGTAGGAGGCTACGGGATTCGGCTGATTAATCGTTTTAGCTGTCTAGCCCTAGGGCTGGCGTCTGGCTGGCAATTGGCCTCATGCCTTTTTAATAAGTTTTCTCCAGGTAATGAGATGAAATGGATCTAAGTCAAGCAGAACGAGGGCTCTAAGGTTGAATCTGTAGGAGAAGTAAATGGTTGCCGCCGGGTTTTGCTGGGGCACCTGTAAGAACTGTAAGAAAAGAGTCATGTAGCACCGTCATAGTTGAATCGACCGGCACGCATTTGACGCTCAGAAATAACAACAAAAGGCAGTCAGCCATGTTCAAGCATTCGAAAGTTCGTCAGGCGGGACTTATTCTTTTCGCCACCACACTGATTCTGATCTTGCCCAACCTCACCAAGGTCATTGGGTGACCTCTCACACCCCACGTTCTGCGCAGACACAGCGCCAGGATCGCAGCCTTTGGCAGCACCTTTCGGGATATTGCGCATAGCGATCCCGTCAGGGGCTGCCGTTTTGCGTGCCGGTTTCAGCTAGTTTTGCGGTATCGTGAACCCGCATCGCCACTCAAACACGGGCCCTTCCTTGAAACAGATCATCGTCCTCATGAGCCTGCTGCTCGCCTTGCCGGCGTCTGCCGCACAGCTGACCATCGAGTTGGATCACACCCGTAAAACCTGGGAAACCGCCGAGCTGCTCAAGCGCCCGGATGCACAGACGGTGCAGATCGTTGATGACGTTTCCTACAAGCGCAACATGACGTATCGCGCGGTACCGTTGGCAGCGCTGTTGCCGGGCATCACGCCGGAAAATCATCTGCAGGCGGTGGCGCTTGACGGCTTTGCCGCGGAACTGACGGCGGCGCCGCTGTTGTCAAAACGCGGCGCGCAGGCCTGGTTGGCGGTGGAAGACCCGGCGCATCCGTGGCCGCCACTGGCAGACGGCAAGCCCAGTGCCGGGCCGTTTTATCTGGTGTGGACGGACCCGCAGGCCGGGCCTATCAGCCCTGAGCAATGGCCGTTTCAGATCTCCGGCATCAAACAGATGAAGACGGTGGCGGAGCGCTTTCCGGCGTTGTTACCGGACCCCAAACTGGCGGCGGACGATCCGGTGAATCAAGGCTTCGCGCTGTTCCAGAAGAACTGCCTGGCGTGTCATCGCCTCAACGGTGCTGGCGATGCGCAGGTGGGGCCGGACTTGAATATTCCCTACAACCCCACTGAATATTTCGCCGGGGATTTCCTCAAGCGCTACATCCGCGATCCGCAAAGCATGCGGCATTGGCCACAGGCGAAGATGCCGGCGTTTGCGGCCAGCGTGCTGCCGGATGCGGACCTGGATCTGCTGGTGGGGTACTTGAAGCATATGGCAGGCAGAAAGCAGCCTTAAGGCTCGGGTAAACCTGTGGCGAGGGAGCTTGCTCCCTCGCCACAAAAAGCTTTCCTGCCACAGAGAGCTTTCCTGCTACACACAGCTCCCTCTCTCCCGGAATCCTACTGCTGCTGCACCGAAATCACCGGTGTCGGTGCCACAAATACCTTGGCATGCATCTGCTCATGCCCTCCCCCACGGCGCATGCCCCGCACCGGGCAGGCGTCCAGGTAATCCAGGCCCACCGCCAGCTTCAGATGCCGCTCCGGCCGGGCCAGTTGGTTAGTCACATCAAAGCTGTACCAGGCGTCATCCAGCCAGGCTTCGGCCCAGGCGTGGCTGGCCAGGTGCTCGCAGTCTTCGCTGTACAAATACCCCGAGACATACCGCGCCGGAATCCCCAGGCTACGGGCACAGGCGAGGAAGGCGTGGGTGTGGTCCTGGCACACCCCGGCACGCCCGGCAAACGCCTTGGCCGCACAGGTGTCGACTTCGGTAGAGCCGGGCGAGTAGGTCATGTACTGGTTCAGCGCATGCATCAGATCAATCAACGCACTGCGGTCGCGGCGCTGGTGGCAATGCTTTTCGGCAAAGCTGCGCAGGGCATCGTCCGGCTCAGTCAAACGGGTGCAGCGCAGGAACGGAAATGCCGACTGGCTTTCATGTTCCGCCTCGCGCAATTCATCGATATCCACCTGGCCACGGGCGCCGATGATGATGGCTTCGTGGGGCTCATCCAGGGTCAGCACGTGCAGGATGTTGCCGAAGGGGTCCAGTTGCGCCCGCACCGGCCGGGGCAGGTCCAGCTGCCAACTGAGGACGTGCTGGCGCTCGCTGTCGTGGGGCGTGAGACGCAGGTACTGGATGCTGGCACGCACCTGGTCTTCGTAGTGGTAGGTGGTTTCGTGGCTGATGGAAAGTCTCATGCCGCCTCCAGGTAGGAACTGTAAATAGCATCGCCCAGCTCGCGCACGAGCGGGATGAAGTCGGTCAGCCAAGCGTGCAGGCCTTCCTCGAGAATTTCGTCGATGGCGGTATAACGCAGCCGTGCGTCCATCTCGGCTGCCAGGCGCTGGGCCGGGCGACCGTTGATGCCGGGCAGGCTGCCAAGGATCTGATCAATCTCCTCACTGCACGCCCGCAGCGAACGCGGGACGTCGGCGCGCAGCAGCAACAGCTCGGCGACTTGCCGAGCGCCCGGGGCGTCACGGTAGATCTCGGTGTAGGCCTCGAACGACGACAAGGCGCGCAGCAACGCACTCCACTGATAGTAGGCGTGGGCGGTGCCATCGGTGACCGCTTTGGCCTGGTCACCGGCCATTTCATAGCGGGCATCCAGCAGGCGCAGAGTGTTGTCGGCCCGTTCGATAAAAGTGCCGAGGCGGATAAAACGAAAAGCGTCATTACGCATGATGGTGCCGTAGGTGGCGCCACGGAACAGGTGGGAGCGTTCCTTGACCCACTCGCAGAACCGGCTCATGCCATAACGGCTCAGGCCCTGCTGGGCGATGTCGCGAATTTCCAGCCAGGTGGCGTTGATGTTTTCCCACATGTCGGCGGTGATTCGCCCACGTACGGCGTGGGCACTGGCCCGGGCCGCACCGAGGCAGCTGTAGATGCTGGCGGGGTTGGCCGCCTCCAGGGCGAAGAAGTGCAGCAGGCGCTCGGCGTGCAGCTCACCGTGACGCTCGCGGTAATCGTCGAGGGTGCCGGTGATCAACAGCGGCATCGCCAGTTCATGCAGGCCATCGCCACGCCCGTCCTGGGGCATCAGCGACAGCGAATAACTGACATCGAGCATCCGCGCGAGGTTTTCCGCACGCTCCAGATAGCGCGACATCCAATACAAATCCGAGGCAGTTCTACTCAACATATTTCAATCCTCAACCACCCAGGTGTCTTTGGTGCCGCCGCCCTGGGACGAGTTGACCACCAGAGAACCCTCCCGCAGCGCCACGCGGGTCAGGCCACCGGGCACCACACGGGTTTCCTTGCCTTGCAGCACGAACGGGCGCAGGTCGATGTGGCGTGGGGCGATGCCGTTTTCGACGAAGGTCGGGCAGGTGGACAGGCACAGGGTTGGCTGCGCGATATAGGCGTGGGGCTTGGCCTTGATGCGTGCGCGGAAGGCTTCGATTTCCGCCGCCGAGGCCGCCGGGCCGACCAACATGCCGTAGCCACCGGAGCCCTGGGTTTCCTTCACCACCAGCTCCGGAAGGTTGGCCAGCACGTGAGACAGTTCACTGGGATTACGGCACTGGAACGTCGGAACATTCTTCAGGATCGGTTCTTCATCCAGGTAAAAACGGATCATCTCGGTGACGAAGGGATACACCGACTTGTCATCCGCCACCCCGGTACCGATGGCATTCGCCAGCACCACATTGCCCGAGCGGTACGCCGCCAGCAGGCCTGGCACCCCGAGCATGGAGTCCGGATTGAACGCCAGCGGGTCGAGGAAGGCGTCGTCGAGGCGGCGGTAGATCACATCCACCGCCTTGGGGCCGTCCGTAGTGCGCATGAACACTCGGTCATCACGCACAAAGAGGTCGGCGCCTTCCACCAGTTCCACGCCCATTTCCCGGGCCAGAAACGCATGCTCGAAGAACGCACTGTTGAAACGTCCCGGGGTGAGTACCACCACGCTGGGGTTATCCAGCGGGCTGGAGCTTTTCAGGGTGTCGAGCAATAGGTTGGGGTAGTGGTCGATGGGCGCGATGCGCTGGGCGGCGAACAGTTCGGGGAACAGGCGCATCATCATCTTGCGGTCTTCGAGCATGTAGCTGACACCGCTGGGGGTGCGCAGGTTGTCTTCGAGGACGTAGTAAGTACCGTCGCCATCGCGTACGAGGTCGACGCCGGAGATGTGGGAATAGATATCGCGGTGCAGGTCCAGGCCCTGCATCGCCAACTGGTATTGCTCGTTGGCCAGCACTTGCTCGGCGGGGATGATCCCGGCCTTGATGATCCGTTGTTCGTGGTACAGGTCGGCGAGGAACATGTTCAGCGCCTTGACCCGCTGGATGCAGCCGCGCTCGACGATCCGCCACTCACTGGCCGGAATGCTGCGGGGAATCGTGTCGAAGGGAATCAGGCGTTCGGTGCCTTGCTCATCGCCATACAGCGTGAAGGTGATGCCGGCACGGTGAAACAGCAAATCGGCTTCACGGCGGCGCTGAGCCAGCAGCTCGGCAGGCGTCTCGGCCAACCAGCGGGCGAACTCGCGGTAATGGGGGCGCACCTGCCCTGCCCCGTCGTACATCTCATCGTAATAAGTGCGGATCATGCCGTACTCCTTGTCACCCGGACGCCAGAACCATCGCAAGGCCCGTGCCAGCGGCATAAACACTTAAGTATCAATCAGTTGGAGATAGGCGCAGGTCTCACCGCACCGTCCCGGTGCAGCAAATGCCCGCTGTCATGGGCGGCGCCTCATTGCAATGCAGGCCATGACTATCACCAGCATAGTCAGAGTTGATTTCATCGCGCGGCAAACCCTGCGGATAATCACCTCCATCGGCTGAACAGGACATGTCCTACAGCCTGAACCTTTGCTTGATGGGTAACGTGATACGGCATGTACCGATCGGTTCCCCTTCGCTCCGATCTTCCCTTTGGCCACCCTGCTCGGGTGGTTTTTTTTGCGTCGGATTTTTCCTGCACCAGAAACAAAAACGGCCGACCCAAAGGTCAGCCGATACGCTGTGTTATTGCTCATGCCGCTACATGGGTAACCCACGCACCTCCTGTTTCACGCCCCATCCCTCGATGATCCCGCCCAAGGGCTCGACCACTGCCTCAAAGTCCTGCTCGAAGTCTCCTATGCCGTCGTAGGTGGCGAACATGATTTTGCTCAGTTCCAGGTACCAGGCGCCGTCATCCCGCGCGCTGACCTGGGCATTCAGGGATTCCCCACGAAACCGACCCGCAGCCCGGCGCGCACGTTCCTCATCCGGGAAAATGGCGTAGAACTCGATGGGGTGGAAACGTGAGAAGTCAAAGCCGCCCTCTTTCATGCGGCGCAACACGTTGGTGCTGACGTCTTCTTGATAGGCTGTGCTCATGAAACGTCCTCCTCACACCGATGGATAGACTTTCCGTGCTTCCCAAGCCCGCGCTGTAACGGCGCGGGTGTTACGGCAATGACGTCGCCGCTGGGAGACAAGCATGTAGCTGACAAGACCAGACCTTAGCGATTCATTCGCTGATCTCCGTTGCAGAGTAACGCGAAGTTTTCAGCTCCACCAGAGTCTGTTTAAGGGTATACAGGGAATGTTCAGGCGGCGGGGTCGACCTTGAGGTCTTTAATGCTGTTTTGATCTTTCAGGATCTTCACTGTGGGTTCGGCAACACGCCCTTCGAGATCGTTGAGATCCAATTCCTTCAGCACCGGGGACACGCGAGCGCGAACCAGGCGCGCAGCCTCTTCAAGGGTCGGTTTTTGCTCACATTCGAATTGCTCGACTACCGACTCACCATGATCATCAGTGAAGGAAACGTTCCACTTTGGCATCAGAGCCTCCTCGATAAAACCCATGGGTGGGCTTACCTCTATCTGGACCTTGAGGGCTAGGAAATCGTTCCACTCGAGGAAGGAGGCACCGGATGAATTGCGCTTACTGCTCGGCGCGTTCGCGCAAGGCTTTCAACGTATTGAAGGGAGCCTCCACCACGAACTTGTTGGCCAACCACGAAGGCACGCTGCCGCCTGGCTCGGTGTGGACCTGGTAAGTGACTTCGGTCTGGTTATCGCCCTTGGGCACCAGTTTCCAGAAGCCGTCGACCTGGGCGACGCGAACGAAGCCCTTCTCTTCCGGCAAGTAAGTCGGCACTTCTTCCAGCTTGCGGGTGACCGTACCGTCCGCCGCCTTGCTGGTGGTGATATGCAGGATCGAATCACGGTTAGACACCGGGAACGGAGCGTTAAACTGGGTGTAGGTCCAGTTCTGGTCACCGTCCTGCTTCAGTGATTTTTGTGATTTGCACTCGTGGATCCATTTGCAGGCCCCGGCAGCATCCTCTTGCAAGGCCAGCACCTTGGCGATTGGCGCCTTGATCACGGTAACGCCGCGATAGGCTTTGTACTTGGAGCCTGCGATGTCACTCAAGGAGACTTTGATGCCGTCCTCATCCTTGGCAATCTGCCAATCTTCAGCGTGCGCTGCGCCGGCAAACAACACGGTAAAACCGCACAACACCGCAATTCGTTTCAGTGAACCCATGGTCTTATTCCTTATTGTTGAAGTTCAGTACTTTGAACAGCCCACTAAGCCGCCGTCATCTGTTCCCACCAGCCGATCAATTTGATCGCTTCTGCCTGGCTGTTGCCACACACCTCGATATCCGGCTGGAACGAACTGCACACCGCTGGCCGCTCAGGCTGGCCAAACAACTGGCACAGTTGTTCGACCGAAAGATGCAAGCAGCGTTCGCCCGCCGGTTTGCCGGCAGGCATTCCCGGCAACGGAGAACTGATGGATGGGGCAATGCAGCAAGCGCCACAGCCTTCACGGCATTTCATGACGAACGGATCCTCGACAGCTCAGTGTTGATGGCCACGTAAGACTACGCGCTTAAACAGACGTTTTAAATTGGCCTAATAGGGGTTTTTCACCGAAAACAAAAGTGACTGACCAGTCTGCGACAGAAGGTCAGGGGGGCACGTCACTTTCAGTCGCCGGGTTTATTGCTTGAACTGGAAATCCAGCGCCGCGCCTTCTACCTCGCGGCGCTCTTCGTTGCGCAGTTGCAGCTGCATTTCATTGCTGAGCAGGCGCCCGTTGATCTGGAACGCACTGTTATCGGTGGGCTTCTCGGCAAACATCGGCGGCAGCAGCGGCACGTTCTTCGGCTGCGGCATGGTGCCGAGGGGTTGCAGGTGGCGAACCATGTTCGACGGCAGGCTCAAATCCAATTCGGCGGGCGGCAATTGGGTCTTGGCCACTTCGTGGGCCGATTTTGATTTACTGGCGATAGGCGCACGTTTTTTCACGGGTGCTGCTTTCTTCACGGGTGCTTTCTTCGCCACCGGTGTCTTCTTTACCGCAGCGGCTTTCTTCGCCGGTGCCTTCTGCTGGGTGCTGGCAGCAGGTGCCGTTTCACCGGCGGAAGCCGCCAGGACGGCGCCAGCGTTACACAGGCTTAACACGCAGATCAGCAGCGCAGCAGGAAAGGTATAAGTCATATCGCCAGCAGCATTAACGGCAGAAGGCCATATGCTCGCTTGTTGAGGGCGGTATGACAAGCATGGTAATTAGCCAGCTACCCTTCGTGTCCCCTTTCCATGCCTCAGAAACCCGCCGCAGTCTCATGACACAGCTGGCTCGCTAGCATACCGAGGGTCATCAGCGCGCGCTCCGCCTCGCGGTTCCACGGCGTGCCGCAGTTCAGGCGAATACAGTGGTTGAACTGTTCCGTATTACTGAAGATCAGCCCCGGTGCAATGCTGATGCCCTGCTGCAAAGCGCGCACGTGCAGTTCCTGGGTATTGACCCGTCCCGGCAAACTGACCCACAGGATAAAACCGCCGGTCGGCCGGGTCATCTGGGTGCCTTCGGGGAAATACTGTTGCACTGCCAGTTGGAACGCGCTGAGGTTCTTGCGGTATTCCTGGCGGATATAGCGCAAGTGCCGGTCGTAACCGCCGTTTTCCAGGTATGCCGCCGTGCCCATCTGGGTCACGCTGCACGCAGAATGGGTGCTGAACATTTGCAGGCGCTGGATTTCCTGCTGGTACTTGCCGGCGATCATCCAGCCGATGCGGATGCCCGGTGACAAGGTCTTGGAAAAACTGGAGCAATAGATGACACGGTCCAGGCGGTCGTAGGCTTTGAGTGCCTTGGTGCGACCCAGTTCGAACATCAGTTCGCCGTAGATATCGTCCTCGACCACCTGGATATCGAAATCCGACGCCAAGCGCAGCAACTGTTTCTGCCGCTCTTCGGGCATGGTGCCGCCCAGGGGGTTGCTCAGGCGCGTGGTCAGCACCAGGGCCTTGATCGACCATTGGTTGGCCGCCAGTTGCAAGGCCTCCAGGCTCATGCCGGTGGCCGGGTCGCTGGGGATTTCGATGACCTTCAGGCCGAGCAAATCCGCCAGTTGCAGCAAGCCGTAATAGGTCGGCGATTCGGCGGCGATCAAGTCGCCGGGACGGGTCAGGACCCGTAGCGACATCTGCAATGCGTCGACACACCCGTGGGTGATCACCACTTCGGACGGGTCCACCACCACCCCAGCATCCCGCATACGGATCGCCACCTGGCGCCGCAGCGGTTCAAAACCCGGGCTGAACATGTAACTGAACGCCCGCGGGCTCTGGAAGCGCGTGACCTTGGCCAGTTGCTGGTGCAATGCACGCACCGGCAAGTAGTCGACACTCGGCACGGCGGCCCCCAACGGGAACACGCCCTCGCGACGGGATTCGACCAACACCTGTTGAATAATGCTGCTGCGGGTGACCAACCCTGGACGCTCGACCCGGGCAATGTCTGGCGTAGGCGCGGTGAGCGCCGGCGTCTGGTGCACGTAATACCCGGACTGCGGCCGCGCGCGAATCAAACCCTGGTCTTCCAGGTTCGCGTAGGCCTGCAACACGGTGGCGTGGCTGACATTGAGCTGGGAGCTCATTTTGCGCACCGAAGGCACGCGCTCGCCCGGTTGATAGACACCGCGGCGGATATCCTCAGCCAGTTGCTGGGCGATACGTTGGTAAAGCAACAGATTGGTCATGACGCAGCACTCGATTTCACGGGTATTTTATTTTTGTGTGAAACATACCGGCACAGTTTAGAAGTGTACGGGGACAGTTGCCACAATAGTCGAGCGCGGGCGGCAGTGATAGAAAAAACTGTAAGGGTGGCGCACTGAGTGGCGGGCATAAAAAAACCCGATCACTGATCGGGCTTTTGTGGGAGCTGTTGAGCTTCAGCGAGGCTGCGATGCAGGCGCCGCGATCTCGCAGGTCCACCGAGGCGATCCTATCGCAGCCTCGCTGGGGCTCGACAGCTCCCACAGGAATCGCCTTTTAGCTTGAGTACCTGGTTTAGCGAGCAGCGCCCAGTTGGCCTTTCTCGTCGGAGAACACAATCTCGACCCGACGGTTCTGCGCCCGGCCACGCTCCGAAGCGTTGACGTCAACCGGGTACTGATCGCCGTAGCCTTCGACCTGGATGCGTTTTTCATCGATACCCAGGTCGCTCAGTACATCGGCCACCGCTTGGGCGCGGTCCCGAGACAGTTTGAGGTTTTCCTGCTGGCCACCGGTATTGTCGGTGTAACCCTCGATACGCACCACGCGCTTGGGGTTCAACTGCAGGAACTGTACGACTTTGAGCACCGTGCGGTTGGCCGAGTTTTGCAGCTCTGCCTCGCCAGTGTCGAACAGCACGTCACCCAGCGTCATCACCAACCCGCGATCAGGCTGGACGGTGGTCAGGCTGGAAATCTGCGCCTCAATCCATTTGCCCTGTTGCTGCACGCTGGCCAGCTTGGCTTCACGCAGGGCCAGTTGCAGACGCTGGCGTTCCAGCTCCAGCTTGACCCCGCGCTCCTGATTGAGCGCCTGCTCGGTGTGTTCCCGGGCAATCGCGCTGTAGCGCTGGCTCAGGTAGGCGTAATGCGCTACATCGGCGCCGCTGCCCCAGAAGCTGGAGAACCGGTCGGCGCGGGCCAGGGACTCACCCGCACGGATTACGTCTTTGGGCGCGATACGCAGCACATTCGAGTCTTCCTTGACCTTCTGGAAGTCAGTGCTGGCCTGTTGCAAGGCGAGGTTACTGTCGGGATGGGTCGCACAACCACCGAGCGCACTGCCCAGCAACACCACACAGCTCAACCCACGCATCAACCGGCTCATTGGGCGTCTCCCAACTGCAACTGCTTGCGCAGGCGGGTGATACGGGTGTTGAGCACGTTCAGTTGCTCCTGGCTTTTGCGAGTCAGCACCCGCGCTTCCGCCAGGCGGGCGTCCAGCTCGGCTTCTTCAGCCTGCATGCGGGCGTCCTTGTAGGATTCATTGGCCATGTCGGCACGGGCCTGGGTGAACTTGTCTTCAGCCAGCTTCAGCTCGGGCGAGTCATCGGCGACGGCGCCCACGGCGTTGGCTTGTTCCAGGGCTTGCTGGGTCAGGCGCATTTGTTCATTCGGCGCAGGATCGGCTGCACATCCCGCCAGAGCTACAACGGCGAGGGCCGCGAAAAGAGGTCGAATAGTCACTGAAAATCCCTACTTTGTTGGGGTGCCGACGGGTTGCTGCAACTGCGCTTTCCAGCGCTCGAGATTGCGCTGCAGCGCGGTTTCCGCCAGACCGGACGCGGGCAATTCTGTCATCTTTTTGGCGAGCTGTCCGCGCAACCACGGATCGTTGCAGGCGGAGTTGTGGGAAATCGCCAGGTAGAGGCCCGGCTGGTCGATGGGGATTTCCCGCGCCACCAGGTCGTTGCTCATACCCAGGGTCTGGGCCATGGCCATGCCGGAGTAACGTCCGGCGAGCACGTAGTCCACTTCCCCCAGCAGCAACTTCTGAAACGCCGGGGTCAAGGTGGGCAGGCGTTGCAGAGTCAGTTGCTCACCGGCGAAGGCTTCAAAGTCACGGCTCAGGCGCGCCCTTTCCGACACCGCACCCTTGTGGCCATGCAGGTCGCTGGGCTGGTTGTAGGCCAGGGTCGAATCCTTGCGGGTCCAGACCAGGTAATCGGTTTGCACCAATGCCGGGTGTATGTAATCGAGGGCATCCAGGGCGTCGAGGGTCAACGGCGCATCGGCAAGGATGTCCATGCGTCCGCTGCGCACTTCGTCCAGGGCCACGGAGCGCTTGCCGCCGTACAGCAGGTCGATTTTCACCCCGAGGTCCTTGGCCACTTGCTGCAACATATCGGCGGTGGCGCCGATCAAGTGCGTGGGGTCCTGGGGATCACGCCACAGATAAGGCGGTGCGTCCGGGCTGCCGGTGATCACCAGGCGATCACATTTGCCAGCCGCCAGCGACACCGTCGGCAACAGCGACAGGGCGAGCAGTACAGTCCAGGGACGCAATTCCATGGCAGGGTTCTCCCATTCAAAAATTACCGGGCAAAAAAAAGCCCGGTCAAAAGACCGGGCTCTTTATAAGTGAAGCGACTGGATTAGACCAGCTTCTCCAACTCGGGTACGGCTTCGAACAAGTCTGCCACCAGGCCGTAATCAGCCACCTGGAAGATCGGCGCTTCTTCGTCCTTGTTGATCGCAACGATCACCTTGGAGTCTTTCATACCGGCCAAATGCTGGATCGCGCCGGAGATACCGACGGCGATGTACAGCTGTGGCGCAACGATCTTGCCGGTCTGGCCGACCTGCATGTCGTTCGGTACAAAACCTGCGTCGACGGCAGCGCGGGAAGCGCCGACCGCAGCGCCCAGCTTGTCAGCCAGGGCGTACAGGTGCTTGAAGTTGTCACCGTTCTGCATGCCGCGGCCGCCGGAGACGACGATCTTGGCAGCGGTCAGTTCCGGACGATCGGACTTGGCCAGCTCTTCACCCACGAAGCTGGAAGTGCCAGCGTCGTGAACAGCAGCCACAGCTTCAACCGCGGCCGAACCACCTTCAGCAGCAACCGGGTCGAAACCGGTGGCACGCACGGTGATGACTTTTACCGAGGCAGTGGACTGCACGGTAGCGATGGCGTTACCGGCATAGATCGGACGCTTGAAGGTGTCGGCGCTTTCAACCGAAACGATCTCGGAGATCTGGTCAACGTCCAGCTGCGCAGCAACGCGCGGCAGGATGTTTTTGCCGTTGGAGGTAGCGGCAGCCAGGATGTGGCTGTAGCCAGCGCCCAGCTCTGCTACCAGCGGCGCAACGTTTTCCGGCAACTGATGAGCGTAGGCTGCGTTGTCGGCAACCAGTACTTTGCTCACGCCAGCGATTTTGGCAGCGGCCTCAGCCACGGCACCAACGTTTTGGCCGGCGACCAGCACGTGGATATCACCACCGATTTTGGCGGCGGCGGCAACAGTGTTCAGGGTGGCCGGAGCCACGACCTTGTTGTCGTGTTCTGCGATTACCAAGATAGTCATGGTTAGATTACCTTCGCTTCGTTTTTCAGTTTCTCGACCAGTTCAGCCACCGACTTGACCTTGATGCCCGCGCTGCGTGCAGCCGGCGCTTCGACTTTGACGGTCTTGTTGGTGGAGGCGGTGGAAACGCCCAAAGCATCCGGAGTCAGCACTTCGAGAGGCTTCTTCTTGGCTTTCATGATGTTTGGCAGGGACGCGTAGCGCGGCTCGTTCAAACGCAGGTCGGTGGTGACGATGGCTGGCAGTTTCAGGGAAACTGTTTGCGCGCCGCCGTCGATTTCGCGGGTCACGGCAACCTTGTCGCCGCTCACTTCGACTTTCGAGGCGAAGGTGCCCTGGCCGTAACCGGTCAGTGCAGCCAGCATCTGGCCAGTCTGGTTGTTGTCGCTGTCGATGGCTTGTTTGCCGAGGATCACCAGCGATGGCTGTTCCTTATCGACAACAGCTTTCAACAACTTGGCAACGGCCAGGGAAGTCAGCTCTTCAGCGGATTCGACGAGGATGGCGCGATCGGCACCCAGCGCCAGGGCGGTACGCAACTGCTCTTGAGCAGTGGTCGGACCGATGGAAACGACGACGATTTCAGTCGCAACGCCTTTCTCTTTCAGGCGTACGGCTTCTTCCACGGCGATTTCGCAGAAAGGGTTCATCGACATCTTGACGTTAGCGAGGTCGACGCCGGAATTGTCCGCCTTGACGCGAACTTTCACGTTGTAATCGACAACGCGTTTGACAGCTACAAGAACCTTCATGGATTCCTCGTTACTCTCCGGTGAAAAGAAAGTCGCCTAGGCGAACCTGGCGGTTGATGCTCATCGGCACACAAGGGCACCTCCAAAAACACCGGCGATCGTCGGCGGGGGACCTTGCTCACGGGAGTGATGACCGTTCGTCAGCGGTGACTGAGAGGTCATTCATTATCGTGGCGTGTAAACTGCGCGCCATCGTGGCTCGCGCGTCACCCTTATTTGCCTTCAGCCTGTCTTTCGAGGTGGCCTTGAAACCCACAGTCTGCCTACGGGATGCGCAAAACCGACCGTATATTGACCGGAACGCCTATTCCGGTCAATACGGCAAAATGGTCAGTTATAAGCCGCGTTGCTTTGATTTACCTAGCTTGCGGGCAATTCAAACAAACGTTTGTATTGGACGCTGAGAGTGGTGTAGATATAATGCGCCACCTAGAGAGAAAGGTGGGTCGTCCCCTGCCCCTTGCATGAGATTTATGCAGGCATTGCCGGACGAATTACCGAACCTCCACCCATTAGAAAAAAAAGCCGTTGAGCCTTGAGTAGGAGATAGCCTGTGGAACGCGAATACATGGAATTCGACGTGGTCATCGTCGGCGCTGGCCCGGCAGGCCTGTCTGCCGCCTGCCGATTGAAGCAGAAGGCCGCCGAAGCCGGTAAGGAAATCAGCGTCTGCGTGGTCGAAAAAGGCTCCGAAGTCGGCGCTCACATCCTGTCCGGTGCCGTGTTTGAACCCCGTGCCCTGAACGAACTGTTCCCGGACTGGAAAGAACTCGGTGCACCGCTCAACACGCCTGTTGTGCGTGATGACATCTATGTACTGCGCTCCAGCGAAGCGTCCACCAAGGTCCCTGACTTCTTTGTGCCCAAGACCATGCACAACGAAGGCAACTACATTATCTCCCTGGGCAACCTGTGCCGCTGGCTCGCTCAGCAGGCCGAAAACCTGGGGGTGGAAGTCTACCCGGGCTTCGCCGCCCAGGAAGCGCTGTTCGACGAAAACGGCGTGGTGCGAGGGATCATCACCGGTGACCTCGGCGTCGACCGTGAAGGCCAGCCAAAAGAAGGCGTCTACACCCCGGGCATGGAACTGCGTGGCAAGTACACGCTGTTCGCCGAAGGTTGCCGTGGCCACATCGGCAAGCAACTGATCCAGCGCTTCAACCTGGACAGCGACGCCGACGCCCAGCACTACGGCATCGGCCTGAAAGAAATCTGGGAAATCGACCCGGCCAAACATCAGCCAGGCCTGGTGGTGCACACCGCCGGTTGGCCGCTGGACATCATGAGCAACGAGAACACCGGCGGCTCATTCCTCTATCACCTGGAAAACAACCAGGTTGTAGTGGGTTTGATCGTCGACCTGTCCTACAGCAACACTTTCCTGTCGCCGTTCGACGAGTTCCAGCGCCTCAAGCATCACCCGGTGCTGGCCCAGTACCTGGAAGGCGGCAAGCGCATCAGCTACGGCGCCCGCGCCATCTGCAAAGGCGGCCTGAACTCGCTGCCGAAAATGGTGTTCAAGGGCGGCGCGTTGATCGGTTGCGATCTGGGCACCCTGAACTTCGCCAAGATCAAGGGCAGCCACACCGCCATGAAGTCCGGCATGCTCGCCGCTGACGCCGTGGCCGACCGCCTGTTCGCCGAATCCGAAGGCGGTGACGAACTGACCGCTTACGTCGACAGCTTCAAGAACAGCTGGCTCTACGAAGAACTGTTCGCCAGCCGCAACTTCGGCCCGGCGATGCACAAGTTCGGCCCGATCCTGGGTGCCGGCTTCAACTGGTTCGACCAGAACATCCTCGGCGGCAAAATGCCGTTCACCCTGCACGACACCAAGCCGGACTACGCCTGCCTCAAGCTGGCCAAGGACAGCAAGAAAATCGACTACCCGAAACCCGACGGCAAGCTGAGCTTCGACAAGCTGAGCTCGGTGTTCATCTCCGGTACCAACCACGAAGAAGAACAGCCGTGCCACCTGAAGCTGAAAGACCCGAGCATCCCGATCGGTACCAACCTGCCGCTCTACGATGAACCGGCGCAGCGCTACTGCCCGGCCGGCGTGTATGAAGTGATCACCAAGGAAGACGGCGAGAAACGCTTCCAGATCAACGCCCAGAACTGCGTGCACTGCAAGACCTGTGACATCAAGGACCCTTCGCAGAACATCACCTGGGTGACACCGGAAGGTGCGGGCGGGCCGACTTACCCGAACATGTAAGGCATTGGCTTGAAAAACGAGGCCCCCGAATGGGGGCCTTTTTTATCGCCCGGAAAAAAGCCCCATCGACTCGGTCAAATGTGGGAGCTGGCTTGCCTGCTCCCACATTTTTGACCGCGTTGTGCCTGGGAGAGTTATGCCGCCCGCTCATCCCCGGGGCTGCGCTCGAAATAGCGCTTATATTCCCGGCTGAACTGCGACGTACTCTGGTACCCCACACTGTGGGCCGCCTGCGCCACGCTCATGCCCTCCACCAACAGCAACTGCTGCGCCTTGAGCAGCCGCAGCCGCTTGAGGTACTGCACCGGCGACAACAGCGTGCAGCGCTTGAAGTGTTCGTGGAACGTCGACGCGCTCATGTGCGCATAACCCGCCAATGTCTCGATATTCAGCGGCTCGGCGTAATGGGCATGCAGGTGATTCAACGAGGTCGCCACCCGGGAAAACTGCCCCTGCTGTTCTACCAACGCCCGCAACACATCCGCCTGGGGCCCGCGCAACGCGGTGAACAATAATTCCCGCACCCGCGCCGGGCCCATGATCCGGCTCTCCAGCGGATCGTGCAGGCACTGCAACAGCCGTTCGACACAGCCACGCATGGCGTCATCCAGCACCACCGAACTCATGGACTCCAACGTCTGCGCCGCCGGCGGTGGCCCGGACTGGATACCCATCGCCATCACCAACTCACCCAGCACCACCCGGTCAATGCCCACCGTCACCCCCAACAGCGGCGCATTGGGCATGGCAAAGGTCTCGCATTCGAACGGCACCGGCATCGCCTGGATCAGGTAATGCCCGGCGCCGTACTCCAGAGTTCGCGGGCCCAGGTACGCGACCTTGCTGCCCTGGGCGACGATCATCAGGCTCGGTTCGTAAATCTGCGGGCCCCGCGCCACATCGCAACTGGCGCGCAACACCTGCACGCCCGGCAGGTTGGTGGGGGAGAAACCATCACGGGGCGTCAGTGGTTCGATCAGGGCAACCAACGCAGCATTGGCATCGACATGGCGGGTCAACAACATGGCAAAAACTTCGCGGAAAAAGGGATGACACCATCATCGCAGGTCTGGCGCCACAGTGATCCAATCCAGGGGCACTCCCGGAGGAATAGGCATGAGACTCGGAGCAATCGCCATGGCCGCACCCCGGCACGGCGCGGAGAATGCGCCACCTCACCTGTTACTGCACCTGCGAGGTTTCTCCATGTACACCGCCATCGGTTATGCCGCTCAATCGGCCACCACTCCCCTCGCCCCCATGTCCTTCGAACGCCGCAGCCCGCGCGCCGATGACGTGGCGATCGAAATTCTCTACTGCGGCGTCTGCCATTCCGACATTCACCAGGCACGCAACGAATGGGGCATTGCCGTGTACCCGCTGATGCCGGGCCACGAGATCGTCGGCAAAGTCACCGCCGTCGGCGCCAGCGTCACTGCGCACAAAGTCGGCGACCTGGTAGGTGTTGGCTGCATGGTCGACTCCTGCCGTCACTGCGACGCCTGCCACGCCGACCTCGAGCAATACTGCCTCGAAGGCCCGACCATGACCTACGCCACCCCGGACCGGGTCGACGGCAGCAACACCATGGGCGGCTACTCCGACAGCATCGTGGTCAGCGAGCACTTCGTGGTGAAGATCCCGGCCAAGCTCGACCTGGCCAGCGCCGCGCCGATCCTCTGCGCCGGCATCACCACCTACTCACCACTCAAGCACTACGGTGTGAAGGCTGGCGACAAGGTTGGCGTTCTGGGCATGGGCGGTCTGGGCCATATGGGCATCAAGTTCGCCAAGGCCATGGGCGCGGAAGTGACATTGTTCACCCGCTCCGCGAGCAAGGCTGAAGAAGGCCGTCGCCAGGGCGCCGATCACGTGATCGTGTCCACCGATGCTGAACAGATGAAAGCCGCTGCCGGGCACTTCGACTTCCTGCTGGACACCATCCCGGTGCAGCACGACTTGAACCCCTACCTCGACGTGCTGCGCTTTGACGGCGTGCACATCCTGGTGGGCCTGATCGAGCCGGTCGACCCGCCCGTCAACGCCGCCAAGCTGGTGCTGGGCCGCAAGGTACTGGCCGGTTCATTGATCGGTGGCATTGCCGAAACCCAGGAAGTCCTGGATTTCTGCGCCGAGCATGGCATCACCTGCGACATCGAAATGCTCGACATCCGCCAGATCAACGAAGCCTACGCCCGCATGATTGCCGGTGATGTGAAGTACCGTTTCGTGATCGACATGGCGACCCTGAAGGCCTGACCATGATCGTTCCCACGCTCTGCGTGGGAACGCATGCTGTGACGCTCTGCGTCACCGTTGCGCAGGGCTCAAGTGCTGCTGGACGCAGAGCGTCCGAAGCGGCATTCCCACGCGGGAGCGTGGGAACGATCAGGCCTGATCAGGCCTTCGCGCCCAACTCCGCTGACAGCCGCGCTGCGACCTGTTTGATCACAGGAATCAGCTCGGCCATTTTCTCCAGCGGCATGTAGGGCACGGTACTGGCGATGCTGATGCCGGCGACGATTCGCCGGCTGGCATCGCGCACCGGTGCCGCGACACAACGGATCGACGGTTCGTTGTCTTCCAGATCGAACGCATAACCGCCCGCCACGTATTCCTGCATGCGCTGTTCAAACTGCGCCCAGGATTGCTCGGGGTGCTGCGGCCACTGCAAGTTCTTCCCGCCCGTGGGCAGGCTGACCTGATACAGGCGCTGCCACTCGTCCACGCTGTCATCCAGCAGCAACGCCTTGCCGATCCCGGTGCGCGCCAGCGGCATGCGATGGCCGACGCGCGAGCGCATTTCCGGGCCGTTGCGACCAGGGTTCTTGTGCAGGTACAGCACGTCGTCGTATTCGCGGATCGCCAGGTGGATGGTGTCGCCGGTCAGCGCCGACAGCTCATCCAGGTACGGCACCGCCAGGCTTACCAACGGCAATTCCTCGCGCGCCTGAAACCCCAACTCGATCAACTTGGGCCCCAGCAGATAGCCGACTTGCGGCACCACGCGCAGGTAGCGCTCTTCCACCAGGCAACTGGCCAGGCGGTGAGTGGTGCTGCGGGTGGTGCCGATGCGCTTGGCAATCTCCTTGAGATCCCGCGCGCCGGCGGCCACTGCCTGCACCACGCCCAATCCGCGAAGCAGGGTCTGGGTGCCGGTGGGGGCGGCGTCTTTGACGGGAATGTGGGCGTTTTCCTGCATATCGGGCCTATTGGGAAGTACGAAAACGGCGAGCATTATGGCAAATGCGGACCAGCAAAACAGAGGAGATCAACATGTGGGAGCGGGCTTGCTCGCGAATGCGGTTTTCCAGTGAGTGCATAGGCTGACTGACACACCGCTTTCGCGAGCAAGCCCGCTCCCACATTGGTCTTGTGGCGCCCTTTTTATCGTTGCTTCATCCTGTCGATAATCACCGCCAGCAACAGGATCGAGCCGCGAATCACGTATTGGTAGAAGGTGTCGATGTTCTTCAGGTTCATCGCGTTCTCGATGATCGCCAGAATCAGCACCCCGGCAATCACATGCCGGATCATCCCAATCCCGCCGCTCAGCGACACCCCGCCCAGCACGCACGCCGAGATCACCGTCAACTCGAACCCCTGGCCAATCATCGGTTGCCCCGAGGTCATCCGCGACGCCAGGATCACCCCCGCCAACGCCCCGATCACTCCGTGCACGGCAAAGATGATGATCTTGGTGCGGTCGACGTTTACCCCGGCCAACAGCGCTGCTTCCTGGTTGCCACCGATGGCCATGGTGTTGCGCCCGTAGGTGGTGTAGTTCAGCAGCCAGCCAAAAAACACAAAGCACAGCACGGTGATGATGATCGGCACCGGCACGCCAAACAGCTGGCCGTTACCGAAGACGAAGAAGTTTTCGTCCATCACGCCCACCGCCTTGCCGTTGGAAAAGATATACGCCAGCCCGCGCACGATCTGCATCGTCGCCAGCGTCGTGATCAATGCGTTGATCCGCAGCTTGGCAATCACGATGCCGTTGATCAGCCCCACCACCAGGCCCATGGCCAACGCCGCCGACACGCCGAAGAACACGCTGTCGGTGTCGCGAATCACGATCCCCGCCACCACGCCCGAACAGGCGATCACCGAGCCCACCGACAAGTCGAAGTGCCCCGACGCCAGGCAAAACAGCATGGTGCAGGCCGCAATGCCCACGGTGGAAATCGCCAGCCCCAGGCCGCGCATGTTCAGCGGCGAAAGGAAGTTGTCGATGAAAATGGCGCTGAGCACAAAGATGCTCAGGGCCGCCAGCAGCATGACCCAATCATCAAGAAACTTGCGCTGGTTGAACCCCGGCCAGAAGCTTCTTGCGGTTTTTACCTGTGACATACCTACCCCTCGTATTCTTCAGTCCCGCGTACGCGGAAGAGCCAGTTGCAGCAGCCGTGCTTCGTCCGCTTGATCGCGGGTCAATTCGCCGGTCAGGGCGCCTTCGCTCATCACCAGGATGCGGTCGGAGATGCCCATCACTTCCATCAGGTCGCTGGACACCACGATCACGGCAATGCCACTGGCCGCCAGGTTGTGGATGATCTGGTAGATCTCCGACTTGGCACCGATATCAATGCCACGCGTAGGCTCGTCCAGCAGCAATACTTTCATCGGCATCGACAGCCAGCGACCGAGAATCGCCTTCTGCTGATTGCCCCCCGACAGGAACAGAATCGGTTGGTCGGCCGACGGCGTGCGCACTTTCAACGCGCTGATTTGCCGCTGGGCATTGGTGCGTTCCCAGCCGCCCTGGATCAGCCAACCGAAGCGCGCATGGTCGCGCCGCGCACTGATATTGATGTTCTCCGCAACGCTGGCGCGGGGCACGATGCCTTCCTTCTTGCGGTCCTCGGGGCAGAGCAACACGCCCGCCGCAATCGCATCCCGCGGCGTCTTGAACGTCTGCGCCTGGCCATGCAACACCAAGGCACCCTGAGTACTGCGGGACAGCCCGGCGAGCAGGCGCAACAGCTCGGTGCGCCCTGCCCCGACCAGGCCAAACAGCCCAAGAATCTCGCCCTTGCTTACCTGCAGACTCACCGGCTCCTGCAAGCCTGGCCCGAGCAACCCTTCGACTCGCAGCGCTTCACCGGAGTGCTCACGCGGCCTGTAGTCGTAGATGTCCTGGATATCCCGCCCGACCATGCAGTTGACCAGTTGGTCGACGTTCAACTGCGCCATGTCCTCGAAGGTGCGCACGAAGCGCCCGTCCTTGAACACCGTCACTGCATCGCAAATCCGGAACACTTCTTCCATGCGGTGCGACACGTAAAGGATCACCCGGCCTTCATCCCGCAGCCGGGCGATGATCACCATCAGCCGCTCGATCTCACGGGCCGAGAGGCTGCTGGTGGGTTCGTCGAACGCAATCACATGGGCGTTGCGCGACATGGCCTTGGCGATTTCCACCAGTTGCCGCTGGCCGAGGGACAGGCTGCCCAGGCGCATGTTCGGATCGATTTCATCCGCCAGGCCCTTGAGCAATTCCCGCGCCTTGCGCACCATCGCGCCGCGATTGACCACGCCAAAGCGCGACGGCATATGCCCCAGCAGCAGGTTCTCGGCGACGGTCATTTCCGGCACCAGTTGCAGCTCCTGGTGAATCACCGCGATGCCGCTGGCGATGCTGTCGGCCGCCGATTTGAAACTCACGCTGCGTTCGCCCAACTGCAAGCTGCCGCTGTTGGGCGGATAAAAACCGCCGAGGATTTTCAGCAAGGTCGACTTGCCCGCGCCGTTTTCGCCCATCAGCGCATGCACCGAATGGGGCCGCGCTTCAAAGCTGATCTGCGCCAGGGCCTTCACCCCGGGAAATTCCTTGCCGATGCCGTTGAAGCGCAGGCTCTCTGCGGCGGCGCTGTTCATTTCCACAGACCGATCTTGCTCAACTCTTCCTTGAAGTTGGCGCGGGTGATCAGGGTCACGTTATCCAGTGCGGTGAACTTGGCCGGCTCCGTGCCTTTGGTCACCCACTCGAACATCGCGGTAGCGGTTTTATAGCCGGACGCATCGGGGCTGAGCAGCATCGAGCCGTAGAAACCGGTGTCGGATTTTTTCAGCTCTTCGATGGCGTCGGTGCCGTTGATGCCCACGCCGATCACATTCAGCGCCTTGAAGCCGGCGCTTTCGGTGGCGCGTACGCCGCCCAGTACGGTGCTGTCGTTCATGCCGCCAATCAGCAGGTTTTTCGCGCCGCTGGGCAGTTTCACCAGGGCCGAGTTGGTGGAGTCCATGGCGCCCGGCACGTCGAGGGTTTTCTGCGCGGTGAACAGGATGTGGTCAACCGGCAGGCCGGCGGCCTTGAGGCCCTCTACCGAACCGTCGGTGCGTTTCTTGCCGGTTTCCAACTCGTCAAACGTATTGATGACGGCGTAGGTGTCCTTCCAGTCCCAGTTACGATGCTTGGCTTCGGTGGCCATGGCCTCGCCTTGTTTCTGGCCGATCTTGTAGGCGTCCAGGCCGACGTAAGGCACGTCTTCCATGGGCTTGCCCTTGGCGTCGACGAATCGGTCGTCCACTGCCAGCACTTTGAGGTTATTGAGCTTGGCCTTGGCCATGATCGCAGGGCCCAGGGACACGTCCGGCGGGCAGATCACGAAGCCCTTGGCGCCGTTGGCAGCGAGGGTATCGATGGCGGATAGGGTTTTCTCGCCATCGGGTACCGCGATCTTGATCACGGTGAAACCATGGTCCTTGCCGGCTTTTTCGGCAAAGGCCCATTCAGTCTGGAACCAGGGTTCTTCGGCTTGCTTGACCAGGAAGCCGATCTTTACTTCTTCGGCAGAGGCCAAGCCGCTGAGTGCCATCGTGAGGGCAAGGGTGCCTAGAGTCTTCTTGAGCATGAACCACCTCTTCTTGTTATTTGGAAACCTGTTATTCGTGGTACATCACCGACCGCCCGCCATCGATCATCAGGCAGGTGGCATTGATAAAGGGCGCCTCATCGGTCGCAAGAAACAGTGCCGTCATCGCCACTTCAATCGGCTGGCCGATGCGCTTGGGCGGGTGCAGGTCGAAGGCACGCTGACGCTCGGCGTGGGGGTCGGCAAAGCCGTTCCAGTAATCGACGTTGAGCTGGGTTTCGATATAGCCCGGCGCGATGGCATTTACGCGGATGCCCTTGGGCGCGTATTCGATGCCCAGTGCGCGGGTCAGCCCCAGCAGGCCGTGCTTGGCCACCGGGTACGGGAAGCAACCGGGAATGATGTGGCTGGAATGGGTGGAGGCGATATTGATGATGTTGCCGATGCCCTGCTCGATCATGTGCGGCAATACGGTGCGGCAGCCGTACCAGGCGCCGTCGAGGTCGATGGCGAAACAGCGGCGCCAGTCTTCGTCGGTCATTTCCAGCGGGTCGCGGAACACGTTGACGCCGGCGCAGTTGACCAGCACATCCACCCGGCCAAAGCGTTCGATGGCCACGTCCACCAAAGCGCGCCAATGATCCTTGGACGTGATGTCGACGGCTTGCGCGTAAATCTCGGCGCCGCGTTCGCGCCAGTGGACCGCGACTTTCTCGACCTTTTCGCCCTGGATATCACCGATCACCAGGCGCGCCTGCTGGGCCTGGAAGCAAACGACGATAGCCTCGCCAATGCCTTGGGCGGCACCGGTGATGACCACGACTTTGTTCTTCAGTCGCTCGCCGTAAGTCGGCTCGGGCACCGGCGGTAAGGACAACGGTTGTGCCTGCATCGCTTCACCTGTTTTGTTTTTGGTAGTGAGTGCTGATGCGCAAGACTATAAACCCAGAAACCAAAACATCTCAATATATAAATTATCATCCCATATAGTGAGCAAGCGTATAAAAAAACCGGCTGTGATAGCCGGCTCTTTATGGGCCTTCAACCTTGGGCGAAATCCCTCAAGGCATCGCCTTCCATGCGGTAGCGCACCCACTCTTCCTGTGGCTGAGCGCCGATGGATTTGTAGAACGCAATGGCCGGCTCGTTCCAGTCCAGCACGCTCCACTCGAAACGCCCACAGCCGTTGTCGCAGGCGATTTTCGCCAGGTGGCGCAGCAACTTCTTGCCCGCCCCGCCGCCGCGTTGTTCGGGGTTGATGTACAGGTCTTCGAGGTACAGGCAGTTGCTGCCGAGCCAGGTGGAGTAGCTGAAAAAGAACACCGCAAAGCCGATCGGCAAACCGTCCCGCAGGCAGATCAGGCCGTGGGCGGTGGCGCCTTCGCTGAACAGGCTGCGCTCGATGTCCACCACGCTGGCGATCACTTCGTGGCGGGCTTTTTCGTAGTCGGCCAGCTCGGTGATGAAAGTCAGGATCTGCGCAGCATCGCTGGGCACGGCGGGGCGAATCTCGATGGTCATGGGCAGGCCTTGTCAGGGAATGAGAGCACACATACTAAGGTGCTTTAATGACCGATTGCAGTGCAATTTCAATCGCGGCTAACCTGCAGGCTATCGACCTTTGAGAATCCCCATGCCCTTCACGCCCTTGACCGACCTCGCCGCGACGTTATTGCCTCACGCCCTTGAGCCTTCGGAAGACGGCGCCCACGACCTGTCCCATTTGCAACGGGTGTGGCACAACGTGCGGTCGATCCAGGCAGAGGAAGGCGGCGATCTGGAGGTGCTGCTGGCGGCGGTGCTGCTGCATGACTGCGTCGCGGTGGAGAAGAATTCACCGTTGCGGTCCAAGGCCTCGACATTGGCGGCGGACAAGGCCGGGGAGATTTTGCAGGGGTTGGCGTGGCAGCCCGAGACGATTGCAGCGGTGACGCATGCCATCGAGACCCACAGTTTTTCGGCAGGCCTGACGCCGCTGACGCTTGAAGCAAAGATTATGCAGGATGCCGACCGCTTGGACTCCCTGGGCATGATCGGCGTGGCCCGCACGTTTTACATCGCCGGGCGCATGGGCAGCGGGCTGTATGACCCGGCGGACCCAACAGCACAGCGCCGTGAGTACGACGACAAGCGCTTTTGCCTCGACCATTTCCAGACCAAGCTGCTGCATCTGGCGGGCGGATTTCAGACGCCGACGGGGCAACGCATGGCCCTGGCGCGCCATGAGCGGCTGAAGGGATTCATGGACCTGTTCATCGAAGAAATCGGCACGCCATACTCCGCTGCGGGCTAACGCAAGCACCGCGAACCACAGAACAATCCCACACGCCGTGCTGGGTAAAAAGTCACACAAATTCTTACAAGCGACCTAAGACCGTTCGTCGGTATCGAGGCACGAATCGCAAACAGGGGCGGACCAATACCAGGTAAGGACATCAATCATATGGAGACACCATCATGACGACTTCCAAATTTGCCGCCCTCGCCCTCACCGGTTTGCTGTCTGCAGTTTCGCTGAGCAGCTTTGCCGCCACCACAGGTTCCAGCACCGACCCTGTTGGCAGCCCGGCCAACCCGGCCACCCAGGAGTCGAAGGACTCGATGGGCACCGGCATGGACACCAACGGCGGCGCCATCATCGACAACAGCAGAGACCCACGCACCCAGGGCGACGACACCAATCGCAACAGCGGTGCGGTGCCTAACGGCAAAATGGGCCCTGGCGCCACTTCGCCTTCGATCAATAAAGGCGATGACTCCAACATCCCAGGTGCGCCAAAACAGCCAGCGCCTTAATCCGCCACACAGACGAACACCCAACCATTTCCCAGTGAAGAGGTATGCATGAACGTCGATCACAACCTTGAAAAAGAAGTCCTCACCCGTCTGCTCCACGCTCATCCCAGTGGGTTGGGCAAGGAAGTGCTGGACAATTACCGAGGTGAAAAAGTGGTGGCCAGCGCCTTGGCCACCTTGCAGGACCGCGGGTGGATCAAGGAAGGCCATGTGACCTGCAACGATGCCGGGGAACACGCGCTGAACCTGCCGATCAAGCTCACCGCATCCGGCGTGGAAGCGGCTCGCAAGCTGGAAAGCGAAGCGGGCCAGTAACTTGAAGCGCTGAAACGAACCGGTTAACGCGGATCAAAATGTGGGAGCGGGCTTGCTCGCGAAGGCGGTGTATCAGTGCCAGATTCATTGGCTGACCCACCGCCTTCGCGAGCAAGCCCGCTCCCACATTTTTTGATCGGGTTTTCAGCCACGGAATCAGCGGTGGGCGGCCACCAGTAGCATCATTGGGCGCTCAAGCTCTTCTGCCAGTGCGGGACGGGCCTTGAGGTCCGCTTCGCTGGGGCCCCACTCGTCGACATGAGTCAGGGTGAACCCCGCCTGGATCAACAGCGTCAGCAACGTGCCTACCGTGCGATGCTGCTTGATCACGCCATCCGCCAACCAGTTGGTCACCCGTGGCCCTTCCAACTGATAGCTGTCCACCGGCCAGCGCTTGCGCCCTTGCTCATCAAGCAGCCAGCCCGGTTGCCGAGGCGCCATGAAGATCGGGTGCTCGATGGAAAATACCAACCGCCCGCCCGGCACCAACGCCTGATGGATGCGCGCGAACAGGCCTTTCAGATCGACGATGTAATGAAACGCCAATGAGCTGTAGGCCAGGTCGAAAGCGGCATCCGGAAGGTCGAGTTTTTCCAGGTCGGCGATGCCATAGGTGATGGCCGAAGAGGACGTCATCTCCTTTGCCCGCGCCAGCATCTTTTGCGAAACATCCAGCCCCAGCACCTGTTCGGCGCCCTGCTCCTGCGCCCAGCGACTGAACCAGCCGTAGCCGCAACCCAGGTCCACCACTTTCAACCCTGGCATCGGCGGTAGCATGGCTTGCAGAGCCGGCCACTCCGGCGCGCCGGCGAGGCCTTCTACCGAGCGGCCCATCTTGCTGTAGCCCTCGAAGAAAACCTCGGTGTCGTAGATGTTCTGGGTCATGACGCTGCTCCGTGCTGAATGGCGACTATTCTGCCGAATCAGCCCGCGCTCAACAACGCATCCACTTCAGCCGTGCCCGGTGAGGTGGCCGGCCCCCAGCGCGTGACCGCCAATGCCGCCGCCGCATTCGCGCGACGTGCCGCGACAACTGGCGCCAAACCGTTGGCCAGGCCGGCGATAAACACTCCGGCGTGGGCATCTCCCGCACCATTGCTGTCCACCGCCTGGACCTTGAATCCCGGCACATGCTCGGCCTGCCCGTTACGGCTGACCCAACAGCCATTCGGCCCATCGCGCACCACCAGCAAGGAGTTGGCGGACAGGTGGTCGTTGAGCTTGAGCAATGCGCCAGCAAGGTCGCTGGCACCGGTGAAGGCCAGCGCTTCAGGACCGTTGCTGGTCCAGATATCAATGCGCGGCAACAAGGCGACCATCAAGGCCGAGTCCGGCGCCTTCACCAACGGGCCCGGATCGAACACCACCGTGATCTGGCGCGGCAACGCCAACAGCCAATCGAGCAACGCTTGCGCCTTGCCTTCCAGCAGCAGGCTGTAGCCGCTGACGTACACATAGTCGTCGTCGCGTGGTACCGCATTGGCCAGGTCTTGCGCGAGCAAATCACCTTCGGCGCCGATATGGGAGATGAAAGTGCGCTCGGTAGTGGCTTCGGTCAGGGACACGCACAGGCCGGTGTCCTTGTCGTCGCTGGCGGCCAGGGCCATTTCAATGCCTTCGGCCTGCATGGCCGCACGTGCCAGGTCGCCGAAGCGGCCGTTGCCGTGACGGCCCAGATACACCACCGGCAACCCGTTGCGCCGGGCCGCAGCCATCACGTTGAACCCGCCGCCGGCTTCGAAGCTGGCGGAGTTGGCCAATACATCGCCACCGGTGGCAGGCAATGTGTCGAGGGACATGACCAGGTCGACGATGACCTGGCCGCTGTGCAGCAATCTAGACATTAGCGCTCTCTACCAAAGCCGGGCGACGATCAGCCGCGCCACCCAGTACCGCATAAATCCCGCCGGCCACCAGGAAGGTGACGATCCAGCCCAGGCCGTTGTGACCCAGCCACGAATCGGACAACGGCCCGGCGAACCAGATGTTTTCGGCCGTGGTGCCGATGGTGGTGAAGCTGAAGCCCAGCACAATCGCAATCGCCCAGGCGCCAAATGCACGCCACTCAACCCCGCCGCGATACCAGTAGGCGCTGCTTGGCGTCACGTCCAGCAGGTCTTTGGGGCTGTAGTAATGGCGATGGATCAGGTCGACCACAAAGATCCCGACCCAAGCGGTGATTGGCACCGCCAGCAACGAGATGAAGGTAATGAACGGACCATAGAAACTGTCGGCGATCAGCATGAAGTAGATCGAACCGGCGAGGATCGCAACGATGTCGACGATCACCGCGTGCACGCGCTTGACCTTCAAGCCGAGGGTCAAGGTAGTGAGGCCCGCCGAATACACCGACAGGTTGTTGGACAGCAGCAGCCCGCCAAACGCGGTGATCAGGTACGGCACTGCCATCCAGGTCGGCAGCATGTCGCGGATCGCGATGATCGGATCAGTGGCCGACGCCAGGTCGTTGTTGCCCACCGATAGCAAACCGCCGAGGGTGATCAACAGCACCAGCGGAATCCCCGCCCCGAAGGCGGCAGAGGCCACCAGGCGCACGGACTTGACGCTGCGGTGCTGGTAACGCGACATGTCGGCACCGGCGTTGGCCCAGCCGATACCGGTACCGGCCGCCATGGTGCCGATGCCGATGATCATCGCGCTCAACGGCGCTGGCGTGGCGTTGAACACCGCGCTCCAGTCAATGGTGGCGCAGAGGAAACCGCCCACCAGGATATTCAGTGCGCCGAACACGTAGGTGGCCCACTTCTGGATCACCAGTAAGGTGGCGTGGCCCAGGCCCGATACGGCGAGGGTCAACAGCACGAAGATGCCAATGAACAGCAGGGTCAGTACCGGGGCGCTTTTGGCGGCAACCGGCGAGTTGAACAGGATCGAGCACAACGACAGCAGCACGAATGCCGCCGTGGTGGTGTTGACGGTTTCCCAGCCCAGGCGCGACATCAGTGACACCAGGGTCGGGCCGATATTGCCGCGTACGCCGAAGATCGCCCGGGACAGGGTCAAGCTCGGTGCACGGCCACGACGGCCGGCGATGGAGATGATGCCCACCACCGCAAACGAACCGGCAGCGCCGAGGATTGCGACGATGATCGCCTGCCAGATTGCCAGGCCGCGAAACGCCACGAGGGTCGCGCCCAGGGGCAAACCGAGGATGCTGATGTTGGCCGCGAACCAGACCCAGAACAGTTGCAGCGGATGGCCGTTGCACTCGCCTTCCGGGACCGGCTCGATGCCGCGTGTTTCCAATTGCCCGGCGCTTTGGCCGGAAGAGGACGTACTCATGGTGGGGTGCTCCTGATGCCTGTTTTTTTGTGGTTGTGGCAGGTTGGCAAGTTGAATCTGTGTTCCGGTCTTCCTGACTCGACTGGATCAATGTGGGAGCGGGCTTGCTCGCGAAAGCGGTGTGTCAGGCAACGCATGTGTCACTGATGCACCGCTTTCGCGAGCAAGCCCGCTCCCACATTTTTTGATCTGCGGTGCTCAGCGCAGATCGAGCAGGCCTTGGACCAAGGGCTCCAGGTCCAGTCCGTTCACCTGCTTGACCTGTTCAATCATCGCCTCAGGCCAGCACTGCATCCCCAGGCACGCACCGAGCATTGCGCCGAGAATCGCGGCGATGGTGTCGGTGTCGCCGCCAAGGCTGGCGGCCATGCACAGGGCTTCGAAGGCATTCACTTCACCCACCGCGACTTGCTGTGCGAGGGCAAACGACACCACCACCGATTCCTGGGACGCCACCGAGGTGCCGATCAATTCATAGAGCAGGTCGGTAAACAGCGCCTTGTCGCCGCTGTCGACGCTCAAGGTGCGCGCCCAACTGATACGGGTGGCGATACGCCCGCCGGCAATCCAGTGGCCGTGGTTTTCCGCCTGTTGGGCGATCTGGGTGCCGATGTTCAGCGCTTCGCCCAGGTCGACACCGTTGATGCCGGCGGAAACCACCGCCGCCACGGCTGCCGCGCTGGAGATCCCCAGATTGGTGTTGTGGGTGACTTGGCACGCCTGGATCACCGCCTGGATAAACCGCGCAGGGTCGTTGACGTTCGCCGCGATGCCCACCGGGGTGATGCGCATGGCGGCGCCGTTGGTGGTGCCGTAGCGCCCGGATTCTTCCGGGGTATGGCCCGCCAGGATCATGTCGATCGCACGCTTGGTGGACGGGCCCAGCAAATCCTGCGAACCCTTGGCGCGCATCACCGCTTCCCAGTCGATCAGGCGCTGGGCCAGTTCGGTGGGTTCGATCTTGCCTTGACCGTCTACCAGCAATTGGCCGACGAGAATCGCCTGCTCAGTGTCATCGGTGATCGAGCCCTTGGGCATGTTCGGCGCGATTGGCTGATCGGCGTCGGCATCTTCCAATGCGGTGATCGCGCCGAAACACGCCTTGACCTGCTCGCGGCTCAGGGACTGGGTGGGCATGCCCAACGCATCGCCCAGGGCCAGGCCGTAGAAGGCGCCGAGGGCGCGGGTGGTGGCGGTCATGTCGGTGTTCCAAATTGAAGGTGCAGGCGAAAGTGCAGCGGGTCGAGCAGGCTTTCGACGGATTCCATGAACCGGTCTTGCCGGTCGTACGTGGTGCGCAGGGCCTTGAGGAACACCGTGCCCACCGGTCGACCCAGCAGTTGGGCGTCTTCTTCGTTCAACGGCTCGGCACCGATCCATTGGCTGCCGGTGGCGCCGACGTAGCCGTAGGCTGCCAGGGTGATGGTCAGGGAGTTATCGATCAGGCCGACTTGCGGCAGGCTCTCGAGGCCACCGGAGGCCGGCATCAGCGAGCGCTCCAGGGACACGAACGTGCCGTCGGCGGCGCGACGGCGGCGATCGAGGGCGATAAATTGGTCAGTGCCGTGACGGCTGAGCAGGTCCGGGCGGGTGACCGCTTCCAGGCGCAGGATTTCGGAGGTGACCACCGCGCCGGTGTCGGCCAGAGCTTGGGCCCAGCCGCTGCGCTGGTCGAGCACCATGCCGTCGAAGGTGACGATGGAGCCGACACCGCTTTGGGTAGCGATGTAACTACGGCGCTTGAGCTCGGCCAAGGCCTCACGCAGGGTGCCGCGGCTGACGGAAAACTCTTCGGCCAACTGATGCTCGCCCGGCAACAGGACACCGTCAGCCATCACTCCACCCTCGATACGGCGGATCAGCTCATCGACGACGCGTTTTTTCTTATCAAATCGGACATGTCTAATCATGTACAAATTGATAACCGAAAGCGCCCGGCTACAGCAAGCGAATTATTTCAGGGGAAGGAAGAAATCAGCCTCAGGGTTCCAGGCCGATGGGGAAAAATACCCCGCCGCTCCAGACCCCAAGCCAGTTCTGACCGTTGATCGGGCGGGTCACGGCCAACTCCACCAACTGATAGAACGCATTGCGGTGGACCAAGGCTTCGAGGTTGGTGCGCACCCGCAAGTACGGCGAGGGCTCCTGGGTGTCCGGGTCAATCACCACCCGCAGCGGATGTTCAATACCGGCCTCGACCGATTCATCCACGTTGGTGGTAAAGCGCAGGACCTGGCTCTCGCCCTGCCCTTCGACTTCCAGGGTAACGGCGACAAAGGGCGCGTCATCGACCTTGATCCCGACCTTTTCCACCGGGGTGATCAGGAAGTAATCATCGCCATCGCGGCGGATGATGTTGGAGAACAGCTTGACCATCGGCTTGCGGCCAATCGGCGTGCCCATGTAGAACCAGGTGCCATCGCGGGCAATACGCATGTCGATATCGCCGCAAAACGCCGGGTTCCACAGATGCACCGGTGCGGGCCCCTTGCCCTTGGGCAATTGCGCCAACAGGTCATTGGCCTTGGCCGAATCGGTCATGCAGCTCTCCTTGTGACTTACTGATCGCTCATGCCCAACAGGCTGCGCGCGTAGTGCGCCAGGGGCTTGCCGATCAGATCTTCAGGCTTGTTGTCGTGGAACGTCAGTAAACCGCCACGGCTGTGAATCCGCACAGTATCAATCAAATACTGGGTGCTGGTCTCGATCAACATGACCTGAATGGTGCCGGTGTCGATACCCAGGCGATCCACCGCCTCCTGGTCAGACCATTCATCGGCGTTGCCGATCCGATCATCTGCCTGGGCAAAGCGGCAGTACAGGAGGTAATGCGCGCCGGCTGCACGGGCCTCAGACATCGCCTGTTCCAGGCCTTCGGGCTTGCGGGCGCGGCGGACCATTGGGAAGTATTCGACAAAGCCGTTGAAGGCCTCCTCGGCCACCACGTTAGGCCGTGGATAAGCACTGCCCGGCGGGGTGAAGGCGCCCTGGGCGATGAAGACAAAGGAGTCCGGCTGTATGCGGACCGAATTGACGCGGCGGGTATCGCTGTGGTCCAGCAGCCCGGCGTCGCTCATCTGATAGCGCGTGCCTTCGGCCATATCACTGACGGTCATGCAGCCACCCAGCGCGAGTGACGCCAGCACCAAAACCAGACTACGCATCCTAATTCTCCAAAGGCCGGTGACGGAAAACCGGCGAATGGGCACGAGATGCAGATTTTGCGCCAGCTTGCGGGACTAGCCGCCGATGATCTTCATGATGGTGGCGCCGCCGGAGAATGCCACTTCCTGCTTGTCGCCCAAGGCCTTGACCAGCAAGCGCTGCAAGGCCGGCAGAGCCTGGTGGCGGGGTTTGTCCAGCAGGTCGCCGACGTAGTGGCGGTTGCTCGACGACAGGCAGCCATGCAGCCAGCCGGTGGACGACAGGCGCAAACGCGAGCAGGTCCGGCAGAACGGCACGCTTTCATTGGCGATCACACCGAAGAAGCCCTTGCCGGGCACTTCGTAGCGCACCGCAGTGGCGTCCACCGGAGCGTTGGCTTGCAGGTATTCGTGCTGTTCGCCGATCAGGCTGAGCAGTTGCTGGAGGCTGACGAACTGCTGGAGGAACGCGTTGGAGTCAGTGGCCAGGTGGCCCATGCGCATCAATTCGATAAAGCGCAGCTCATAGCCACGCTCCAGGCAGTAGTCGAGCAACGGCATCACCTGGTCGAGGTTCTGGCCGCGCAACGGCACCATGTTGACCTTGATCTTGATTCCGGCGGCGCTGGCCTGGTCCATGCCATCAAGCACCGTGGCCAGGTCGCCACCGCGAGCGATGCTGCGGAAGGCATCGGCATCCAGGGTATCGAGGGACACGTTGATCCGGCGAATCCCGGCGTCCACCAGCAACGGCAGTTTGCGCGCCAGCAGTTGGCCGTTGGTGGTCAGGCTGATATCACTGAGGCCCATCTGCCCCACTGCGCCCATGAAGGCTTCCAGCTTTGGACTGACCAACGGTTCACCGCCGGTAATGCGCAGGCGCTCGATGCCGGCGGCCTCAATCAGGTACTCAACGCCGCGCGCCATCGCCTCGGCCGACAATTCGTCCTGCGCAGCCACCAGCCGCTTGCCGTTGGGCACGCAGTAGGTACAGGCGTAATTGCAGGCTGAGGTCAGGCTGATCCGCAAATTGCGGAAACGCCTGCCTTGACGATCAACGATCATGGATCACTCCGGCAGAGGATAATTCGGGCACGCCAAAACCTGACTGAAAAATCAAGTTTTAGCAAGATCCTTGCCTGAGTATATTCCTGGGTTACTGCGCTGGGCAGGAAATCATATCGCCATCACGCTGGCGAATGATTCAAGTGGCCGGCGCTTCGGCGTTCGGCAAATCGGTGCTGTGCTTGCGCTTGTTGCCCATGCGCACGCCGATGTCCATCAGGAATTGGAAAAACCCTTCCTGGTCTTCCAGCACATTGCTCCAGAACGGCGAGTGGTACAGCGCCACGGCGCCGTGCACCAACGCCCAGGCGGCGCAGTAGTGGAAATACGGCGGCACGTCTTCGAGCTTGCCTTCGCTGATGCGGCCCTTGATGAGCAGGGTCAGGCGCTCGAAGTTCGAGGCGCGGATCTTGTGCAGCTCCTCGACCATTTCCGGCACCTGATGGCCCTTGACCACTTTTTCTTCCAAGCGATCAAACAGACGGTAGCGCTGCGGGTCACGCATGCGGAACTCAAAGTAGGCGCGGGACAGCGCTTCCTTGTCCTTGTCGACATCGGCCGAGTGCAGCAACTCGTTCAGGTCGCGCTCGTAGTCGAGCATCAGGCGCAGGTAGATCTCGGCCTTGGACTTGAAGTGCTTGTAGATGGTGCCTTTGCCGATACCCACGGCATCCGCAATCATCTCGACGGTGACGCTGTCCTCACCCTGGTCGAGGAACAGCTTGAGTGCGGTGTCGAGAATTTCCTGCTCGCGGCGGCGAAACTCACGGACCTTGCGGGGTTCTTTGTGCATAAGAAAAAGGTCTGCAGAGATGGATATTGGGAGGGTGGCGTGCCCCAAGCCGTGCTTGTCGGAACGTTTTACCCGGTGCGCGGGATTATCCCGACTGAACGGTCGTTGGGCAACGCCTATATGAACAACCTTTGCACTTAACTTACAGCGCGCCAACGAATCAGCCGATTTGAGTCAGAAATAAAACAGGTGATTGCCACCTGTGCATCGCAACCCATGAGAACTCAACCGAAGCGCGCGTATTCCAAATCTGTTTAAAAAACGATCAGAAGCGGCTGGACTGAATCGGATACTGATCAATACTTGAAATGTCGGCGTGGCATCTCCCCCAAGTGACGCGTCGACCTGGGTACCGACGGACTGCGTGCCCTTGTTTTACTCCTAATGGTCTTAGCCCGGATTCACCCCCCCAGAACCCGGGTTTTTTTTGCCTGCGATTTAGTGGCCGACGTGGGCCAGCGGGAACAGACGCTTGAAGTTCTCGGTGGTCTGTTCGGCGAAGCGCTCGTAGGACTCGCCCCGCAACATCGCCAGGTAATCCGCCACATCCCGTACGTATTCCGGCAGGTTGGGTTTGCCGCGATGAGGGATTGGCGCCAGGTACGGCGAATCGGTTTCCACCAGCAGGCGGTCTGCCGGGACCTGACGCGCGACATCCCGCAGGGCATCGGCATTGCGGAAGGTCACGATGCCCGACAAGGAAATGTAGAAACCGAGGTCGAGGGCGGCCTTGGCCATGTCCCAGTCTTCCGTGAAGCAATGCAGCACACCGGCCTGGGGCAGCGCGGCCTCGCGCAGCAGGGTCAGGGTGTCGGCACGGGCGCCACGGGTGTGGACGATCACGGGTTTGCCAGTCTGCTGAGCGGCTTGCAGGTGCAGACGGAACGACGCCTGCTGCAACTCGGCGGCTTCCGGTTCGTAGTGGTAATCCAGGCCGGTCTCACCGATGGCGACGACACGCGGGTGATTGAGTTCGCCGAGCAGCCAGTCGAGGGCCGGGGCTTCGCCAGGCTTCAGGTCCAGCGGGTGGATGCCCACCGAGCAGTCGACGTCGGCATAACGATCGGCCAGGGCTTTGACGTCGGCGGCGTTTTCCGCGCTGACGCCGATGCACAGGAAGTGCCCTACCCCGCGCTGGCGCGCGGCTTCGAGGGCGGCGTCGAGGGAGCCGCCGTGCTGGGCCAGGTCGAGGCGATCAAGGTGGCAATGGGAATCTACGAGCATAGGGGTCTACAACTTGAGTCACGGAAAGTGTCAGGCCAACGATACACCCGTCGGCCACTGAAATTAACGGCGGCCGAGCAAGCCGACCCATTGCACCAGCAAGGCCTCAAGCAACAGCACGCGGTTGAGGTTGGCCTTGCCCAGGACCTTCTGGCGTTGGGCGAGGATCCAGTCCTGAATGTTCAGGACCTTGTCCTGGGCACTTTTCTGCGCGAGGTACTGCACCACCTTGCGCATGTCCGCCAGGCCCAGGCCGTTTTCGTCCTGGGTCAGCTGGTAGCGCAGGATCAGGCTCGACCAGTCGCAAAACCAGTCAAACAGCAGCAACAAGGGAATGTCTTTCCAGGCGCTTTCGGCCAGTTGTGTGGCAGACAGTTCCTGCTTGAGCAGCTTCTTCACCCCATCCACCACCAACGCGCGCTGTTCCCGCACGCCCTGGGCCTGAAGTTTGACCGCCGCCAAGGGCGACCCGGCCGCCAGGGTCAGCAACTCGACGCGCTCGGCCTCGCCACACTCCGGCAGTGCCTGGGCCAGCCACTGCAGGCTCATGGCTTCGCTCGGCAACGGGCAGGCCTGTTGCACGCAGCGGCTGCGGATGGTCGGCAGCAGGCGGCTGGACTGGTGGCTCACCAGCAGCAGCACGGTATCGCCGGACGGTTCTTCCAGGCTCTTGAGCAAGGCGTTGGCCGCGTTGATGTTCATCGACTCCACCGGCTCGATCAGCACCACCTTGCGCCCGCCCATCTGCGCGGTCTGCACCACGAAGCTGACCAGATCACGCACCTGGTCGACCTTGATCGCCTTATCGGCTTCTTCAGGCTCCAGCAGGTAGTTATCCGGATGGCTGCCAGCCTTGAGCAGCATGCAGGATTTACATTCCCCGCAGGCTTCCAGGCCGTTGGGCCGCTGGCACAACAAGCTGGCCATCAGCCGCTCGGCCAGGGCGCGCTTGCCGATGCCCGCCGGGCCATGGAGCAAGTAGGCGTGGGCATGCTGGGCACGGCCCGCCAGTTGCTGCCAGAGGCTGTCCTGCCACGGGTAGGCTTCAGCCACGGACACGCTCCACAAGCTTCGGCAACAGGGCGTCGATGGACTGCTGAACCTGAGTCAGGGGTAGTGCGGCGTCCAACAGGTAGTAACGGGCGGGGTCGGCTTCGGCGCGCTTGAGAAACGCGCTGCGCACAGCTTCAAAAAACACTCGGGTTTCCAGTTCGAAACGATCGAGGCGACCCCGGGCGGTGGCACGGGCCATGCCGACTTCCACCGGGAGGTCGAACACCAGGGTCAGGTCGGGCCGCAAATCGCCCTGGACGAAGGTTTCCAGCGTCGCAATGCGCTCAAGGGACAAGCCACGGCCGCCGCCCTGATAGGCATAGGTGGAGTCGGTAAACCGGTCACAAATCACCACCGCGCCACGGGCCAGGGCCGGGCGAATGACTTCGGCCAGGTGCTGGGCGCGGGCAGCAAACACCAGCAGCAGCTCGGTGTCGGGGTTCATCTGTTCGTCGCCCGGGGTCAGCAGCACTTCCCGGATACGCTCGGCCAGCGGCGTGCCGCCGGGCTCGCGGGTCAGCAGCACCTCGATACCTTCGGCGCGCAGGCGCTCGGCCAGGTATTCGCGGTTGGTGCTTTTGCCGGCGCCTTCCGGGCCTTCCAGGGTAATAAACAAGCCAGTCACAGGCAGTCCTTAGTCAGAGTCATTGCGAGCTTTGCGGCGCGGTGTCATCGGGTGCGGGAGACGGCTCGGCGGGCGTATCCACCGGTGCGTCTTCAGGTTTCGCCGCCGGTGCGGGCGCGGGCGCCGGGCTGGAACGGTAATCGGCACGACGCTTCATCTGAAACTCACGCACCGCCGCGTTATGCGCCTCCAGGTTATCCGAGAAGATATGGCTGCCGTCGCCACGGGCGACAAAATACAGGCTGCTACCAGCCACCGGGTTCAGCGCGGCATGAATCGCCTCACGTCCGACCATGGCAATCGGCGTCGGCGGCAGGCCGGCGATCACATAGGTGTTGTAGGGCGTGGCTTCCTTGAGGTGCGCACGGGTCAGCTTGCCGGTGTAGCGCTCGCCGAGGCCGTAGATCACCGTCGGGTCGGTTTGCAGCAGCATGCCGATCTGCATGCGTCGCACGAACACTCCGGCAATCTGGCCGCGCTCTTCCGGCACGCCGGTTTCTTTCTCGACCAGCGAGGCCATGATCAGCGCTTGATAGGGTTCGGTGTACGGCGCATCGGCGGCGCGTTTGCTCCACTCCTGGGCGAGAACATCGTCCAGGCGGTTGTAGGATTTTTTCAGCAACTCGACGTCGCTCATGCCACGCACGAAGCGGTAGGTGTCAGGGAAAAAGCGGCCTTCAGGGAAGACACCAGGGTGGCCGAGCTTTTCCATCACCTCACTGTCACTCAGGCCCGACAGGGTTTGCTCGAGCTTTTCATGCTTGGCCAGAGCGGCGCGTACCTGGCGGAAGTTCCAGCCTTCCACCAGCGTGATGCTGTACTGCACCACTTCGCCACGCTGCCACAAACCGATCAGGCCCTCGGCGGTGAGGCCCGGGGTCATGCGGTATTCGCCGCTGTGCAGCGGCTGGCCGTCGAGGTTGAAGCGCCAGTAGAGACGCAACCAGAACGCATCCTTGAGCACGCCGTCATTTTCCAGACGATTGAAGGTGCCGGTGGGCGTCGCGCCGGCCGGTACATCCAGCAATTGCTCCTGGGTCAGATTCAGGGGCTGCTCAAGGGCCGAGTTCAGCTTCCAGGCCGAAGCGCCCAGCAGCAAACCCGCCAGGACCAGGCCGATCTCCAGCAACAATACAAATTTACGTCTCAAATCAAATATCCAATAGTGCGCGAACAATGCCCTGCAGTTTACGGGTGAGCGGCCCAACCGACCAGCTCATCGCAGCACATCCGCGCACCGGCCAAATGCCATATACGCTGTTGCACACAAAGACTTCGTCAGCCTGTTGCAACTGCTCAAGGCTGATGTCGGCCACGCTGGTCGGGATGCCCAACGCCTGGGCCTGGGCCAATACCTCGGCCCGCATGACGCCGGCGACGCCACAGCGCTTCAGATCAGCGGTCAGCAACACACCGTCACACACCAGGAACAGGTTGCTGAACACGCCTTCGATGACTCGACCGGACATATCCAGCATCAAACCTTCGGCGTGATCGCCATCCTGCCACTCGGCGCGGGCGAATACCTGTTCCAGGCGATTGAGGTGCTTGAGGCCGGCGAGCAACGGTTGTTCGGACAAACGGGTGGTACACGCAAACAGGCGAATGCCTGACGCTGCATGTTCCAGGGGATAAGTGGCAGGTGGACTGCCTTGCAGAATACGCCGCGGGGGAGCGCCGGCGCTGATGCCGTAACCGCGCTGGCTGTCGCCACGGGTCAGGATCAATTTGAGCACACCGTCGCCGAGGGCGGCGGCATAGGCCAGCAATTCGCTGCGGATCAACGGCTGATCCGCAACAATCGCCAACCGCCTGCAGCCCTCACCGAGGCGCTGCAGGTGGCGGTCGAGCAACACGGGCTGCCCGGCCTTGACGGCAATGGTCTCGAACAGGCCATCACCGTACGCCAGGCCACGGTCTTTCAGGGGCACTGCGCCCGCCGGCTGACCGTCAACCCAGCTTTCCATCACTCGGCGAACCGGCGGAACACCAGGGAACCGTTGGTACCACCAAAACCGAACGAGTTGGACAACACCACGTCGATCGGCATCTTCTGCGCCTCATGAGGCACGAAGTTCAGGTCGCAGCCCTCATCCGGCTCATCGAGGTTGATGGTCGGCGGAGCGACCTGATCCTTGATGGCCAGCACGCTGAAGATCGCCTCGACCGCGCCCGCCGCACCCAACAGGTGGCCGGTCATGGACTTGGTGGAGCTGACCGCCAGCTTGTAGGCGTGCTCGCCGAACACCGACTTGATGGCTTCGGCTTCCGCCAGGTCGCCCGTCGGAGTGGAAGTGCCATGGGCGTTGATGTACTGCACCTGGTCAGCGTTGACCTTGGCATCACGCAACGCGTTGGTGATACAGCGGGCAGCACCTGCACCGTCAGACGGCGGCGAGGTCATGTGATACGCATCACCGCTCATGCCGAAGCCAATCAGTTCGGCGTAGATGGTCGCGCCACGGGCCTTGGCGTGCTCCAGCTCTTCGAGCACCAGCGCACCGGCGCCGTCGGCCAGTACAAAGCCATCACGGCCCTTGTCCCAGGGACGGCTGGCGCGGGTCGGCTCGTCATTGCGAGTCGACAGTGCCCGGGACGCGCCGAAGCCCCCCATGCCCAGGCCGCAGGCGGCCATTTCGGCGCCGCCGGCGATCATCACGTCAGCTTCGTCATAGGCGATATTGCGCGCCGCCATGCCGATGCAGTGAGTGCCCGTGGTGCACGCCGTAGAGATGGCGTAGTTAGGCCCCTGGGCACCCAAGTGGATGGACAGGAAACCGGAAATCATGTTGATGATCGAGCCAGGCACGAAGAACGGTGAAATTCGACGGGGGCCAGACTCGTGCAACGTGCGGCTGGTTTCTTCGATATTGGTCAGACCGCCAATACCCGAACCCATGGCCACGCCGATGCGCTCACGGTTGGCGTCGGTGACTTCCAGGCCGGCATTACGCACTGCCTGAAAACCGGCTGCCAGGCCGTATTGAATGAACAGGTCGAGTTTGCGGGACTCCTTGACCGAGAGATATTCCTCGACATTGAAGTCCTTTACCGAGCCGCCAAAACGGGTGGAATAGGCAGAAAGGTCCGTGTGTTCGATCAGACCAATACCACTGCGGCCAGCCAGAATGCCCTGCCAACTGCTCGGCACATCCGTACCCAGTGGCGACAACATACCCATACCGGTGACTACGACGCGTCTACGCGACACAGCACTCTCCTTTTTCTAATGACGACACTTTGCATCAGGCTTAAAGGAAAAAACCGCACGCCATAGGGCAGTGCGGTTTTTCCATCACAGCAAGCGACGATTACAAACTATTACGCCTGGTGGCTAGTAACGTAGTCGATGGCAGCTTGAACGGTAGTGATTTTTTCAGCTTCTTCGTCCGGGATTTCGGTCTCGAATTCCTCTTCCAGAGCCATCACCAGCTCAACGGTGTCAAGGGAGTCGGCACCCAGGTCTTCAACGAAGGAAGCAGTGTTGGTCACTTCTTCTTCTTTAACGCCCAGTTGCTCAGCAACGATTTTCTTGACGCGCTCTTCGATGGTGCTCATACCGTGTTTTCACTCCTAATGGACAAATTCAGGCAGCTGGCCAGTGGGTAAGTGTATAGAAAGGCTTTTCAGCTTTTCAACTGAAAGCTTCACCCTCGTACCCTATTGGCCATCTGCCTATAAATAGATTGCAGCTTTATAACGGATTTTAGACAGCTCGTATGACATTTTTTTGAAGCGATCCGTCACAATTTAACTCATGTACATCCCGCCGTTAACCGGGATTGTAGCCCCAGTCACGTATGCCGCACCGTCGGATGCCAGGAAAGTGACCACATTCGCGATCTCTTGAGCCTGGCCCAGACGACCCAGCGGAATCTGCGTCAGCAACGCTTCACGCTGCGCTTCAGGCAATTCGCGGGTCATATCGGTATCGATGAACCCTGGGGCCACCGAATTGACCGTAATCGACCGCGAGCCCACTTCACGCGCCAGTGCACGGCTGAAACCTTCCAGACCGGCCTTGGCGGCTGCGTAGTTTACTTGGCCTGCGTTGCCCATGGCACCCACTACGGAGCCAATATTGATAATTCGACCCCAACGAGCCTTGGTCATGCCACGCAAAACACCCTTGGACAGGCGAAACAGACTGTTCAGGTTGGTATCGACGACGTCATGCCACTCGTCGTCTTTCATGCGCATCATCAGGTTATCGCGGGTGATACCGGCATTGTTCACCAGAATAGCCGGTGCACCGAATTGCGCCGTGATTTCCGCCAGGACGGCAGCCACGGACTCATCACTGGTCACGTTCAGTTCAAGACCGGTGCCCTGAACGCCGTGTTCCTTCAGCGTCGCGGCAATACGCTCGGCGCCGGCGGCGGAGGTTGCGGTACCGATGACCACAGCGCCCAGACGGCCCAGCTCCAGGGCGATCGCCTGGCCAATGCCACGGCTAGCGCCGGTGACCAGTGCAACTTTACCTTGCAGACTCATGCAGGCTTCTCCTAGGTTCGGAAATTAAAGGTCAGGCCAGGGCTGCGCGAGCAGCAGCAAAGGCATCCGGGGTATTGAGGTTGGAAGTCGACACGCCTTCGGCGCAACGCTTGTTCAGGCCAGCCAGGACTTTGCCCGGGCCGCACTCTACCAATTGAGTGGCGCCGTTGGCGGCCAGGGTCTGCACCGATTCAACCCAGCGCACCGGCTTGTACAGCTGTTCCAGCAGGTCGCGCTTGAGGGTTTCCAGGTCGGGAGCCACCGCAGCACTGACGTTCTGCACCAGCGGAATCTGCGGCGCCTGCCAGTTGATCGCAGCGATCGACTCGGCAAAACGTTCGGCAGCCGGACGCATCAGTTCGCAGTGGGACGGTACGCTGACCGGCAGCGGCAATGCACGCTTGGCGCCACGGGCCTTGCAGCCTTCGATGGCGCGCTCTACCGCAGCCTTGGCACCGGCGATCACCACCTGGCCAGGGGAGTTGAAGTTCACGGCGCTGACCACTTCGCCCTGGGCCGCTTCGGCGCAGGCGGCAATCACGTCAGCATCTTCCAGGCCGAGAATGGCAGCCATGCCGCCCTGTCCCGCCGGAACCGCTTCCTGCATCAACTGGCCACGACGCTCCACCAGCTTGACCGCTTCACCGAGGGTCAGGCTGCCAGCGGCCACCAGGGCGCTGTATTCGCCCAGGCTATGACCGGCAACGTAAGCCGGGCGCGCACCACCTTCAGCCAGCCACAAGCGCCACAGGGCGATGGAGGCGGTCAGGATGGCCGGCTGGGTCTTGTCGGTTTGGTTGAGCAGCGCTTCCGGCCCTTGTTGGGTCAGTGCCCACAGGTCGTAACCCAAGGCATCGGAAGCTTCCTTGAAAGTTTCCAGGACCAGCGGATGTTCCGCGCCCAGCTCGGCCAACATGCCGAGGGACTGCGAACCCTGCCCTGGAAAGACGAATGCGAGGGATGTAGACATGTAACAAGCCCCTAATGATCTGGTCGTCGAAAATTGGCGCCCCACAGGTGGGAGCGCAAGAAACTGACAGATTGGATGGTCAATTGAACTGGCCGGTCACATTTAAGCATTTCCGGCCCGATTCGCCTAAGGCAACAGATCCTCAAGGCGGCCGTGCAAGCGTTGCGGCAGGTTTTCCTGGATCTCGATCAAGGCGCGCTGGATGGCACTTTGAAAACCCTGCACCCCCGCCGAGCCGTGACTTTTCACCACGATGCCCTGCAATCCCAGAAAACTCGCGCCATTGTGCCGCGCCGGTGCCAGGTCTGCCTGCAAGCGCCGCATCAAGGGCAGCGCCAGAGCGCCCACCACGCGTGACGCAAGGTTGCGCTTGAACAAGGCCTCGATGCGCGCAGCAATCATCGTCGCCAGGCCTTCGCTGGACTTGAGCAGGATATTGCCGACAAACCCGTCGCACACCACCACGTCCGCTTCGCCCCGATACAGACCGTCACCTTCGACAAACCCTATGTAGTTCAAGCCTCGCGCGCTTTGCAACAGCGTCGCCGCCAGCTTGACCTGCTGATTACCCTTGATGTCTTCGGTGCCGATATTCAGCAACGCCACCCGAGGCCGGGCCACGCCCAGGGCTTCGGCTGCCACCGAGCCCATCAACGCAAAGTGCAGCAGATGCTCGGCACTGCAATCGACGTTCGCCCCCAGGTCCAGCAACTGGCAATAGCCTCGCTGGGTCGGGATCGCCGCGACCATCGCTGGCCGATCAATGCCCGGCAGGGTTTTCAGCACATGCCGGGACAACGCCATCAACGCCCCGGTATTGCCGGCACTGACACAGGCTTGAGCCTTGCCGTCACGCACCAGCTCCAGGGCCACCCGCATCGAAGAATCAGGTTTGCCGCGCAAAGCCTGTGCAGGCTTTTCATCCATGGTGATGGTTTCGCTGGCTGGTGTAATAGTCAGGCGCGCGCGATCCACCGGCGGATGGCTGGCAATCAGTTCTTCAAGTAAGGAGGGTTGACCGACGAGGGTCAGGTGCAGCGAGGGTGTGGCAGACAGGCAAGCAATGCAGGCCTGAACAATGCTGCGGGGACCGAAGTCCCCGCCCATTGCGTCAATCGCGATGACTTGAGCAGACAAGTGATTACTCGTCAGCGCCCTTGTCGATCACTTTACGGCCACGGTATACGCCTTCTGGCGATACGTGGTGACGCAGGTGAACTTCACCGGTGGTTTTTTCTACAGACAGAGTGCTCGCCGTCAGGGCGTCGTGGGAACGACGCATGTCACGGGCAGAGCGGGATTTTTTGTTCTGCTGAACAGCCATAATTGATTAACTCCTAAACGTTTGGGTCACGCTTTAACTGCGCCAATACACTGAACGGGTTGGACCGCGTTACCTCGTCCTCGCTCGGTTCGGGCTCATCGAGACCCGCCGGCTGCTGGCATTCTTCCGGATGATGAGCAGGCACAATGGGCAAGGCGAGCAAAAGCTCCTCCTCGATCAGTGACTGCAGATCCAAAGGATCTTCGCCCAGTTCCAGCACGTCATAACCTTTCGGCAACGACTGGGTATTCGCACCCTCTTTCACCACAGCATAACTGCATTCGCTGTGGATCGGCAGGGTGACCAGCTCAAGACAACGCTGGCAAACCATTTTGACTTCGGTGTCGATAAAGCTGTGGATTACCACAGACTTACGTTCATCTCGTTCAAAAACGAATTTAGCCTGCACCGTACCGACAGTGTCGGAAAGCGGGTCGCAGAGTCTCTCCAAATCGGCCAGCAGCACTTCACCTTGAAGGGTAGTGCCACGATCAGCCAATTTGCGCGGGTCAACGTGAGGTGGAATCGGGTCATTCAACATAGGCGCAGCATTATAGGGATGCACCCAGCCATGTCAAAGGAAATTCAGCCCTGTCCGTCACCGGGCCTCCCCGCTAGAATCCGCGACTGCCTTGAGGAGACGTCCATGCTGCCTTTATTACTCGCTTCCAGCTCGGTTTATCGCCGGGAATTGTTGAACCGCCTGCACTTGCCGTTCATCTGCAGCTCGCCGGATATCGACGAAAGCCACCGCCCGGACGAGTCCGCCGTGGCACTGGTGAAGCGCCTCGCCGAAGAAAAGGCCCGCGCCCTCGCTGCCAGTCATCCAGGGCACCTGATTATCGGCTCGGACCAGGTTGCCGCCCTCGACGGCCAGATCATCGGCAAGCCCCACACCTTCGAGAAGGCCCGCGAGCAACTGCTGGCGGCCAGTGGCAAGCGCGTCAGCTTCCTCACCGGCCTGGCCGTGCTGAACAGCACCACCGGCCACTGCCAGGTCGACTGCATACCCTTCACCGTGCACATGCGCACCCTGGACGCCGCACGCATCGAGCGTTACCTGCGCATCGAGCAGCCCTACGACTGCGCTGGCAGCTTCAAGGCCGAAGGGTTGGGGGTGAGCCTGTTTCAAAGCACTGAAGGGCCGGACGCTACCAGCCTGGTCGGCCTGCCACTGATTCGACTGGTGGACATGCTGCTGGCCGAAGGCGTGCAGATTCCCTGAGAGCACCCCAAATAAATGTGGGAGCTGGCTTGCCTGCGATGCAGACACCTCGGTACATCAGTTGCACCGAGGTGATGCTATCGCAGGCAAGCCAGCTCCCACACGTTGAGCCATGTCGCGCTTGAGATCTCAGCGCAGGGTAGGCCCCTGGAAGCCCATCCACATCGCCAACTGCTCAGCCACACTGGCACCGAGCTTCTTCGAGAAGCGGTCAAACGGCGATTCCTGAACGGTGAAGTCCACCAGTTCTTTCTCGCCGATCACATCCCGCGCCACCGAACTGGCACTGCCCAGCCCGTCGATCAAGCCCAGTGGCAGTGCTTGCTCACCGGACCAGACCAGGCCGGAAAACAACTCCGGATGCTCTTTATCCTTGAGCCGGTCACCGCGCCCTTGCTTGACGCTGGCAATAAACTGCCGATGAGTGGTATCGAGCACGCCCTGCCAGAACTGGGTCTCATCAGCCTTTTGCGGCTGAAATGGATCCAGGAACGACTTGTGCTCGCCAGACGTGTAGGTACGCCGCTCAACCCCGAGCTTCTCCATGGTGCCGACAAAACCGTAACCGGCTGCCGTCACACCAATGGAACCCACCAGGCTGGCCTTGTCGGCGTAGATCTGGTCGGCAGCGCTGGCGATGTAATAGGCACCCGAGGCACCCAGATCGGAAATCACCGCGTACAGCTTGATGTCCGGGTGCAAGGCGCGCAGGCGGCGAATCTCGTCATACACATAACCCGACTGCACCGGACTGCCGCCCGGGCTGTTGATACGCAGAATCACTGCCTTGACCTTCGAATCCTCGAAGGCGGCCCGCAGGCTGCTGACGATATTGTCGGCACTGGCGGACTCCTTGTCGGCAATCACCCCACGCACTTCGATCAATGCCGTGTAATGACCGCTTCGGGTGGCGCTCTTCTCCATGTCCATCAGCGGACTGAACAGCGCCAGCATGCCCAGCAGATAAATAAAGGTCAGGAGCTTGAAAAAGATCCCCCAACGACGGGAGCGACGCTGCTCCTGGACACTGGCCAGCAGGGTCTTCTCCAGTAATTTCCAGCTTCTATCATCGCCATTGTTATCGGCATTGGCCTTTTCAGGCGCTTTCCACTCATCGGTCATGCCATCTACCCCAGCAAAGACTTAATGGGCCCGGCTGAGCCAGGCCTGCAATTCAGAAAAACGGTCAATCGTCAGTCTCGGCTCGTACGCTTGCAACGCCTCCGCAGACTGGGCGCCGTAGCTGACTGCCACGGAATCCATGCCGGCATTGCGCGCCATCATCAGGTCGAACGACGCATCACCCACCATCAACGCCTGCCGCGGTGACACACCACATTGAGCGAGGATCTGCTCGAGCATCAGAGGATGGGGTTTGCTGGCGGTTTCATCCGCCGCACGGGTGGCGTCGAAATAAGCTTCCCAGCCATGAGCCTTGAGTACCCGATCCAGGCCGCGACGGGCCTTACCGGTCGCCACTGCGAGGTGATAGCCATCGGCGCGGAACGCTTCCATCGCCTGTGCCACCCCTTCAAACAGCGGCGATGGCTGGGCATCGAGCGCCATGTAGTGATCGGCGTAGTGCTGACGAAAGGCTATCAGCTCGTCGTCGCCAATTTCCGGATACAGGGTACGGATCGCTTCGGGCAGGCCCAGGCCAATAATGCCCTTGACCGCCAGGTCGTCGCACAACGCATAGCCGGCCCGGGTCGACGCGGCGTGCATCGACTCGACAATCCGACCAATGGAGTTACACAGGGTGCCATCCCAATCAAAGATCAGCAGTTTGTAGTCAAGGTGCGACACTCAGGCGCTCCACGGTCTTGGCCCACATCTCATCGACAGGCGCCTGCAACTTCAATTCGCCGCCATCCGGCAGCGGCACGGTCAGCATATAGGCGTGCAGGAACAGACGCTTGCCACCCAGGTCGCGGATTTCCTTGGAGAAATCCTCATCGCCGTATTTGGTATCGCCGGCGATGCAGTGACCTGCGTGCAGGGTGTGCACACGAATCTGGTGGGTACGGCCGGTGACCGGCTTGGCCTCGACCATGGTGGCAAAGTCACCGAAGCGACGCAGCACCTTGAACAGGGTCAGCGCCTCCTTGCCCTCCTCGTCCACCTCGACCATGCGCTCGCCGGAACGCAGGTTGCTCTTCTGCAACGGCGCACGGACGCTCTTGATCGAGGTCGCCCAGTTGCCACGCACCAGGGCCATGTAGCGCTTGTCCACGCCATCACCGCGCAGGGCGGCATGCAGGTGACGCAACATGCTGCGCTTCTTGGCAATCATCAGCAGGCCGGAGGTGTCACGGTCCAGACGGTGGACCAGTTCCAACTCCTTGGCATCCGGGCGCAACTGACGAAAGGCTTCGATCACCCCGTAGTTCAGGCCGCTGCCGCCGTGGACGGCGATGCCGCAAGGCTTGTTGATCACGATCAGCGCCTTGTCTTCGAAGACAATCGACGCCTCAAGGCGCTGCAAAAGGCCTTGAGCCAGAGGGACCGGTTCGTCCCGCTCAGGCACCCGCACCGGCGGCACACGGACGATGTCGCCCGCCTGCAGCTTGTACTCGGGCTTGATCCGGCCCTTGTTCACGCGCACTTCGCCTTTACGCAAAATGCGGTAAATCAAGGTCTTGGGCACGCCTTTAAGCCTGGCAAGAAGAAAGTTGTCGATGCGTTGGCCGGCATATTCCGGCGAGACCTCGAGCAGCTGGACGCTGGGGGTCTGGGGGGCGGTAGTCGTCATGGCGGCGATGATAACAATTTTTTATGGAATTGAAGCACTTAATCATTGCTGCTATAGTCGCGAACGCCGCCAAAAGCGGCCTGGACAGAGGACTAGCGGCAAACTGCCGGCCCTGACCATCGCAATTCATCAGGACGCGAGGCCGTCCTACGGGGCTTTCGCCACCTTGGAAGGCTCGAGATTGTAACAAGCGCAGGTGACATGAGGCCTGAAGCGAGTGCAAAAAGCAGAGTGATTACTCGCCTTTTGCGCCGATATTTACGGCCAGTTCACAAAGTGCAGTCAGTCTTGAACCAGACCACGGCGAATGCTTCGGAAACAACGCCTGTTACGAGCTGAGTGAGAGCACAGTCGCCCACACCCGGTCTTGTTTAGCCATGAGCGTGTTCTCCCCATTGGAGAACACGGTAAATGCCAACCCGCTGCGGATTCTGCGCGCGGCAGCACCCGAATTATCAGGGATACGTGTAGGGTGGAGATGCACAACCGTCGGACTGTGTAGCACTAGGCTTATATTTAGACGCTTCATCTCGTCCACAGACGCCGGTTGATTCCTCCTCCTGACTGAGTGCTTAAGTCACCACAGCAAGCAGGAAGCGTACGTCGCGATACCGCCCATTTTGGCGGGTATTGCTGGACACTGGAGTGGCCAACCACTCTTGACGCACCTGACACCGACCGTGAGAAGTCGTGTGTGCCGAACGCCGTTTCCGGCAGCCCGGAAACCGACGGTACAACATGAAAAGAATGCTGATTAACGCAACTCAACCCGAAGAGTTGCGTGTTGCACTGGTAGACGGCCAACGCCTCTACGACCTGGACATCGAGTCCGGTGCACGCGAGCAAAAGAAGGCCAACATCTATAAAGGCCGGATTACTCGTATCGAACCAAGCCTTGAGGCTGCCTTTGTCGATTTCGGCTCCGAGCGCCATGGCTTCCTGCCCCTCAAAGAAATCTCCCGCGAATACTTCAAGAAGGCCCCAGAAGGCCGCGTGAACATCAAGGACGTCCTGAGCGAAGGCCAGGAAGTCATCGTTCAGGTGGAAAAAGAAGAACGTGGCAACAAGGGCGCCGCCCTGACCACCTTCATCAGCCTGGCTGGCCGCTATCTGGTCCTGATGCCGAACAACCCGCGTGCCGGCGGTATCTCCCGTCGCATCGAAGGCGAAGAGCGCAACGAACTGCGTGAAGCGCTGAACGGCCTGATCGCTCCGGCCGACATGGGCCTGATCGTGCGCACTGCCGGCCTGGGCCGCAGCAGCGAAGAAATGCAGTGGGACCTCGACTACCTGCTGCAACTCTGGACCGCTATCAAAGAAGCGTCCCTGGATCGTTCTGCGCCATTCCTGATCTATCAGGAAAGCAACGTGATCATCCGCGCCATCCGCGATTACCTGCGCCAGGACATCGGCGAAGTGCTGATCGACAGCGTTGAAGCCCAGGACGAAGCCCTGACTTTCATCCGCCAGGTGATGCCGCAGTACGCCAGCAAGATCAAGCTGTACGAAGACAGCGTTCCGCTGTTCAACCGTTTCCAGATCGAAAGCCAGATCGAAACCGCTTTCCAGCGCGTAGTCGAACTGCCTTCCGGCGGCTCCATCGTGATCGACCCGACCGAAGCCCTGGTGTCCATCGACATCAACTCGGCGCGCGCCACCAAGGGTAGCGACATCGAAGAAACTGCCCTGCAGACCAACCTGGAAGCGGCTGAAGAAATCGCCCGCCAGTTGCGCCTGCGTGACATCGGCGGCCTGATCGTGATCGACTTCATCGACATGACCCCTGCCAAGAACCAGCGCGCCGTGGAAGAGAAAGTCCGCGAATGCCTGGAAGCTGACCGTGCCCGTGTACAGGTCGGCCGCATCTCGCGCTTCGGCCTGCTGGAAATGTCCCGTCAGCGCCTGCGTCCATCCCTGGGCGAAAGCAGCGGCATCGTTTGCCCGCGTTGCAACGGCACCGGCATCATCCGTGACGTTGAATCGCTGTCCCTGGCGATCCTGCGCCTGATCGAAGAAGAAGCCCTGAAAGACCGCACTGCCGAAGTGCGCGCCCAGGTGCCGATTCCGGTGGCTGCGTTCCTGCTCAACGAAAAACGCAACTCGATCACCAAGATCGAACTGCGCACCCGTGCCCGTATCGTCATCCTGCCGAACGATCACCTCGAGACGCCGCACTTCGAAGTGCAGCGCCTGCGTGATGACAGCCCGGAAGCCCACGTCAACCAGTCCAGCTACGAAATCGCTGCTGCCGCTGCCGAAGTGGAAGAAGTCCAGCCAGCCGCCGCGACCCGCACCCTGGTTCGCCAGGAAGCCGCCGTCAAGACCGCGCCAGCCCGTGCCAACGCACCGGTTCCGGTTGAAGCCGCTGCTCCGGTTGCCGCACCTGCCGCCCTGCCTGAGCCAAGCCTGTTCAAGGGCCTGGTGAAGTCGCTGGTCAGCCTGTTCGCCACCAAGGAAGAGCCGGTAGCTCCAGTTGTGGTCGAGAAGCCTGCCGCTGAACGCCCTGCTCGCAATGAAGAGCGTCGCAACGGTCGCCAGCAGAGCCGCAATCGCAACGGTCGCCGTGACGAAGAGCGCAAGCCTCGTGAAGAACGTGCGCCACGCGAAGATCGTGCCCCACGTGAAGAGCGCCAACCGCGCGAAGCCCGTGAAGAAACGCCAACCGTAGCCCGTGAAGAGCGTGCACCACGGGAAGAACGTGCACCGCGCGCTCCACGCGCCCCGCGTGAAGACCGCAAGCCACGTGGCGAGCGTGAAGAACGTGTGCGTGAACTGCGCGAGCCGCTGGATGCCGCTCCAGCCGTAGCCGCTGCTGCCACCGCTGCCACTGCTGAAGAGCGTCCAGCTCGTCAGCCTCGTGAAGAACGTGCACCACGCCCTCCTCGTGAAGAGCGTCAACCACGTGCCGAACAAGCGGCTCCAGCCGGTGAAGAAGAAGAGCTGCTGTCCAACGAGGATCAGCAACAGGAAGACGGTCAGGACAACGCCGAAGGCGATCGTCCACGCCGCCGCTCCCGTGGCCAGCGTCGTCGCAGCAACCGTCGTGAGCGTCAACGTGATGCCAACGGCAATGAAATCGAAGGTTCGGAAGAGACCGGTGAAGCTACCGCGACTGGCGAACCGACTGGCGCCGAACTGGCTGCCGGCCTGGCCGTTACCGCTGCTGTTGCCAGCTCGGTCATCAGCGCACCTGCTGAAGCCCAGGCCAACAAGCAAGCTGAAGCCGCTACCGCCGCCATCCAGGAAACCCCTGTTGTAGAGACGCCTGCCGTCGAAGCACCTGTGGTTGAAGCGACGACTCCGGTCGAAGCTCCGGTTGTTCCTGAAGTAGAAGTCGCGCCGACTCGTCACGTTCGTGAAGTGCGTGAAGTTCGCGAGCCTCAGCCTGAAGCTGAAGTGGTTGCCGAGCCTGCCGCTGTTGTTGAACAACAGCCAGTGGTTGAAGCCGCCGTTGAAGCACCGGTTGCCGAGCCAACCCCTGAAGTGCGTGAAGTTCGCGAAGAACAGACCGCCTTCCAGTGGACTGCCGAGCCAGCCCCAGTGGTTGAAGCGGTTGAAGCGCCAGCACCTGCTCCAGTGGTCGAAGAAGCTCCGGCGCCAGTCGCTGAAGTGGTTGTCGCCGCTGAACCTGTGGCCGTTGTTGCCGAGCCTGCTCCAGTGGTTGAAGCGCCAGTGGTTGCCGAAGTGGCAGCACCGGTGGTTGAAGCCGCTCCGGCCAGCGCCCTGACTGAAAACGGCCGTGCGCCGAACGACCCGCGTGAAGTGCGTCGTCGCCGCAAGGAAGCTGAAGCGGCTGCCGCTGCTGCCAAGGCCGCTGCCGAAGCCGCTCCAGCCGTCGCTGAAGTGGTCGAAGCAGCCCCTGTTCCGGTCACCGAAGCCGTGGTTGAGCACACTGCCCCCGCCATCGACGAAACCCCGCGTTCCGTTGAAGAAGTGGTAGAGCATCACCCAAAAGCCCTGGAAGCAGAGCACGAGCCTAAACCCCTCGTCTGATTCCATCGGCCACTAAAAAGCCCCGCCTGAGTGATCAGGCGGGGCTTTTTTATGCCTGCGCTGTCCGCTAGCGGTAGTTCAACAACGCCGGCACATCCACATCCCACAACACACCGGGATCATCGACAGCGACTTCCTGCACCGAAGCCATGGCAAACAACGGCTTTGCTCCACGATCTCCCGTGAGCGCCATCAAGGCAGGGCCGAATGAACGGCCAAACCCCACGGGATGCCCATACTGACCTGCATGCACCGGGACGCTGATACCGTCTTCCTCCAGGCCAGCCATCACTTGCTCGATACTTGCCGGCAGGATGAACGGCATATCCCCCAGCACCACCAGCCAACCGGCAGACGGACCACTGGCCGCCACTGCGGCCGCGATGCTGTCACCCATACCCGGCGAGCGTAAAAGCAGCACTTCGAATCCCTGCAATTGCGCCAGCCGAATGACTTCGGTGCGATCCGGCGACGTCACCAGCCAGCGCTTGGCAACCGCCGCCGGCAAATTCACCAATACCTGCTCAATCACTGGCCGCGTGATGCCATCCCGGCCCACGCAGGGCGCCAGCAACTTGTCCTGATCCGCCCCCGCTTCGGCCCGAAAACGACTGCCCTGCCCCGCTGCCAGGATGATCGCGGTGATGCCCGTCAACTGACCGCTGCCTGCAGCGGCTTTTTCTGCAACAGATCAATCCCGTTCTTGATGGCGACGATTTCCGCCATCAACGACAGGGCAATTTCCGCTGGCGTATGGCTGCCGATATGCAGGCCAATCGGCCCATGCAGCCGCGCAATGGCGTCCGCACTCAACCCCAACGCGGCGAGGTTTTCCCGGCGCTTCTGGCTGTTGACCCGCGAGCCCAGGGCACCAATGTAGAACGCCCGTGAATTGAGGGCCGTCAGCAGCGCCATGTCGTCCAGGCGAGGGTCATGGGTGAGCGCGACAATAGCGGTGCGTTCATCGGTCTGAATATTCAGTACGGCTTCATCGGGCATGCCCGGCACAAAACGCCCATGCTGTTCTTCCCAGCCGTAGACAAACTCCTGGCGCGGGTCGCAGATCAGCACTTCGAAATCCAGCAACCGAGCCATTTCCGCCACATAGCGTGACAGCTGGCCGGCGCCAATCAGCAGCAGGCGCCAGCGCGGACCATAAATCGCCCGCAAGCGCTCGCCGTCAAAGCTGACCACATCGGTCTTGCTCGCACCGCTCAACACCACGTCACCGGTGGCCAGGTCCAACTCACGAGCGACAATCTCGTGGGCCTCGCAGCGCGCCAGGAGCTCAGCGACCCAACCTGGATCACCCACCCGCTCTTCGGTCAGGCGCAAGGTACCACCGCACGGCAGACCAAAACGCGCCGCTTCGTCCCGGGTGACGCCATACGTCACAAGCTGCACCGGCGGCCCGTCTTCAGGCAACCGGCCATCCTGCAAACGGGCGATCAAGTCGTCCTCGATACAGCCGCCAGACACCGAGCCAATTACCACGCCGTCGCCGCGCAAGGCCAGCATGGCCCCCGGCGGACGCGGCGCACTGCCCCAGGTCTGGACCACGCTGTACAGCACCACCCGCTGCCCGGCGCGGCGCCATTCCAGTACGCTGCGCAACACATTCAGATCAACACTGTCCATCAGGCCTTCGCCTCCTGCCAAACACGTAGCTGGTTTTGATAAACAGCATCTATGAGTTGATAAAAAAATATCGGTAGTCAGCTAAATTAACTCAGCGGCAATAAAAAAGCCCCGCTATGCAGGGCTTGGTGCGTCAAAAAACCAGCTTAGTTCAATAGCGGTTGGGCTCCATTTCCAGCACAACCTTGAAACGCTTTTCGATGTCCTGCTGGATGCGAAGCGCGAGCCTGGCAATCTCCTGGCCGGTGGCCGCGCCATAGTTCACCAGCACCAGCGCCTGCAAGCGATGCACACCGGCATCGCCATCACGAAAGCCTTTCCAGCCCGCCTTGTCGATCAGCCAGCCGGCGGCCAGTTTCATCTGCCCGTCAGCCTGGGGGTAAGCCACCAGGTCCGGGTATTGCAGCTGCAACTCGGCGGCCAGCGCCTGGGACACCAGCGGGTTCTTGAAGAAACTGCCGGCATTGCCGAGCACCGCCGGGTCGGGGAGTTTCTCGCTACGAATGCTGCAAATCGCTCGACTGACATCGCTGGGGGTGGCCTGCGTAATGCCTTGTTCGGTCAGGCGCTGTTGCACCGGCCCGTATTCAAGCTTCAGGTGCACGGCGCGACTCAGGGCAAAACGCACCCGCAGGATCAGCCAGCGCCCTACCTCATGTTTGAACAGGCTGTCACGGTAGGCAAAGTCGCATTCAGCCAGGCTGAAATCCCGCAGCTCACCGGTCTGGCGGTCGAGGGCGGTCAAGCCGCTGAATACGTCCTTGATCTCCACACCGTAGGCGCCGATGTTCTGCATCGGTGCGGCGCCGACCGTGCCAGGGATCAGGCTGAGGTTTTCCAGGCCGGAAAAGCCCTGGGCCAAGGTCCACAGCACAAACGGATGCCAGGCTTCGCCCGCTTCGGCTTCCACCACGACGTGCACACCATCATCATGCAATACCCGAATGCCCTGGCTGGCCATGCGCAGCACCAGCGCGTCGATATCCTGGGTCAGCAGCAAATTGCTGCCGCCGCCAATCACCAGCAACGGCAATTGTTGCCCGGCGGCATAGGCCAAGGCCTCACGCACGTCAGCGTCGTTGCGGGCCTCGGCAAACAGCCGGGCTCGCACGTCTATGCCAAAGCTGTTGAACGGTTTGAGCGAAACCTGTGCCTGCACCTGCAAAGTCATAACCGGCCCTTCAATTCAATCACCAACAGGTCACAGGCGCGCTCGATCAGGTCGAGCACGGTTTCGAAGCCCTGGTCGCCTTCGTAATAGGGGTCCGGCACTTCATCCACCACCGAGTCATAACGGCGCAGGAACAGGTCCAGGTCCGCCTTACCTTGAGCCGGCTGCATGGCCTTGAGGTTGCGCAGGTTGCTCTGGTCCATGGCGAGGATCAGGTCGTAGCGAGAAAAATCGGCACGGGACACCTGCTGCGCACGCTGGGCCGACAGGTCGTAGCCACGTTGCAGTGCTGCCCGCTGGCTGCGCTTGTCCGGTGGATTGCCAACGTGCCATTCACCGGTGCCGGCGGAGGCCACCTCAACCCGATCGGCCAGGCCGGCTTCACGCAGCTTGTGGCGCAACACACCTTCTGCCGTCGGTGAACGGCAGATATTGCCCAGGCAGACGAACAAAACCTGCATCAGGCCCCCAGCAGGCGACGGACGCGCTCGAGGTCTTCAGGCGTGTCAACACCGGCCGGTGGCGCTTCCAGGGCATCGCCCACATGAATGCGCACGCCGTGCCACAGGGCACGCAGTTGTTCCAGGGATTCGGTGTTCTCCAGCCAGCACGGGCCCCAACTGACGAAGTCATGCAGGAACCCGGCGCGGTAGGCGTAGATACCGATGTGGCGGCGATAAGGCACGCCCGCCGGCAGCACGTCCGGCTGCTTGGCAAACGCATCCCGCGCCCACGGCAAGGTTGAGCGGCTGAAGGTCAGCGCCAGGCCATTGATGTCGCTGACCACTTTCACCACGTTGGGGTTGAGCAGGGTCTGGATGTCTTCAATCGGCTCGGCCAGGGTGGCCATGCGGGCTTCGCCATGGGCCGCCAGGTTGGCCGCCACCTGGTCGATCACGCTGGGCGGAATCAACGGCTCGTCGCCTTGCACGTTGACCACGATGGCGTCCGCCGCCAGCCCCAGCTTGGTGGCCACTTCAGCCAGGCGGTCGGTGCCGGAATTGTGGTCTTCACGGGTCAGCACCGCTTCGGCGCCAAAACCTTTGCAGGCCTCGATGATGCGCGGATCATCGGTGGCCACCACCACCCGCTCGGCGCTGCTTTTGCAGGCCTGTTCCCACACCAGCTGGATCATCGGCTTGTTGCCGATCAGCTGCAGCGGTTTGCCGGGCAGGCGGGTGGAGGCGTAGCGGGACGGGATGACGACGGTGAAGGCAGTGGTCATTTATCCAGGCGCTCGTCGGTGGTCAGGGTGCGGGCTTCGCTTTCGAGCATTACCGGAATGCCGTCACGGATCGGGTACGCCAGGCCGGCGCCCTTGCTGATCAGCTCGGTTTTGTCGGCGCTGAGCTTGAGCGGACCTTTGCAGATCGGGCAAGCGAGGATATCGAGCAGTTTGGTGTCCATGAGTATGTCCTGGAGAGCAGCGTTTTAAGGCAAAAGGCGAGCGGGCAGCAAGCGCATCAACTGCGTGTCGAACCAGGCGGTAAACGCCGGTGACGGTGCCGCGTCCACCGCAAGGTACCACCAGTCGGGCCTGGCAAAGGCGCGGCACTTCACCGCGTCCTTTTCAGTCATGACCAACGGCAGCGCCGGTGTGAAATTCAAGACCTCGGCGCTGTAGGGCGCGTGGTCGGCAAAAGCATGAGGTATTGGGCGCCAGTGTAGCGTCTCGAGGGTATTGAAGAAACGTTGCGGGTTTCCGATGCCGGCCACCGCATGCACCTGCTGACCTACCGGGAAGTGGTCGACAGGTTGGCGCTCGCCGGTGTGCAGATTGACCAATGCGGTGGGCAGCAGGCGGAAGGCAAAGCCATCCTCACGGTCTGAACCGGCGCCGTTATAAAGCAGCGCATCGACGCTTTGCAAACGCTCGACCGGCTCGCGCAACGGGCCCGCCGGCAAGCAGCGATGGTTGCCGAGCCCACGGGCGGCATCAATCAATACCAGTTCCAGGTCTCGGGCCAGGCGGTAATGTTGCAGGCCGTCGTCGGAGAGAATCAGGTCCAGGGTTTCGCTGGCCAGCAACGCCTTGACGGCGCGACTGCGGTCCGGATCGATCATCAGGGGTACGCCGCTGCGTTGCACGATCAGCAGAGGTTCATCCCCCGCCACCGCTGCGGTGTGACTGGCATCAACGCGCCAAGGAAACTCCGGCGGCTTGGCACCATAACCGCGGCTAACCACACCGACGCGCAAACCGCTGCGCTGGCAGTGGTCGATCAGCCAAAGAATCAAGGGGGTCTTGCCGGTGCCACCGACGGTGATGTTACCGACGACCACGACCGGCACTGGCGACTGGTAGATCTCGCCCTCGCCCGCCAGGAACCGCGCGCGCTTGCGCTGCACCACTCGGCGATAGAGGGACTCCAGCGGCTGCAACAACGCGAGCGCCGGATGGCCTTCGTACCAGGCCTTGAGCAAACGATCAGTCATGGCCATCAGGGTTGGCTCGCCGCCTCGACCGTGGTCATGCGCAAATGGCTGAAGCCGAGCTTGCCGGCAGCGTCCATCGCAGTGATCACGGCCTGGTGCTTGGTGTTGCCATCGGCGCTGATGGACAGTGGCAAGTTAGTGTCGCCACCGGACTCCTTCTGCAGTGCTTCCATCAGGCTGGCCAGGTCGTTTTTCTCCAGCAACTGGTTATTCACTGAGAACACGCCATCGGCGCTGATGGCGATGTCCAGTTGCTTGGCCTGCTGGTCTTGCGCCGGAGAGCCGCTGACGGCTTCCGGCAGGTCGACCCGCAGCTGGGTTTCCCGGGTAAAGGTAGTGGTGACGACAAAAAACAGCAGCAGGATAAACACCACGTCAATCAACGACGCCAGGTTGATATCGACGTTTTCCCGTTGCTTGCGGCGAAATTTCACGCTTTGCCCTCAACCAGGTCCACATCACGGTCGCCCTGCACCACTTCCACCAGCTTGATGGCTTCCTGCTCCATGCCCACCACCAGCTCGTCGATGCGCCGTTGCAGGAAGCGGTGGAAGAACACCGAAGGAATACCGACCATCAGGCCCGCCGCCGTGGTGATCAAGGCCTTGGAAATACCACCGGCCAGTACTGCGGCGTTGGTGGTCATGCCCGAGCCCATGAAGGAGCTGAAGATATCGATCATGCCCAGCACCGTACCGAGCAGGCCGAGCAACGGTGCCATGGCGGCGATGGTGCCCAGCGCATTGATGTAGCGCTCCAGCTCATGGATGACCCGGGCGGCGGCCTCTTCGATGCACTCCTTCATGATCTCGCGACCATGCTTGGAGTTGGCAAGGCCGGCGGCGAGGATTTCACCCAGGGGCGAGTTGGCGCGCAGTTCCTTGAGTTTTGCCTTGTCGAGCTGCTTGTTCTTGATCCAGCCCCAGACCAGGCCCAACAGGTGGTCAGGTGTTACACGGCTGGCACGCAGGGTCCACAGGCGTTCGGCGATGATGCCGAGTGCGGCGATGGAACTCAAAATGATCGGCAACATCATCCAGCCGCCGGATTTGACCAATTCCCACACAGTGAATGTCCCCTCGAAAAAGTGCGCCACTTTACCATAAGGGTCCGGCGGAAGGGCTGACCGGCCCCAGAGCATCCTGTCGCAGGGGCCAGTCTTTGGTAACGCTGTTTTGCGGCGGGGTCTCGCGCCAGAAACGGCGCTGGCTGCGCGCGGCCAGCGGCGGCTGGAAGTTACCCAGTTGCAGGCGAAGTGCGCCTTGCTCGGCGCTATCGTAAATCAGGCTGCCTACAGCCTGGTATCGCTCCAGTACGTGGGGATGGGGATGGCCGAAGGCATTGCTGCGGCCACGGGAAATCAACACTGCCTTGGGTGCAAGGCGCTGGAGAAACGGCCATGACGACGAGCTGCGGCTGCCATGGTGCGGCGCCTGCAACCAATCGACAGGAGCCCCCAGGGGTGTGGCCAGCAACGCCCTCTCGGCTTCACGGTCAATATCACCGGTCAGCAGCAACCGTTCGCCATTGGCCTGCACCAGCAACACACAGGACATCTGATTACCGTCCGTCGCATCAGGCCATTGCCACAGCTCGAAGGTCACGCCATCCCAATCCCACCGCTCGCCACTGACGCAGGCTTGAGTACCGAGTGCCGCCGGCAGCCGTTCGGTCTCGCCGCCCACCACGCGCTTGATCGGCAGCCCGTGGGCAACCGCCAACGCACCACCGGCATGATCGGCATCGGCATGACTGAGCAGCATCATGTCCAGCCCCGCGACACCCAGTTTGCGCAACGCAGGCAATACCACGCGCGTGCCAAGGTCGAACTCACCGGAGCGCGGCCCGGCGTCATAGAGCAGAACGTGGTTACGGGTTCGCAGGATGATCGCCAACCCTTGGCCGACATCCAGTTGCACCACCTCGGCCCGTCCGTGAGGGATCGACTCCCGAGGCGGAAACACCGCCAGCAGCAACATCGGCCAGCCCAGCAGCCGAAACGGCACGCCCTTGGGCAGCAATAACAGCACCGCCCCCAGCAGGCTCACCAGCCAATAGCCCATGGGCACTTGCGCCGGTATCCAGGCCGGCACGTACTGCGCCAGCAACGCCAAGGCCTTGAACAGCCAGTCCAGTGTGCCGCCCGCCAGCCATAACAAACCTTCACCTATATAAGGCAGCGGCAATAACACCGTACCCAGCAAGGCCAGGGGCAACACCACCAGGCTGATCCACGGCACCGCAACCAGGTTGGCCAGCGGCCCGCTCAGGCTGATGGGCAAACCGAGCACCAGCAGCAGCGGAAACAGGCCGATGGCAATCAACCACTGGGCCCGGGTCCAGGCCTGCCAGGCACGCCAGGGGCCCAGTCGGCCACTGAACGCCAGGATCAGCACCGCCACCGCCGCAAAGGACAGCCAGAACCCCGGTTGCAGGCTGGCCAGCGGTTCGAGGATGAGCACCGCGTTCAGCGCCAGCAACAGCGGCCACCAGATCCCCAAGTGACGAAACCGCAGGCGCCATAGCAGGACCAATCCCACCATCACGCAGGCCCGTTGCACCGGCACTTCAAAACCGGCCAGCAAGCCATAGCCCAGCGCCGCAGCAAACCCCAGGCCGCAGGCCCAGGGCAGCCACGGCAAGGGTTTCGGCCAACACCCGAAGCGCGCCAGGCCGGCGACCAGGCCATAGATCAACCCTGCCAGCAGCCCAATGTGTTGCCCGGAAATCACCAATAAATGCACGGTGCCGGTGTCTTGCAGAACCCGCCAATCCTCGGCGGCCAGCCCGGTACCATCCCCGAGCACCAGCGCCGCCAGGCCCGCCGCTCGCCCTTGGGCGTCCACCGCCAACAGCCGCTGCCGAATCCCGTCGCGCCAAGCATGCCGCGCAGCCGCAAGCTTCTGGCCATCCTTGACCGAACCCGTGGCGCCAATGCGCTGGGCCAGCAGCCAGGCTTCATAGTCAAAACCACCGGCATTGAGCAAACCGGAGGGACGCTTGAGGGTGACGGCCAACCGCCAGCGCTCACCGCTCTGAACCGCTGGCCCGCCACGCCAGGACACACGAATGCGCTTCGGAAGCAGATCCTTGCGTGACCGGCTGTCGGTCAGTTCAAAGCGCACACCGTCGCCTGTCTGCTGCGGCAACCCGCTGACACGCCCCTCCACCCAGCGGGTCTGGCCATCCAGACGCGGTGCCAACCGGTCGTCCAGCGCCCACTGCGCACTCAGGCACGCCCAGCCCAGCCCGAGCAGGAAAAACGCCAGCGGATAGGTGCGAAAAGGCAGCAGCATCAGGGCCAACACCGGCATCAGCAGCAGCCAGCCGCTGGACGGCAACACAGGTAAAAAACGCAGGGCGAGCAGCCCCAGCGCGAGTGCGAACATCCCTGTTCTCATGGATCGTTCCTTGAAAGCGACCCATTGAGTCTTAGCCGGGCTACCGAAGCGGCCTATTATTATTTGTCACAAAGTCTGAATTTACCGTTCTTGGAATGCGGGCATACTTGCCCCTCGAACTGACCTGGACCCCTTATGCCACGGCGCTTATTCAAACGGTACATGCCCGATCCGACCAGCATCCGGGAACACAAATCCTTACGCTTTCTCGGCAAGTTGCTGCATGACCCGAACCTCTGGCACCTCAATCGCCACTCGGTTGCCCGGGCGATGGCCGTTGGTCTGTTCGCGGCATTTATCCCCATTCCCTTGCAGATGCTGCTGGCGGCGATCCTCGCCATCAGCGTGCGCGGCAACATGCCGATTGCCGTGAGCCTGGTGTGGCTGACCAACCCGATCACCATGCCGCCGGTGTTCTTTTGCACCTATATGACCGGCGCCTGGCTGATGAACGTGCCACCCCGCAGCATGCCCGACGAGTTGACCTGGGAATGGATCAGCGGGCAGCTGTCGACCCTCTGGCAACCCTTCCTGCTGGGTTCGGTGGTATTGGGGCTGGTGATGGCGGCGCTGGGGTATTGCCTGACCATGGGCTACTGGCGCTGGTGGGTGGCCCGTCAGTGGAAGAAACGCAAACAGCGCAGGTTGTAGGCGTCAGCGGGCCAGCAAGCGCATGTGCACGCGCAAACCCTGGCCGGTATTCTCCGCCCACAAGCTGCCGTCCTGACGCTGCACAGCGTTGCGCGCAATGCTCAAGCCCAGGCCAAAGCCGCCGTCGCCGGGCCGTGAACCGTCCAGCCGGGTGAATGGCGCGAAGATTCGCTCCAGCTCCACCTCATCGATCCCGCCGCCCTGGTCTTCCAGCCAAAGGTGCCAGTACTCCCCCTCCCGTTCCCCGCCTAACTGCACATTCCCGTATTGCGGTGAGTGCCGGATGGCATTGCGCAGGATGTTTTCCAACGCCTGGGCCAGCAGGTTCAGATGCCCACGCACCCAGCAGTCGGCCCCAAGCTCGCACTGCAAGCGTGAGGCCGACCAGCCACTTTCAAAACAGGCATTTTCTCGCAGCATGTCCCACAGCGCCTGCACCTGGATGTCTTCCTTGGGCAGCGGCGCACGTTCAGTATCGAGCCAGGCCAGTTGCAGGGTGTCTTCCACCAGGCGCTGCATGCCGTCGATTTCCCTTCCCAGGCGTTCGCGCAGTTGGGTCAGGTCCTGCTCGCTGTCGCAGGCGACGCGCAAACGGCTCAGCGGTGTGCGCAACTCATGGGACAAATCCCGCAGCAGTTGCTGTTGCAGGGCCACGGTGCCTTGCAAGCGTTCCGACATCTGGTCAAACGCGCGACCCAACTCCCCCAGTTCATCCTGGCGGCTGGTGGTATCGCGGGAAAGCCGGGTGCTCAGTTGATCGGCACGCCAGGCGTTGGCCTGCTCACGCAGGTGGTTGAGGGGCATGATCAACAGCCGGTAAAGGCCGATGCAGAGCAGCAGGGTGAACAGGCCGGGAATCACGCCATTGGTGACGATCCGCCAGAACAGCTGGTTTTGCCCAGGCATGAAACGCCGGGGCAATTCGATCACCAGGGACCCCGCCCCTGGGTCGAGCGGGAACGGGATTTTCAACCACGGCAAGCCCTTGGCGTGCCGGCTGACGGGCCAGTCCAGGCCACGCAGGAAGGTCAGGCGCTGGCTTTCCTTGTCCGTCAGCGGGTAGCTGCTCAAGGATTGCAGGTCGTTACCGATAACACCCACCCACGTGCGCTCGCGCTGGCCCAGGGTGTGCAGCCATTCGTCCACACCAGCGCTGCCGCCCTTGTTCCAGGCAAGCTCCGCACCGGCTGCATAACCGCTCAGGGTGGCGCGAGCCTCGTTGGAGAGAAAGGCATTCTGCTCTTCCATGTACCGGCCCCAGGACCAACTGAGCCAGATCATCAGCAAACAGAAAGCGATCAGCAGGCACGCCAGTTTCCAGAATAACGAATGCTTGCCCGGCAGCCGCTTGAGGGCGGCCTTAAAGCCCGTCATCGTGACCGCTCAACACATAGCCCTTGCCCCACACCGTGCGCACTTCCCGCTCGCTGTAGCCGATGGCCTTGAGCTTGCGACGAATCTGGCTGATGTGCATGTCCAGGCTGCGGTCATGGGGCGCGTAGCCGCGCTGAAAGACATGTTGATAAAGGAAGGCTTTGCTGAGGACTTCTTCGCCGTTGCGGTGCAGGGTTTCCAGCAGGCGGTATTCGCTGCGGGTCAGGCCGGCCCACTGTTCCCGGTGAAACACATCACACTGCTCATCATCGAAACGCAGGCTACGGGCATCGTCGCGCACCGCCGCCAGGGCCGGCAAAGGCCGCCGGTCCAGGGCGACCCGGCGCAGGATTGCCTCGATGCGCACCCGCAACTCGACCATGCTGAACGGCTTGGGCAGGTAATCGTCCGCCCCCAGGCGAAAGCCGCTGATACGGTCGGCTTCAGCCCCCAGGGCCGACATCAGGATCACCGGGATCGAATGACTCTGGCGCAGATGCGTGAGCACCGACAAGCCGTCCATGCCCGGCAACAGAATGTCCATCAACACCACGTCGAAGCGTTGATCACGGGCCATTTGCAGGCCCTGCTGGCCGTTCTGGCACCAGGTCACCTGGAAGCCACAGCGGCCCAATTGCTCATGGACATAGGCGCCAAGCACAGGATCGTCTTCAATCGCCAGGATACTGGGTAAGCCGGGTGCTACAGGATTCATTAGCGTCTGCAAGTCATTCTCAATGACTGATTATTCAAGATTGCCCCCCTATGAGCAACCGCCGCCGGGCGTCCAGGGGACCAAGGTTTGCCTCAGGTCTTTAATTTTGCAAGATTCCACGCCGCGCAAATGGCTACACTGCGCAGGTGGCGCGGGCCGGATGCCTGCGTGGAATTCGACAACAGTGTGGTAGCAGGAGAGTGGCGTGCTTACGAAAATGGGAATAAAAGGCCGCGTACTGTTGCTGACCTTATTGCCTACCAGCCTGATGGCGTTGCTGCTGGGCGGCTATTTCACCTGGATGCAGCTGTCGGAGTTGCAGTCGCAGTTGCTGCAACGGGGCGAGATGATCGCCGAGCAACTGGCACCTTTGGTCGCCCCGGCACTGGGCACCAAAAACACCGACCTGCTGGAACGCATCGCCACCCAGTCCCTGGAGCAAACCGACGTACGCGCCGTGTCTTTCCTGGGGCCTGACCGCACGCCCCTGGCCCACGCCGGCCCGACCATGCTCAATCAACCGCCGATCGGCAACAGCTCACACCTGTTGCAGCGCACCGGCAATGACGCAACCCGCTATCTGCTGCCGGTATTCGGCCGCCATCGCAACCTCGCCGGCGAACTGATCCCGGACGAATCCGACCGCCTGCTGGGCTGGGTCGAATTGGAGCTGTCCCACAACGGCATGTTGCTGCGGGGCTACCGCAGCCTGTTCGCCAGCCTGCTGCTGATCGCCATCGGCCTGATCTGTACCGCTGCCCTCGCCTTGCGCATCAGCCGTACGATCAACTCACCGATTGGCCTGATCAAACAGGCCGTCGCGCAGCTCAAGGACGGCAACCTGGAAACCCGGTTGCCACCCCTGGGCAGCCAGGAACTGGATCAGTTGGCCTCGGGCATCAACCGCATGGCCGAGACCCTGCAAAACGCCCAGGAAGAATTGCAACACAGCATCGACCAGGCCACCGAAGACGTGCGGCAAAACCTGGAAACCATCGAGATCCAGAACATCGAGTTGGACCTCGCCCGCAAGGAAGCCCTGGAAGCCAGCCGCATCAAGTCGGAGTTTCTGGCCAACATGAGCCATGAGATCCGCACGCCGTTGAATGGCATCCTTGGTTTCACCCATTTGTTGCAGAAAAGCGAACTGTCACCGCGCCAGCTGGATTACCTGGGCACCATCGAAAAATCCGCCGACAACCTGCTGGGCATCATCAACGAAATCCTCGACTTCTCGAAAATCGAGGCCGGCAAGCTGGTGCTCGACAGCATCCCGTTCAACCTGCGGGACTTGCTGCAAGACACCCTGACCATCCTCGCCCCGGCCGCCCACGCCAAACAGCTGGAGCTGGTGAGCCTGGTCTACCGCGACACGCCGCTCGCCTTGGTGGGTGACCCGCTGCGGCTCAAGCAGATCCTCACGAACCTGGTGAGCAACGCGATCAAGTTCACCCGCGAAGGCACCATCGTTGCCCGCGCCATGATTGAAGACGAACAGGAAGACAGCGTGCAACTGCGCATCAGTGTGCAGGACACCGGCATCGGCCTGTCGAACCAGGATGTGCGGGCGCTGTTCCAGGCCTTCAGCCAGGCGGACAACTCGCTGTCCCGCCAACCCGGTGGCACCGGCCTGGGCCTGGTGATTTCCAAGCGTCTGATCGAACAGATGGGCGGTGAGATTGGCGTCGACAGCACACCGGGAGAAGGCTCTGAATTCTGGATCAGCCTGAACCTGCCAAAAACCCGTGACGATATCGAAGACCTGCCCTCCGCGCCGCTGCTGGGCCGGCGGGTGGCCGTGCTGGAAAACCACGAGCTGGCGCGCCAGGCCCTGCAACATCAGTTGGAAGACTGCGGCCTGGAAGTTACGCCATTCAACAGCCTGGAAAGCCTGACCAACGGAATCACCAGCGCCCACCAGACCGAACAGGCCATTGACCTGGCGGTATTGGGCATCACCGCAAACGACATCCCTCCGGAGCGTTTGAACCAACACCTGTGGGACCTCGAACACCTGGGCTGCAAGGTACTGGTGCTGTGCCCGACCACCGAACAGCTGCTGTTCAACCAGTCGGTGCCCAACCCCAACAGCCAGTTGCAGGCCAAACCCGCCTGCACCCGCAAACTGCGCCGTGCCCTGGCCGACCTGATCAGCCCGCGCCCGTTGCGCAGCGAACCCGGCGAGCCACTGTCCAGCCGCGCGCCGCGGGTGCTGTGTGTCGACGACAACCCGGCCAACCTGCTGTTGGTGCAAACCCTGCTGGAGGACATGGGCGCCAAGGTCCAGGCGGTGGAAAGCGGTTACTCGGCCGTCGAAGCGGTGAAGCAGGAAGCCTTCGACCTGGTGCTGATGGACGTGCAGATGCCCGGCATGGACGGCCGCCAGAGCACCGAGGCGATCCGCACATGGGAAAGCGAACGCCATGGCACACCGCTGCCCATCGTCGCGCTGACGGCCCATGCGATGGCCAACGAAAAACGCGCCCTGCTGCAAAGCGGCATGGATGACTACCTGACCAAGCCCATCAGTGAACGGCAACTGGCCCAGGTGGTGTTGAAATGGACCGGGCTGGCCCTGCGCAACCAAGGCCCGGAACGCGGCACCGAAAGTTTTGGCCACGCCGCGCAATTGCCGGTGCTGGACCACGAAGAAGGTTTGCGCCTGGCGGCCGGCAAGGCGGATCTGGCGGCAGACATGCTGGCGATGCTGTTGGCTTCGCTTGAGGCCGACCGTGAAGCGATTCGCGTCGCCCGGGACGCCAACGACCGCAACGCCCTGATCGAGCGGGTGCACCGCTTGCACGGAGCCACCCGCTATTGCGGCGTGCCACAACTGCGCGCGGCCTGCCAACGGGCCGAGACCCTGCTCAAACAGGACGACGCCAAGGCCATGCCGGCCCTGGATGAACTGGACATGGCGATTGCCCGGCTGGCCAGCGAGGCGCGGGTCAGCGCGTAAACTTTCGGGGCAATGTGGTGAGGGCGCTTGCTGTGGCGAGGGAGCTTGCTCCCGCTGGAGTGCGAAGCGCTCCCAGGATTTTGGGGCCGCTGCGCAGCCCAGCGGGAGCAAGCTCCCTCGCCACAGCAAACTCCCTTACCACAGCAAGCTCCCTCACCACAGCAAGCTCCTTGGCCACAAACAAGCCCCCTCGCCCCAAAATCAGCTTTCCATCATCAAGAAGGAATATTTGATGCGCATCATCCTTTTCAGCAGCCAGACCTACGACCGCGAGAGCTTTCTCGCCCAACCGCTGCCCGACGGCATGCAGCTGCAATTCCAGCCGGCCCGGCTGAACCTCGACACCGTGGCCCTGGCCGAACACCACGAAGTGGTCTGCGCCTTTATCAACGATGACCTCAGCGCCCCGGTGCTGGAGCAGTTGGCCAACGGCGGCACCCGCCTGATCGCCCTGCGCTCGGCCGGTTACAACCATGTCGACCTGCCCGCCGCCAAGCGCCTGGGCCTGACTATCGTGCGGGTGCCGGCCTATTCGCCCCATGCGGTGGCCGAACATGCGGTCGCGCTGATCCTGGCCCTCAATCGCCGCCTGCACCGCGCCTACAACCGTACCCGCGACGGTGACTTCAGCCTGCATGGCCTGACCGGTTTCGACCTGGTAGGCAAGACCGTCGGCGTGGTCGGTACCGGGCAGATCGGCGCCACGTTCGCCAAGATCATGGCCGGGTTTGGCTGCCAGTTGCTGGCCTACGATCCTTACCCCAACCCGCAGGTCGAGGCCCTTGGTGCCCGGTATGCGAGCCTGCCGCAGTTGCTTGGCGAATCGCAGATCATCAGCCTGCATTGCCCGCTGACATCGGACAGCAAACACCTGATCAACGCCCAAAGCCTGGCCCATATGCAGCCCGGCGCGATGCTGATCAATACCGGGCGCGGCGGCCTGGTGGACACCCCGGCGCTGATCGATGCGCTCAAGGACGGCCAGCTCGGCTATCTGGGGCTGGATGTGTATGAAGAAGAGGCCCAGCTGTTTTTCGAAGACCGCTCGGATTTGCCCCTGCAAGACGACGTACTGGCGCGCCTGCTGACCTTCCCCAACGTGATCATCACCGCCCACCAGGCCTTCCTGACCCGCGAGGCCCTGGGGGCAATTGCCGGCACGACCCTGGCCAACATCGCGGCGTGGGCTGGCGGGCAGGCGCAAAACCTCGTCGAAGGATGATCAGCGGTCACATAGCCACGCCATGATGGGTGGCGGCCCGTGATAGGATGCCGCGCCTATTTGGAGGATCCATGGCCGAACACGATTTCCGCTTCAGCTTGCTGAGCCCGCAACACACCCTGATCGAATGCCGCGCCCTGGTGCCGGGCCGTTATCAAGTCACCGGCAACGGTGGCTCGATCAAGAACGGCGACGTTCTGATCGTCACCCTGCGCGGCAGTAAAACCCTGTCGATGCGCCTGACCGTCGAAGGCGATGCGCGCTACTCCATCCGCCCGGCGGGCCAGTGGGTCGCCATGGCCCAGGGGCCGAAGTTCGGCGAGTTGGAGATTCACACCTGGAAGGTCAACTGCGACAGCTGCGACAACGTGCTGGAGTTTGAATTCGCAGTGGAAACCAAGCTGACCAAGGAACCGCTGCAACCGGCCGCCACTGCGCGGGTCACCGAGTTGGGCTGGGCCACCCTGGGTGACAAGCACCGTTGCCCGAAATGCCAGCAGGCCGCGCAATGAAAGCCCTGCTGATGCTGGCAGTGCTGGGCGCAGGCCTTGCGGGCTGCGCCAGCGACGAGGTCAAGCTCAAGCAGGATCACAGCTACGTGGTGGAATGGATCGGTGAGCGGCCGCTGATGGATTACGCCCACCTGACCGTGACCCTCGGCGCCGATGGCCGGGCCTACGGCAATGGCGGCTGCAACCATTGGTTCGCGCCCTACACCCTGGACGGCGACAAGCTGAGCTTCGGCAAGGTCGGCAGCACCCGCAAACTCTGCGCCGAAGCGCTGATGGAGCAGGAGCACCGCTTCTTCCAGGCCCTGCAAGGCGTGCAGCGCTGGGACATCTCGCCGATCGAACAGACCCGTTTCTGGCCGGCTGACGGCAAGCCGTTGCGGTTGTGGCTGGAAGAAGGCTGATCTGTAAGGCGCAGCAGGTCTAAATGTGGGAGCGGGCTTGCTCGCGAAAGCGGTGGATCAGTCGATGTATCTGATGACTGTCACACCGCATTCGCGAGCAAGCCCGCTCCCACATTTTTAACCGCGCAACGCTTTGAGCTTGGCCAACACCCCTTCCGCCGTCTGCTCACCCATCAGTTGCTCGCGCACCTTGCCCTTGTCATCGATGATGTAGGTCACCGGCAAGGCTTCACTGCGGGGGATGTCGAAGATCCCGTCCGGGTTCTGTGCCAATACGGTGAACTTGATGCCCAGTTTCTCACTGGCGCTCTTGAGTTCTTCACCCTGGACGTTGTCGAAGTTCACGCCGAACACCCCCACCGACTGGCCCTTGAGCTGTTCGGCCAACGCGTTGAGTTCAGGAATTTCGGTACGGCACGGGCCACACCACTCGGCCCAGTAGTTAACCACCAGCCATTGCTTGTCCAGGCGTTCGGCGGCCACTTTCTGACCGTATTGGTCAACGCCATAATCATTGCCACAGCCGCTGAGCAGCAGTGTGCCGATGATTGCCAATGCGCCTAACAGTCGCCTCGTCATGGGGTAATCCTTCGTAAAAATGAACATTGGCTGCGGCCTATCGCCTCTCATGGTTTAAGGACGTGACGCAGCGCGGGTAGAATACCCGCCACCTTACGCAAGATGCGACCCGCACATGACCGATCTGACGCTTTATCACAACCCGCGCTGCTCGAAATCCCGCGGTGCGCTCCAATTGCTGGAAGCCCGTGGCCTCACACCCACCGTGGTGCGCTACCTGGAAACCCCGCTCGACGCCGCGCAATTGCAGGCCTTGCTGGGCAAGCTGAAGCTCAGCGCGCGGCAACTGCTGCGTACTGGCGAAGACGAATACAAAACCCTCAACCTGGCCGACACCCGCCTCAGCGAAGCGCAACTGATTGCCGCCATCGCCGCTCATCCGAAACTGATGGAACGGCCGATCCTCGAAACCACCGACAAAGCCGTGATTGGCCGCCCGCCAGAGAACATCCTGGAGCTGGTTTCGTGAGTGCGCCGTATGTGCTGGTGTTGTATTACAGCCGCAACGGCTCGGTCAGTGAAATGGCCCGGCAGATAGCCCGGGGCGTCGAGCAAGCCGGGCTTGAGGCGCGGTTGCGCACCGTGCCGGCCATCTCCAGCGAATGCGAAGCCGTGGCGCCGGACATTCCGGTGGACGGCCCGCTGTACTGCAGCCTCGACGACCTGAAGAACTGCGCCGGCCTGGCGCTGGGCAGCCCGACCCGTTTCGGCAACATGGCCGCGCCGCTCAAGTACTTTCTCGACGGCACCAGCAACCTGTGGCTGACCGGCGCCCTGGTCGGCAAACCGGCGGGTGTGTTCACCTCCACCGCCAGCCTGCACGGTGGCCAGGAGACCACGCTGATGTCGATGCTGCTGCCGCTGCTGCACCACGGCATGCTGATCACCGGCCTGCCCTACAGCGAACAAGCCCTGCTTGATACCAAAGGCGGCGGTACGCCCTACGGAGCCAGCCACCATTCCGGTGCCGACGGCAAGCGCGCACTGGATCAACATGAGATTGCCCTGTGCCGCGCCCTCGGCCTGCGCCTGGCGAAGACCGCCGCGCTACTGGAGAACGGCCGTGGCCAGGAAGCCTAAGGTACTGCCGCCCCAGGCGTGGCTCGAGCCACGGGTCAAGGCGGCGCGGGTGTTGAGCCTGCTGGCGTTTTTGAGTTTGGTGGGGTTGCTGTGTGCCTACTACCTGATATTCGCCGACCTGCACGGCGCACGACCGTGGGTGATTCTGCTGATCGAGCTGGTGCCGCTGCTGTTACTGGCGCCGGGGATGATCCTGGGCAGCGCGCGCGGGCATTCGTGGATGTGCTTTGTGGTGAACTTGTACTTCATCAAGGGTGCGCTGGCGGCGTATGACCCGAACCGGCAGTGGTTTGGTGTGCTGGAGATGCTGGCGAGCCTGGCGGTGTTCTGCACGGCGTTGATGTATGTGCGGTACCGGCATCAACTGAATCGGCGGCTGGCGGGGGAAGGTTTGCCTGCCTGAATACACTTTTCAGGCAAAACCACAATCAATGTGACTGGTGGAGCTTGTTGTGAAGAGGGAGCCCGTTGTGGCGAGGGAGCTTGCTCCCGCTGGGCTGCGTAGCGGCCCCAAAATCCTGGGAGCGCTTCGCACTCCAGCGGGAGCAAGCTCCCTCGCCACAGGGTATTAGTCGGGCTTAGTGGTTGACGGTGTAAGCCAACATCATCGACAACTGGCACATCGGCCGCCCGCTCTCGGCATGCCACTGGTTGAACGCGCCTTGCACCGTGGCCAGGTCCCGCAGGCTGGTGGGGGCCTTGTCGACAATCTTCTGCGCGTTCAGCGCCGCCACCACGTCATAGCTCGGCACGAACGTGTCCTTGCCCACCATCCGCAAAAAGCGCGGCGCCGACAGGCCGCCCAACTGGTGGCCGTGCTTGCTCAGGTACTTCCACAGGCCGACGATATCCGTCACCGGCCAGTCGGCAATCAGCGCACCGAAGCTGCCTTTTTCCTTCTCGATATCCAGAATCATCTGCGCATTGCGCGGCACGCTCTTGAGCTTGCCCAGGTGGCGGATGATGCGCGTGTCCTGCATCAGGCGCTCCAGGTGCTCGGCGCCCATCAGCACGACTTTTTCCGGGTCAAAGCCAAAGAACACTTGCTCGAACGCCGGCCACTTGGCGTCCACCACGCTGTGTTTGAGCCCTGCGCGAAACACCCGCAGCGACAGGGTCGACAGGTAGCGGTCATCACTGATCTTGCGCAGTTTCGCCGGGGTCAGGGGCACAGGCAGGTGGGCTTCCAGCTCGGCCGCCGAACCAAACCGGTTCAGACAATATTCGTGCAGCCACTTGTAATCGCGCATGCCCTCTCCTAAGGATTGAAATGAAAACGGCGCCCAGGAGCGCCGTCTGTCAGAGCGGTGAAATGGCTCAGAGGTTCACTACGTTGACGAAGCGCGACGCTGCACTTTCGTCGATACGCAGGCTGGTGAAGTCGAACAGGTTACGGTCAGCCAACTGCGACGGCTGCACGTTCTGCAGACTGCGGAAGATGCTGTCGACGCGGCCCGGGGTCTTGCGGTCCCAATCCTGGAGCATGTCCTTGACAACCTGGCGCTGCAGGTTTTCCTGGGAGCCGCAGAGGTTGCACGGGATGATCGGGAATTGCTTGAGGTCGGAGTACGCCTGGATGTCCTTCTCATGGCAGTACGCCAACGGGCGGATCACCACGTTGCGCCCGTCGTCGGCCCGCAGCTTGGGCGGCATGGCCTTGAGGCTGCCGTTGAAGAACATGTTGAGGAAGAAGGTTTCGACGATGTCGTCGCGGTGGTGCCCCAGGGCCATTTTGGTCGCGCCGATCTCGTCGGCAAAGGTGTAGAGCGTGCCACGGCGCAGGCGCGAGCACAGCGAGCAGGTGGTCTTGCCTTCCGGGACCAGTTCCTTGACCACCGAGTAGGTGTCTTTCTCGACGATGTGGTACTCGACCCCCAATGCCTTGAGGTAGGCCGGCAGCACATGCTCGGGAAAGCCCGGCTGCTTCTGATCCATGTTCACGGCGACGATCTCGAACTTGATCGGCGCGACCTTTTGCAGGTGCATCAGCACGTCGAGCATGGTGTAGCTGTCTTTGCCGCCAGACAGGCAGACCATGACCTTGTCGCCCTCTTCGATCATGTTGAAATCGGCGACTGCCTCACCGGCCTGGCGACGCAGGCGTTTTTGCAGTTTGTTCTGGTTGACCGTAAGAGTGCCCATGGCGCTTGGATCCGCGAAAGGTGTGTGACGAAAAGCCGGGTATTTTACCGGGATGGACCACCGAGTTCCAATGTGGGAGCGGGCATGCTCGCGAATGGGAAGTGTCATTCGCCAGGTGTTTAGCTGACCCACCACATTCGCGAGCAAGCCCGCTCCCACAGTTGACCGCATTCCAATCAACAGACCCCGCCGCGATTAAGCCCAATGTTTACAGCGCAATTTGCTCTAAAGCCCCACACTTTTTCCGGTCATGACTTCCTATACTGCGACATAAGGTCGCACATATATCCAGACCTTTCAGGCCAATTGGCCCGTGGGCGCTCCACTGGGGGGCGATGGTAATAACGACAGGAGTGACTGGCATGATCCATCACGTCGTGGGACTTTTCACCCACCCCGATCAGGAATGGCGGGAAATTCGTGGCGATAAAGAAGAAAGCATCGGCCACATGTACCTCACCCACACGCTGATTCTCGCGGCGATCCCCGCTGTATCAGCCTTTATCGGTACCACTCAGGTAGGTTGGGTCATCGGCAGCCGCGCGCCGGTGATGCTGACGGTGGAAAGCGCGTTGTGGATGACCGTCATGTCCTACGCGGCGATGCTCGGCGGCGTGGCGGTGATGGGCGCGTTCATCCACTGGATGGCGCGCACCTATGACGCCAACCCCAGCATGGCGCGTTGCGTGGCGTTTGCCACCTATACCGCGACACCGCTGTTTGTCGGCGGGCTGGCGGCGCTGTACCCACACATGTGGTTGGGCATGGTCGTCGGCACGGCTGCTATTTGCTACACGGTGTACCTGCTGTATGTCGGGCTGCCGACCTTCATGAACATCCACCCGGACGAGGGCTTCCTGTTTTCGAGCTCGGTACTGGCGGTAGGCCTGGTGGTACTGGTGGCGATCATGGCCTTCACCGTGATTGTCTGGGGGCTGGGCGTAGGCCCGATCTACACCAACTGACGCGGTTTACCCGCAGGAAAAGCCACCGCAAGGTGGCTTTGTGCGTTATGCATGACCATTCGGCGCCTGACAGATTCGGATACACCCTTGTTTGCGGCATACTGGACGTCTCTGGAGATATGTACAGCATGCCCGAGCAACTCAATACCCGCGTCGAAGATTGTTTCCTGCAAGCCGAATCCTTTTTCAAACGAAGCTTCAAACGCCCCCAGGTCAGCCTCAAGCTGCGGGGCCAGAAGGCCGGTGTCGCGCATTTGCACGAGAACCTGTTGCGCTTCAACCCGCAGTTGTACCGTGAAAACAGCCAACACTTCCTTAAACAGACAGTCGCCCATGAAGTGGCGCACCTGATTGCCCACCAATTGTTTGGCGAGCGCATCCAGCCCCATGGCGAAGAATGGCAATTGATCATGCGTGGGGTTTACGAACTGCCGCCGGATCGCTGCCACACCTATGAAATCCAGCGGCGGCGCGTGACGCGGTATATCTACCGCTGCCCGTGTGCGGACAGTGACTTTCCGTTTTCGCCACAGCGTCATGGGTTGGTGAGCCAGGGGCGGCGGTATTTGTGTCGCAGGTGCCGGCAGACGTTGGTATTTACCGGGGAAACCCGCGTCGAGTGAGGTTTGTGGTGGATTTAAGGGCCCCTTCGCGAGCAAGCCCGCTCCCACATTTGACCGAGTTCCACATTTGGAATGCGGTTGAATGTGGGAGCGGGCTTGCTCGCGAAGGGGCCGGCCCAGACGCTACTGAATCACCTTGGCACGCCGCAGATCATCTATCTGCTGAGCACTGAAGCCCAACTCCGCCAACACCTCATCGCTGTGAGCGCCCACCGTCGCGCCTATATGCCGGGCCGCCGGCAAGCCCTCGGAAAACTTCAGCGGGCAGGCGATTTGCGCCTGGCTGGATCCATCGCCCCGCGGCACCTGGCTGACCAGTTCCCGGGCTTTCAACTGCGGGTGCTCAACGGCCTCGCTCAGATTCAGGACGGGTTCGACACACGCATCAATCCCGGCAAACAGCTCACACAGCTCATCAAAGCTGCGTTTCTCGAACTCGACCTGCAACGCCAGCTTGAGGGCTTTCTGCTGCTCGGGTTTGGGCGACAAGCCTTGCGCCGCCAACTCAGGGCGCCCAAGGGCCTTACACAGTTGCTGCATGAACGCCGGCTCCAGGCTGCCCACCGACAACCAACGCCCTTCCCGCGAGCGGTAATAGTCATAGAAGCTGCCGCCATTAAGCACCTGGTTCTCCCACCCAGGCTCCACGCCGCACGCCAGGTAACCCGCGCCGGCCATGGCATTCAGGCTGAAGGCGCAGTCGGTCATGCTCACGTCCAGGTATTGCCCCACCCCGCTCTGCTGCCGGGCAATCACCGCCGCCAGCAAGCCGATCACCGCATGCAACGAACCTCCGCCCACATCCGCCACCTGCACACCCAAGGGCAATGGCCCGCTGTCCTGGCGCCCGGTGTAACTGGCGACACCCGCCAGCGCCAGGTAGTTGATGTCATGGCCGGCGCGGTCCTTGTAGGGGCCGGTCTGGCCGTAGCCGGTGATCGAGACGTAGATCAGCTTCGGATTGATCGCCTTCAACGCCTCGTAGCCCAGGCCGAGTCGCTCCATCACCCCAGGGCGGAACTGCTCGAGGACGATGTCATGGTCCGCCACCAATTGCCGCACGATCTCCACCGCCTCGGCCTGCTTGAGGTCCAGGGCCAGGCTGCGTTTGTTGCGGTTCAGATAGGCATGGCTGGCCGACACGCCCTGGTCATGGGGCGGCAATACCCGCAGCAGGTCCATGCGCGTGGGGGATTCGATGCGCAATACCTCGGCGCCCATGTCGGCCAGCAGCAACGAGGCGAATGGCCCCGGCAGCAGGGTGGAGAAATCCAGTACTTTGAGGGACGCCAAGGGACCTGACATGGGGACTCCGATTCCGATTCGATTGCCCACAGAGTAGGCAAACCTGGCGGTCAGCAGCAATCACATAAACCATCATCCGGAGTGACTGATGTTTTGCGCAGGCATAAAAAAACCCATCCGAAGATGGGTTTTTCACACAGGGTGCAGCCTTACTTGACGGCGGTTGGAGCCGGGCCTTCGGCCACGCCCAGATCGTCTTCTTCACGGGTGTCGGAGATACCGCGACCACCGGAAGCCAGTTCGACTTGCAGCTTGTCTTCGTCCAGTTCCTTGACCCACTTAGCCACAACCAGGGTAGCAACAGCGTTGCCTACCAGGTTGGTCAGTGCGCGGGCTTCGGACATGAAGCGGTCGATACCCAGGATCAGCGCCAGGCCGGCAACCGGCAGGTGGCCAACAGCCGACAGGGTAGCAGCCAGTACGATGAAGCCACTACCGGTCACGCCAGCAGCGCCTTTGGAGGACAGCAGCAGTACCAGCAACAGGGTGATCTGGTGGGTGATGTCCATGTGGGTGTCAGTCGCCTGGGCGATGAACACGGCGGCCATGGTCAGGTAGATCGAAGTACCGTCCAGGTTGAAGGAGTAGCCAGTCGGGATAACCAGGCCGACGACCGACTTCTTGGCGCCCAGGCGTTCCATCTTGATCAGCATGCGTGGCAGTGCGGATTCGGACGAGGAAGTACCCAGTACGATCAGCAGTTCTTCACGGATGTAGCGGATCAGTTTAAGGACGCTGAAGCCGTGTGCGCGGCAGATGGCGCCCAGCACCACGACCACGAACAGGATGCAGGTGATGTAGAAGCAGATCATCAACTGACCGAGCTGCACCAGCGAACCTACACCGTAGGCACCGATGGTGAACGCCATGGCGCCCAGGGCACCGATTGGCGCGAGCTTCATGATCATGTTGATGATGTTGAACATCACGTGGGCAAAGCGATCGATGAAGTCCAGCACCGGCTTGCCGTAGGCACCCAGGCGATGCAGGGCGAAACCGAAGATCACCGAGAACATCAGGACTTGCAGGATGTCACCGGTCGCGAACGCACCGACGATGGTGTTCGGGATCACGTTCAGCAGGAAGCCAACGATGCTCTGGTCTGCACCGGCAGTCACGTAGGCCGCGACTTTAGAGGCGTCCAGGGTAGCCACGTCGATGTGCATGCCGGCGCCCGGTTGCACAACGTTGACCACGATCAGGCCGATCAGCAGGGCGATGGTGGAGACGACTTCGAAGTACAGCAGCGCGTAGCCGCCGGTTTTGCCGACCGATTTCATGCTTTGCATGCCAGCGATGCCGCTGACAACGGTGCAGAAGATGATCGGGGCGATGACCATTTTGATCAGCTTGATAAAGCCGTCACCCAGTGGCTTGAGGGCCACGCCGGTCTGCGGGTAGAAGTGACCGAGCAAAATACCGATAACGATTGCAACGATCACCTGGAAATACAGGGATTTGTACAGTGGCTGACGAGTCGTCATTGCAAAGTTCCTCAATCGTCCCGTGTGGCAAATATCCGCCATTGCCCACGACACTTGAATTGCGAACCCTCCTGCACTGGAGGGATTTGTTGTTTGAGAGCCCGCTCAAGGCCGGTCTCCCTGCGTTCTCTATCGCAAGCGTCGTGCCACTTTTACTGAAAACCGCTGAAGGCCTTTAGACATCAGCCCTTGGGGCGATTTTCATTTTGAGACAACCCCTACAGACAGTGGCGGGTTTCCGCCTTACCTCCTTGTCTCGTCCTACAATTTGGCGGATATCCGCCTTGTTGCTCCCCCACAGGATGGCTAACATCCGCCACTCAATGGACGAGGCCCCTCATGCGTGAACGTACCATCGCCAGTCACTACGCCCGGGCCGCCCTAGGCGGTGCTCGCCGGGCCGGCTACGACTATTCGGGCCTGCTGCAGCAAGTGGGCATTACCCCGGAACTGCTGAGCGAACCCCGCGCCCGCATCGCCCCGGAGCAATTCACCCGGCTGTTGCAAATGCTGTGGCTGGCGCTGGATGACGAATACCTGGGTTTCGCCGAAGGCCCGAGCAAGCGCGGCACCTTCGCCATGATGTGCCACGCGCTGATTCACTGCCGCACCCTCGAGAAGGCTCTGGAACGCGGCTTATTATTTTATAGCCTATTCCCGCAGGGTCCGCGCTGGCGTCTGACACGTGAAGGAGAAATGGCCCGCCTGAGCCTGGACGATTCGCAGCTGTGGGACCCGGATCACTTCCTCAGCGAATGCCTGCTGGTGATCTGGCATCGCCTCGGCAGTTGGCTGATTGGCCAGCGCATCCGCCTGGACCAAGCCACCTTCAGCTACCCGATGCCGGCCCACGCCGGTGAGTACGACTTGCTGTTCCCCTGCCCACAGGTGTTCGCCGCACCCACCAGCAGCCTGGTATTTCCCAGCCGCTACCTGAGCCTGCCGCTGTTGCAGGACGAACGCACCCTCAAGCACTTCCTCGAACGCTCACCGGCCGACCTGCTGTCACGGCCGGATGAGGGCGACAGCCTGAGCAGCCAATTGCGCCGTTTATTGAGCCGCGACCGCACGCCATGGCCCGACCTCGAAGCCGTCGCCCAGCACCTGCATATCAGCCCACAGACCCTGCGTCGGCATTTACGGGAGGAAGGCACCAGCTTTCAGGCGCTCAAGGATGAATTACGCCGGGACATTGCGATTTATCATTTGGGGCGGGCGGATTTGTCGTTGCAGGAAATCGCCGAGCAGTTGGGGTTTTCCGAACCGTCGGCGTTTCATCGGGCGTTCAAGAAGTGGACCGGGCTGACGCCGGGGGCCTATAGAGCGCAGGAAAGCTAGGTGTGTATTGATGCGACTGGCCTCTTCGCGAGCAAGCCCGCTCCCACATTTGACCGAGTTCCACCTTGGGAATGCCATCGAATGTGGGAGCGGGCTTGCTCGCGAAGAGGCCGGCACAGCCAATAAAGATCAAACAGCCGGGAAGTGGATTTTGAACGCCGCGCCACCCAGCGGTGAATCCCCAAGGGTCAACCGTGCGCCGTAGCTTTCAATGATGTCCTTGACCACCGCAAGGCCAATGCCCTGCCCCGGATGCTGGCGGTCCAGGCGTTCGCCCCGTTGCAGGATGCGCGCACGCTGGTCCGGTGGCACGCCGGGGCCGTCGTCTTCAATGCACAGCTCGGTGCCTTCCAGGCTTTCCTGCAAGGTGACGCGCACTTCGCTCAGGCACAGGCGGTAGGCGTTTTCCAGCAGGTTGCCGAGCAGCTCCAGCAAAGCCCCCTTCTCAATGGGCACGTCGCACTCTTGCGGCAGTTCAAAGGCGACCGTCACACCTTTATCGCGGTAAACCTTGTCCAGCGTGTCGCACAGGCTTTGCAGCACCGGTTCCAGCCGCACCTGGTGACGCACCAGGCCGCTTTTACGCAGGCTGGCGCGCTGCAATTGGTAGCTGATCTGCTGGCTCATGCGCTCGATCTGCGATTGCAGCACCCAGGCCTGGTCGCGATCTTCGGGGCGCTGGGCCATGTCTTCGCTCACGCCTTGCAGCACCGCCAACGGGGTTTTCAGGCTGTGGGCCAGGTCATCCAGGGAATCGCGGTAACGGGTGCGTTGCTCGCGCTCGCTGTGGAGCAGACGGTTGAGGGAGCCGGTCAGGCGCAGCAGTTCCCGGGGGTGTTGTTCACTGAGGCTTTCCCGGGTGCCACCTTCGATTTCATCCAGTTCCTGGCTCAGCCGCCGCAGCGCTTGCAGGCCCCAGGTCAGGCCCAGCCACAACAGGGTCAGCAGCACCAGCAAGGCGGCGCCGAAGCCCAGGTAGAGGTTTTCCCGCAGGCCTTCGAGGGTCAGTTGGTATTCGCGCACCGGTTGCAGGGCGACGATACTGAACGCCGCACTCTTGCCGCCCAGCAGCTTGACCTCGACGTCGTAGACAAAAAATTCCTGGCCGTTGGCCTCGCGGATCCGCGCAAACTCGTTGCCGCGCCCGTCATAGCGCGGCTTGTAGTTGATGTTCTCTTCCTGGGTCGCGCGCGAACGCCAGACCAGATGGCCTTCGCGGTCATAGATGTAGCCCAGCAAACGGCTGTCGGTGAGGTTGAAGCGCTCATCCGGCAACTGCGCAGGCATCAGCAGGCGATTGTTTTCAACCCGGGCCGCCGAAATCAGCGTCGTGACATCCGACGCCAGGCGCTGCTCGATGGAGTCCTGCAGAGCCAGGCTGAAGGCGCCCTGCATGGCAGGCAACAAGGCCAGCATAAACAGCACGGCCAGGGTCGTGGCCGCGAGCATCAAACGCACACGTAACGAGCGGATCAACGGCAGCGCTCATTAAACAGGTAGCCCAGACCGCGCACGGTATCGATCGGCTTGAACCCCGCCGGACCTTCCAGCTTGCGGCGCAGGCGCCCTACCAGCACTTCGATGACGTTCGGATCGCGCTCGTCGTCATCGGGGTAGAGCTGTTCCATCAGGCGGTCCTTGGCAACCACCTGCTGATGGTGACGCATGAGGTATTCGAGGATGCGGTATTCGTAGGCGGTCAGCGCCAGCGGCTGTTCGTCGAGGGACGCCTGCTTGCGATTGAGGTCCAGCAGCAAGGGACCGGCGACGATGGTCGACTGGGTGAAACCGCTGGAGCGGCGCAGCAGTGCGTTCATCCGCGCTTCCAGCTCTTCGAACTGGAACGGCTTGACCACATAGTCGTCGGCACCCGCAGCCAGGCCTTCGACCTTGTCCTGCCAGTTGCCGCGGGCGGTCAGGATCAGGATCGGGAACGTCTTGGCCTGGGCGCGCAGTTGGCGGATCAGGTCCAGGCCGCCCATGCCAGGCAGGCCCAGGTCGATGATCGCCAGGTCGTGGTTGAATTGCCCGGTCTGGTACAGCGCCTCTTCGGCGTTGGCGACGGCCTCGACCACGTGACCGCTGTCGGTGAGGCGGGTCAACAGGTGATGACGCAGCAACGCCTCATCTTCGACAACCAGCAATTTCATAAAGCTCTCCAAGGCAAATCAACTTTCCAACTGGGGTATATCATAGCGGCCTTGCAGGTCTTGCTGGCGCAGTTTACTGCCGTTGAAGTGACCTGACAGGTTTTCATTGCCCACGCGATAGTCCGACTGCGGCGTGTGCTGGCCCAGGGACTGGCCCCACGGAGCCGCCTGTTCGCCGGCATCCTCGAAGCTCACCCGCTGGAGAAGGCTGTAGGGCTTTTTGCTCTTCTCCTTGGAGAAACCCGCGAAGCTGGCATCAGAGGCCTGGACGCCAGCAGTGGCGCTGAGCATGGTTAATGCCAACATCAGCTTCTTGATCGCAGTCATGGTCTACCTCATACGCTTTGGCTTTGGGTACGGGGCCAGACTACGCAGCCCCCGCTGAACTCCCCCTGAACACTCTCTGAACCTGGGCTGAACCGAGGCCGGCTACTGTGTAAAGAGTTATTTACGTATCCCCGCCCGCAGGCTATCCAGCGGCCCTCCAACTCGGCAAAATACCCGGCATGAATTCCCTACCCGCCTGCTGCACCCCACTTGATGCCCATTGGCCGCTGCCCGTTGCCTTGCCCGGCACCGTCTTGCTGAGCACCCGTTTTGACCCGGCCCTGCTGGCCGTCGGTGACTTCCAGCGCAGCGCCGTGCCGCCGCCCGCGAGCATCCAGCGGTCGGTGGCCAAGCGCCAGGCGGAGTTTCTGGCCGGTCGCCTGTGCGCTCGCGCGGCCTTGCAACAGCTGGATGGGCTGGATTGCGTGCCGGCGATCGGCGAGGACCGTGCGCCGATCTGGCCCGCCCATATCAGCGGCTCGATCACCCACAGCACCGGCCACGCGGCAGCCATCGTCGCCCACAAGGCACAGTGGCGTGGGCTGGGGATGGACCTGGAGAACCTGCTGACCCTGGAGCGGGCAGAACGCCTGGCCGGGGAAATCCTGACACCGGATGAATTGCAGCGCATGGCCGCCGGCCCGCGCGAACAGGTCGCGCAACTGGTGACGCTGACGTTTTCGGCCAAAGAGAGCCTGTTCAAGGCCCTCTACCCGATCGTGCAGAAGCGCTTCTATTTTGAGCATGCCGAGTTGCTGGAGTGGTCGGATACCGGCCATGCGCGGCTGCGGTTGCTGACAGACCTGTCCACCGAATGGTGCCATGGAAAGGAGCTGGAGGCTCAGTTTGCTGTGGATGAGGGGCAGTTGTTGAGCCTGGTGGCCGTCCAGGCCTAGACCTTCTCCTGATCCCTTGGCCAACTCAGGCTGAAACACGCGCCACCCAGGTTGTTGCTCTTGCTGATCAACGCCCGGCCGCCGTGCCAATAGATGATCCGCCGCACAATCGACAATCCCAACCCGTGCCCACCCGACGCGCGAGTACGGCTGTCATCCAGACGCAGGAACGGGGTGAAGATCCGCTCCCAGGCACTTTCCGGTACGCCCGGGCCGTCGTCCTCCACGTCGATGCGGCAACGCACCTGACCTACCTGGTAACTGATCAGCACCCGCCCCTGGGCATGGCGCATGGCATTGCTCACCAGGTTTTGCAGGGCGCGATGCAGGTAACGCGGTTCTGCCTCCACCCACGCATCGTCCCAATGGGCAGAAGACAGGCAGATGCCCCGCGCCACATTGATTTCCGGGCGCAGCGGCGACAGCTCATCAATCACCTGGTCGAGCAACGCGCTGAGGTCGACCCGCTGGAAATTCAGTGCCGGCGAGCCCTGCTCCAGTCGCGCATAAGTCAGCATTTCGTCCACTAGGCCATCAAGGTCCTGGATGTCGCTGTCCATGCCTTCCATATACTTGCGCCGCGCCTCAGGCGTGGCCGCGTCGCCAATCATCTCCAGACCGAACCGCAGGCGCGCCACCGGGGTGCGCAGTTCGTGGGACACCGCACGCACCAGTTCGCGCTGGATTGCCAACAGACGTTGCAGGTGTTCGGCCATGCCATTAAACGCCGCCGCCAGGCGCCCTACCGAATCGGCACCCCGGGCCGGCACCCGCACTTCCAGGCTGCCTTTGGCGATGCGCGTGGCGGCAGCTTCCAGGCCACTCAAGCGCCGCTCCAGTTGGCGCACCAATAGATAGACGATCAAGCCGATCAGGGTCAGGCTGATCAACGCGATCAGGATCAGCCACTGCGGCGGGTACGGGTTCATCTGGTACAGCGGCCCGATTTCCAGGACCCACGGCGTGCCGACCATGCCGGCGAACACCCGGATCGAATCACCGCCCTTGCCCAGGGCCATCACCGTATCGCCCTCGGACACGCGGCGGCGCTGGTCCTGGTCCATGTCCGCCTGATCAAGCATCACCAGGTGCATCTCGAAACCAAAGCCCTTGGCCTCTTTCAGGTCCGCAAGTTTTTGCGGTTGCTCGGCCACCGGGAAACGCACCAGCTCATCGGCCAGCAGGTAAATGGTCGCGCGGGCCAGTTGTTCGCTGATTTGCTGCACTTCGCCGGTGAGCAACAGTTGCTCCTGATCACTGACCAACCGCAGCACCCTGGCCGCGTGGGGGCCGGTTTGCTCCACCAACACCTGGCCGCGTTGCAGGCGGGTGCGCTGGCTCAGGTCCAGATGCGCCTCGGCCACGGTCTGCAATTCCAGCGGGATGCCCAGCAAGCGCTCCCACACCGCCAGGGCGCGGCGGCGTTCGATGGCGCTCATGGGTTGCAGGTTGTCGCCCATCAGCGCGAAGGTGCCATGGGCCAGGCGCTCGCGGTACTGGCCGCTGCGCACTTCATTGAGCAGGTGTAGGGCCAGTACGCCGAGCAACGCCACCAGAATCAGCGCCGCGCACATGCCGCCGTAGATGCGCAGGAAGATCGAGTTCACGGCGTACGTTCAGCAGCGGCTTCGGGGACGAACAGGTAGCCTTTGCTGCGAATGGTCTTGATCAGGCGTGGGTGGATCGGGTCGTCGCCGATTTTCGGGCGGATCCGCGAGATGCGCACGTCGATGGAGCGGTCCTGGCCGTCGTAGCCAATACCGCGCAAGGCGGTGAAGATTTCTTCCCGGGACAGGATCCGGCCGGCATTCGCCACCAGCAGCCACAGCAGGTCGAATTCGGCGCTGGTCAGTTCGATGCCACCGTCGTGCAGCCAGGCTTCACGCAGGGCGCTGTCCACCACCAGCGGGCCGAATTGCAGGCGCCGCTGTTTTTCGGGGATGGCCGGTTCAACGCTTTCGCTGCGCCGCAACAGAGCCTGGATGCGTGCCAGCAACAGACGCGGGCGCACGGGTTTGCACACGTAGTCGTCGGCGCCCATGTCCAGGCCCAGCACCTGATCCATGTCGTCGGTGCGTGCGGTCAGCATCAGGATCACCCCGTCGTAGTCCTCGCGGACCTTGCGGCAAATGCTCAGGCCGTCTTCGCCGGGCAACATCAGGTCGAGGATTACCAGGTCCGGCTGTTCGGCAATGATCCGCGCGGCCGCCAGGGCCCCGTTACCCTCCACCGACACCCGCAGGCCGTTGCTCTCCAGGTAGTCACGGGTCAACTCGGCCAATCGCTCGTCGTCCTCGACAATCAATACCTGCCAGGCTTCATGCTCCATGCGTTACCTCGGTTCTAATTATTGTAGGAGCGGGCTTGCCCGCGAAAAACTCAAGGGCGCCGCGTTTATTCAGGTTTCCAGCGTCATCGTTGACGTCCTTCGCGGGCAAGCCCGCTCCTACAGTTGTCATGTAGGCGAGGCATAAACTGTATGAATAACTGCCGATTGTAGCAACGGGCCAGCCCTCTGGCACAAGCGCGCAAATGCGTTCGGACATCGTGTTTTTTTGTGATAGGGTTCGCGCCCGCAAAAATCCAACCGGATGTTTTTACCTCGGAATATTCGGTGACAAACGGCGCGATGCAGCAGTACTGCGGCCTACACGCCTGTTCCACGTTTCATACACATTTTACCCACAGCGTTATCCACAGGTAGTGCGTTGCCATACCCCCTAAAACGCATTATCTTGTAGGTCGTCGCCAAAAAAACCCTACATGTAGGGTTTTTGAGCGAAAAGACCAAACACAAATCAGACAAGAAACTCAAGTTCTTTCTTGCTCCTGTTTGGTTGAACTTAAGCCTTTTTCAGAAGACCAAACCGCGCACGCGGATGGCAGCCGTTTTTAGCCCCGATCAGGCAGAAACGGTACGGGTGTTGCAGTACGAAACTGTCACCCACCAGGAATACGGTAAAGAGCCCCAAGCTTGTACCGAAGACTTCGGCATGGAAGCGGCGCGAACAGCTCCCTTCCTCCTGTCCCGAAGTTGTTATGCCAGGCCCTTGGCCTGTTGTAAGTGCTTCAGGACGGAACGGTGGGCACCGTGATGGTGCCCAAATAAATATAGAATGTGGAGACAACCCCCCATGCAAACCGACACAACTCGCGAGAACCCGCAAGGCTCCGTGCCGCAGGCCGCTGATTCGAACCTGGATCTGTCCGCCACCGCGCCCGGCCAACTGCGTGTGATCAAGCGTAACGGCACTGTCGTTCCTTACACCGATGACAAAATCACCGTCGCGATCACCAAAGCGTTTCTTGCAGTTGAAGGCGGCACCGCTGCTGCCTCGTCGCGCATCCACGACACCGTTGCGCGCCTGACCGAACAGGTCACCGCAACGTTCAAGCGTCGCATGCCATCGGGCGGCACCATCCACATCGAAGAAATCCAGGACCAGGTCGAACTGGCCCTGATGCGTGCCGGCGAGCAAAAAGTTGCCCGCGACTACGTGATCTACCGTGACTCCCGCGCCAAGGAACGCGCCGTACGCTCCCCGGCCGAAGAAGCTGCCGTACAAGCTCACCCGTCGATCCGCATCACCCTGGCCGACGGTACGTTCGCACCACTGGACCTGGGCCGCCTGAACACCATCATCACCGAGGCCTGCGAAGGCCTGGAAGAAGTCGATGGCGACCTGATCCAGCGCGAAACCCTGAAGAACCTGTACGACGGCGTGGCCCTGACCGACGTCAACACCGCCCTGGTGATGACCGCCCGTACCCTGGTTGAGCGTGAGCCGAACTACTCGTTCGTGACCGCGCGCCTGCTGATGGACACCCTGCGTGCCGAAGGCCTGGGCTTCCTCGGCGTCGCCGACAGCGCCACTCACCACGAGATGGCCGACCTGTATGCCAAGGCCCTGCCGGCGTACATCGCCAAGGGTATTGAATTCGAATTGCTGAACCCGATCCTGGCCACCTTCGACCTGGAAAAACTCGGCAAGGCGATCAACCACGAGCGCGACCAGCAGTTCACCTACCTGGGCCTGCAAACCCTGTACGACCGTTACTTCATCCACAAGGACGGGATCCGCTTCGAACTGCCGCAAGTGTTCTTCATGCGCGTGGCCATGGGCCTGGCGATCGAAGAGAAGCAGAAAGAAGACCGTGCCATCGAGTTCTACAACCTGTTGTCGTCCTTCGACTACATGTCGTCGACTCCAACACTGTTCAACGCCGGCACCCTGCGTCCACAGCTGTCCAGCTGCTACCTGACCACCGTGCCGGATGACCTGTCGGGCATCTACCACGCGATCCACGACAACGCCATGCTGTCCAAATTCGCGGGCGGCCTGGGTAACGACTGGACGCCGGTGCGTGCGCTGGGTTCGTACATCAAGGGCACCAACGGCAAGTCCCAAGGCGTTGTACCGTTCCTCAAAGTAGTGAACGACACCGCTGTAGCCGTGAACCAGGGTGGCAAGCGCAAAGGCGCTGTGTGTGCCTACCTGGAAACCTGGCACATGGACATCGAAGAGTTCATCGAACTGCGCAAGAACACCGGTGATGATCGTCGTCGTACCCACGACATGAACACCGCCAACTGGATCCCTGACCTGTTCATGAAGCGTGTCTTCGATGACGGCCCGTGGACCCTGTTCTCGCCATCCGAAGTGCCCGACCTGCACGACCTGACCGGCAAGGCCTTCGAAGAGCGTTACGAGTACTACGAAGCCCTGTCCCAGTACCCGGGCAAGATCAAGCTGTTCAAGACCATCCAGGCCAAAGACCTGTGGCGCAAAATGCTGTCCATGCTGTTTGAAACCGGCCACCCATGGCTGACCTTCAAAGACCCGTGCAACCTGCGCAGCCCGCAGCAGCACGTGGGCGTGGTCCACAGCTCGAACCTGTGCACCGAGATCACCTTGAACACCAACAAGGACGAGATCGCCGTTTGCAACCTGGGCTCGATCAACCTGCCGAACCACATCGTCAACGGCAAGCTGGACACCGCCAAGCTGGAACGCACCGTGAACACCGCCGTTCGCATGCTCGATAACGTTATCGACATCAACTACTACTCGGTACCACAGGCGCAGAACTCCAACTTCAAGCACCGTCCGGTGGGCCTGGGCATCATGGGCTTCCAGGACGCGCTGTACCTGCAGCACATTCCTTACGGTTCGGACGCAGCAGTCGAGTTCGCCGACAAGTCCATGGAAGCGGTCAGCTACTACGCGATCCAGGCTTCCTGCGACCTGGCCGACGAGCGCGGCGCCTACGAGACGTTCCAGGGTTCGCTGTGGTCCAAAGGCATCCTGCCGCTGGATTCGCAACAGATCCTGATCGAGCAGCGTGGCCAGAAGTACATCGACGTTGACCTGAACGAATCCCTGGACTGGGCACCGGTACGTGCCCGTGTGCAGAAAGGCATTCGTAACTCCAACATCATGGCCATCGCACCGACCGCCACCATCGCCAACATCACTGGCGTGTCGCAGTCGATCGAACCGACCTACCAGAACCTGTATGTGAAATCGAACCTGTCGGGCGAATTCACCGTGATCAACCCGTACCTGGTTCGCGACCTGAAAGCCCGCGGCCTGTGGGACTCGGTGATGATCAACGACCTCAAGTACTACGATGGTTCCGTGCAGCAGATCGAGCGCATCCCGCAAGAACTCAAAGAGCTCTACGCGACTGCCTTCGAAGTGGACACCAAGTGGATCGTTGACGCCGCCAGCCGTCGCCAGAAGTGGATCGACCAGGGTCAGTCGCTGAACCTGTACATCGCCGGCGCATCGGGCAAGAAGCTGGACGTGACCTACCGCATGGCTTGGTACCGTGGCCTGAAAACCACTTACTACCTCCGTGCCCTGGCCGCCACCAGCACCGAGAAGTCGACCATCAACACCGGCAAGCTGAACGCTGTTTCCAGCGGCGGCAACCACGGTGATGATTCGGTTCTCGCAGCACCTGCCGGTCCGGCGCCAGTGCCAAAAGCCTGCGCGATCGACGAGCCGGATTGCGAAGCTTGCCAATAAGCTGAGCCCCCCCTTGGGTTTAACCACCCAAGGCTGAACAACCCCCGACAGGCCCATGGCGTATCGGGGGTTTTCTTTTGCCTAGAACAATACTGTCGCGTTGCCCGACTGGGGCACCCCGCCCCGCCGGCCCCATAACTCTATCCGGCCATCGATCACAGCCATCGAGTGACCGCCGTATTCCACCGTCCCCACCTTACTGCTTCTCAACTCGGCATCAGTGGCGGGCCTGTAACGACCTTTGAGCCCCAAACGATCCAGCCCTTCGCGCGAGGACTCGCCGTTATTGAGGCTGTCCATCGCCGCCTGGAAACTCCTCCCGGCCGTGCCGTCGTTGTTTTCCATCTGCGCCCGCTTGGCACTCGCGGCGTACATGAAGTTGGCATCGGTCATCATGGCGGGATCATCGCCCTTGAAACGAGCCTGCGTGGCCGCCTCTTTCAACTCATCCCTGGACAAAGAAAGCTTGAAACCATCGCGCATGGTCACGTCATAGCCGCTGCTGGTTTCTTTTACCTCCTTGAAAACATCTGTAGGCTTCTGGCCGTACTGCATCATCGCGGCCTTTATCGCTGAAACGGTGATGCAGTTGCCGTCAGGGCCCTGGCTGAATCCGCTCCAGATATTGTCCGGTTTTTTACCGGGATTGCTGTTGTCCGGCTTGTAGTTGAAATGCTTGGCGCCCTCGGTAATCGGCTTATTGCTCATCGACTCGCTGGGGCCAAAATCATTTCTGCTAGCCCCGCCGCCTCCACCGCCACCGCCTCCTGGGGAAGGAGAAGGGGACGGCGCAGGGGCTGGTGGCGAGTCATCCGGGTCCGGAAACAACAACTTCAGCAGTTGCTTGAGAAACTCAAGCCACTGCCCGGACGCCTCTTCAATCAGCTTGTTGAGGATTTCCTTGAATTTCTCGTCACCGATCTCCTCTCGCACTTCATTGAGCTTGTCTCGCAGATCTTGAGCCAGCTGGCTCTTGGAGGTTTTCTCGGCGTCATCCAACGCGGTGAGGAGTTTTTTGACCGTCTCCTCGTTAGAGACGTCTTTATTTTTCCCATCGACCGACTGACCCGACCACGCAATACCCTGACCTGAAAAAACCACGCCCCCGACGACACCACCCGAAACCGACACACTCGCCATAGCCTGTTCTCCACCCGTTGACCTCAGCTTTCTTGGCTTGGCAGGTGGAAAAACAGGCGTAGGGCGTTCCGCCAAAAACATGTCATCCGGTGACCGCACAGGACAATCGACAGGCAAAAAAAAAGCCCCTCGACCGAGGGGCTTTTCCAGTGCTGCAGCTTAAAGCGACAACATCAGGTCATCTGAATAATGGTCTGCATGATGGTGCTTTGGGTGGAGATGGTCTTGGCGTTCGCCTGATAGTTGCTCTGGGCCTTGATCAGGTCCACCAGCTCGTTGGTCAGGTTGACGTTGGAGTTCTCCAGGGAGTTGGCCACGATCGAACCCAGGGTGCCGACTTGCGGGGTATCAAAACCCGGCTGGCCCGACGCGAAGGTTTCTTTCCAGGTGGTGCCGCCAGCTGGCTGCAGGCCCTGCTCGTTGTTGAAGCTGGCCAGGGAGAGCTGGCCGATGGCCTTGCTCTGCTGGTTGCTGAACGTGGCGAACATTACACCGCTGCCGTCGATTTTCAGCCCGGTGATTTGACCGGTGGCGTAACCGTCGGTGGTCGGCGGGTTGCGGTAGGTAGCCGAGTTGAACTGGGTGATGTTCGCCATATTGACGGCCACGCCGTCTGTGTTGGCGGCCGCGCCGTTAGACGTCCAGACACCATTGACCAGGGCACCCGGCTTCCAGTCGGAAATGGTCAGGGTGGTGTTCGAAGCAGTGGCTGGCGGGGTGATGATCCCCGAGAGCTTGCCAGCGGTATCAAACGACAGCGTCGAGGCAACAGGCGCCTTGACGTCAGCACCGGTGCCACTGATCGGCGAGCCGTCAGGGTTGCGCCCATCGATCAGGGTGTAGGACTTCCAGGTGTTGGAGTCTGTCTTCACCAGGTACTGCACCATCGGATGCGCGTTGCCCTGGGTATCGTAGAGCGTGGTGGAGTACTGAGTGGTGAAGGTCTCCGACTTGGTCGGATCAAACGGGGTCGCCGTCTGGTCGATCACCGGCGAGGACGAGTTCAAGTTACTGGTGGAATCCACCTTGCTCGAAGCCTTCGGCGGCAGGTACGACAGGTTGAGCTGAAGGTCGGTCAGGGCGCCCTTCTGGATGTTGCCATCGGCGTCCGCCGCGTAGCCTTGCAGGCGCGAGGTGCCGGTGTTGTTGGTGATGTAGCCGTCTTTGTCGGCACGGAAGGCACCGTTACGGGTGTACTCCAGCGAACCGTCGCTGCCCTTCTGCACGAAGAAGCCGCCGCCCTGGATCGCCATGTCCAGCGTGCCGCCGCTGTTGTTGACGTCACCCTGGGTGAACTGCTGGGACACTGCCGCCAGGTTCACGCCGTTGCCGATGCTGTTCTGGCCGGTGCCCAGCTTGGACGCCGCGTAGATATCCGAGAACTCGGCGCGGGACGACTTGAAGCCGGTGGTCGCGACGTTGGCGATGTTGTTGCCGGTCACGTCCAGTTGTTTGTTGGCCGCATAGAGGCCGCTAAGGCCGATGTTAAAAGACATTGTTCTCTCCTTTTGCCGTATTTAGCCGGCTCTATGTACCGATAGTCTGAATTTGCGACAGCTTGATACTGCCCATGCCGCCCGCCAGGTTGAGCTGCATCTCGCCGCCGGTCTGGCTCAGGGTCACGCTGGTCACCGTTGCCGGCAGCGAGGTGAGCAGGGCAACCGAGTCGCCCTTGTCATTCTTGGTGGTGGCATTGAAGGTGTAGGTGCCGGGAGCCGCCGTCTCGCCCGCATCGTTCTTGCCGTCCCAGACAAAGCTGGAATTGCCGGCGCTCTGGGCGCCCATGTCGATGGTGCGAACGACGTTGCCGTCCTTGTCAGTGATCTTGACCGAGACGTTGCCCGTCGCCGCCGTCACCGCCACGGAACCGGTCATGCTCTTGCTGGTGTCGACCATGGCCTTGTCGGTCTGGGTGATCACCGAGCGGCCCACCAGCGACGACGCCTGCAGCGCCTGGGAGGAGCTGAAGTTGCTGGAGATCGCATTCACCGAGTCGTTCAGGGTGTTGATGCCTTCCAGGCTGCTGAACTGAGCCAGCTGTGCCACGAACGCGCCGTTGTCCTGGGGCGACAGCGGGTTCTGGTTTTTCAGCTGGGTGACCAGCAGTTGCAGGAACGCATCCTTGCCCAACGACTGGTTGCCCGTCGCCGACTTGGCTGCATCGGCGACGCTGCTGTTATCTGTCGCCGTCTTGACCTTGGAATTGAAAAGGTCCTGGACCGCCGTGTTCGTCGAACTGGTATCAACAATGGCCATTATTTGGCGCCCCTTATCACTGACCCAGGGTCAGGACTTTCTGCATCATGGTTTTGGCGGTGTTCATCATTTCCGCGTTGGTCTGGAACGAGCGGCTGGCGGAAATCATGTCTGCCATTTCCTCGACCACGTTGACGTTGGGGTAGTACACGTACCCTTTGGCATCAGCGGCGGGATGGTTCGGCTCGTAGCGGGCATCCAGGTTGCTCTGGTCTTCGACCACACCGAGCACCTGCACGCCCTGGCCCGCGGCATCCTGGTTCTGGAACAGCGAATCGCCGCTACCGCTCTGGCCGCCTTGGCCGCCCTGGAACATGGTGGCGAACACCGGGTGCCGGGCACGGTAGGTCTGGTCAATGCTCGAGGACACGGTCTCGGCGTTGGCGATGTTACTGGCGACGGTGTTGAGGCGCGTGGTCTGGGCGCTCATGCCACTACCGGCAATATTGAAAACACTGGCGAGGGACATGGCTTATTCTCCACGCAGGGCTGACATCAGCCCTTTGAATTTGCTGTTGAGCAGGGTGAAGCTGGCCTGGAAGTTCACCGAGTTCTCGGCGTACGCCGATTGCTCCAGTTGCGCGTCCACGGTGTTCTGGTCGATCGACGGTTGCATCGGCGTGCGATACAGCAGCGACTCGTCACCATTGCCCAGGCCTTGCGCTTCGATATGACGGCTGTTGGTCATGTTCAGGGCGAAGGTGCCGTTCTTGGTCTTGTCTTGCTGTGCGGCAAGCACGGCAGAGAAGTCCAGGTCCCGAGCCTTGTAGTTCGGGGTGTCGGCGTTGGCGATGTTGTTGGCCAGGACTTCGGCACGCTGGGCGCGGAAGCCCAGGGCTTGTTCGTGGATACCGAGCGCTTTATCGAAGCTGATGCTCATGGCGGAAACCTTTAGGGGCTGACCTGCTTTTCGTAACTAGGATTTAGCAAGGGCCATGCCAAGTTGCTTGAGCGCCGTAAATCAAGGGTTTGCGGAGGAATTGCCGGCGGCAATGCCAGAAAAGCGGCAAAGGGTTTCCGCGAAACGCCAGTAAAGCGGCAATGAGGGCTTGCCGCTTTGCGGCCATAAAAAAAGAGAGGCCTGTGCGGGCCTCCCTTTTTTGTTCATGCATTCATCACTTGGCCTGGTAAATGATCCCAGGGCTGCACTGCACCATCTGGTAATGATCCGGCAAACCGTTCAGCGCCTCGGAAGCGCCCAGGAACAGGTAGCCTCCGCGCTTGAGGGTGCCGTGGATGCGCAACAGAATGTCCTTCTTCACCTCGGCCGAGAAGTAGATCAGCACGTTGCGGCAGAACACCATGTCGAACTTGCCCAGGCTGGCATAACTGTCCAGCAGGTTGAACGAGCGAAACTCCACCCGGCTCTTGATCGGCGCCTTGACCGCCCAGCGCCCCGCGCCTTTAGGATCGAAGAACCGCTGCAAGCGCTCCGGAGACAACCCGCGCCCCAATGCCAGGCTGTCGTACTCACCGGTCTTGCAGTTGGTGAGCATGGTGCCGGACAAATCCGTGGCCACAATTTGCGCCCCGGCCTTCAACTGGCCCATGTTGGTTCGCTCGAACTCATCGATGGACATCGAAATCGAATACGGTTCCTGCCCCGATGAACAAGCCGCCGACCAGATGCGCAGGCGCTGGCCGGGTGCGGCCTTGATCGCCTCAGGCAGCACCTTGTTCTTGAGCACTTCAAACGGATAGGTATCGCGAAACCACAAGGTTTCGTTGGTGGTCATGGCATCGACCACCATCTCCTTGAGCCCGCTGCGCGGCTGACCCTGGATCCGTTGCACCAACTCCCCGAGGGACTTGATGCCTTGCTGCTCCATCAGTTTGTTGAGACGGCTGGATACCAGGTACTGCTTGTTTTCACCGAGCAATATGCCACAGGCTTTTTCCAGGAAGACCCGGAACTGTTCGAAATCCAAATTACCCGTAGACAATGATACCGCCTCTTAAATCGTGTGACCGCCAGGGAAAAGGCCCCTAGCCGTGATCTGCTGCCTTGATCCGGTCGACTACCCGGGATGCCAGGTCATCAGGGCGGAATTTGGCCAGGAAGTCATCGGCACCGACCTTCTTGACCATCGCCTGATTGAATACACCCGACAACGAAGTATGCAGGATGATATGTAGTTTTTGCATGCGTGGGTCGTTGCGTATCTCGGCCGTAAGGGTGTAGCCGTCCATTTCCGGCATCTCGATGTCGGAAATCATCATCAGGAATTCTTCTTCCGGCTTCTTGCCCTCATCCACCAGCTTGCGCAGGTAATCCAGGGCCTGTCGACCGTCATTGAGCGCCACCACTTCAACGCCAACCGTCTGCAGGCAACGGGACACCTGTTTGCGCGCCACCGAGGAGTCGTCCACCGTCAGCACCCGCAGCGAGATCGCCTTGTGCGCGGTTTCGGCGTCTACCACACCCACCGATATCGACTCCGAGGTCGGAGCCACTTCGGCGAGGATTTTCTCCACGTCGATGATTTCCACCAACTGGTTGTCGACCCGCGTCACTGCCGTGAGGTAGTGATCGCGGCCGGTGCCTTTGGGCGGCGGATGGATCTCTTCCCAGTTCATGTTGACGATGCGTTCCACCGAGCGCACCAGGAAGCCCTGGGTCTTGGTGTTGTACTCGGTGATGATCACGAACGGACTCTCGCGATCCTGCAAACCCGACGAACCGGTGGCCATGGCCAGGTCAAGAATCGGGATGGTCGCGCCACGGATATTGGCCACACCGCAAACCACCGGGCTGGACTTGGGCATGATTGTCAGCTTGGGACACTGCAGTACTTCTCGAACCTTGAAGACGTTAATCCCGTAGAGCTGCTTGCCGTCCAGACGGAACAGCAGCAACTCCAGGCGATTCTGCCCCACCAGCTGTGTGCGCTGGTTCACTGAATCCATTACACCGGCCATGCACAGACTCCTACGCTAAAACTTAGGGGTACGACGCGTACCCAACACTAAACGGCACGAGCTTTGCTTTTTTATTGGCCATGGACATCAAAACGACAGTTTCCCGACGCCTCCGATCCCCACAGTACCGCAGATTGCTCTGCGTCTCGATGGCGTTGCTTGCCTTGGCTACGGGCCAGCCGGCCCGCGCCGATAACGTCACCTTGCCTGATCTACTTATCGGCGTCACTCAAGGCTTTCTTGAGTTCACTGTAGAAGATTATCTGGCGACGACGCAGACACCGGGCCGCTATGAAATCCAGGTCAACCAGTTGGATCCCCGCTTGCGCATGCCCATGTGTGACAGAGAATTGACAGCTTCCCTGGAAAGCCCCGCCCAGCCCATCGGGCGCGTGACCGTGAAGGTGCGCTGCGAAGGCGCCTCGCCCTGGACAGTGTTTGTGCCGGCCCAGGTCAAATTGTTCCGCGACGTCGTGGTGGTGACACGCCCGCTGAAACGCACCGGAATCATTGGTGATGGGGACATAGCGATGCGCGAACGGGACATCAGCCTGATCAATCAGGGCTATCTCACCTCCCTGGATCAGGCGCTTGGGCAGAAACTTACCCGACCAATGGTCACCGACCAGGTGATTACCCTGGTCCATCTTGAACAGGCCGAAGTGGTGCGCAAAGGTGACCAGGTGGTGATCTCCGCCAGCAGCGGCGGCCTGAATGTAAAAATGCCGGGGGAAGCCCTCTCCAATGGCGGCATGAGTGAACAGATTCGCGTGAAGAACCTCAACTCCAACCGTGTGATCAAGGCCCGAGTGACAGCACCGGGGCAAGTTGAGGTGGCTTTATAGATCACTGGCATCGGACGCCGGCTTTTCCTACACTGTGCGCAAAGCGGCATCGCGTATAGGTTTATTGTCAATCGAGCCTAAAGTTTGTCCGGGTATGGCCGAAAACATGGCAAGCGTCCAAATACCCAGAGGTTTTTTTAACATGGTCATCGATTTCAGTCGTTTGAATAACGCCCTGCCAACGCCCGGCTCTTCGCGCACCAACGGTGCCAAAGACAGCGTTGAAGCCAAGTCCCAGCCTCTGCCTGCCAAGACAGAACAGGCCGGTGCGAGCCAAAGCGGGGAATCGGTACACCTGAGCAATGAGGCTCAACAGTTGCAGAAGGTCACTGACTCGCTGAGCGATCAGCCAGTTGTCAATAAAGCCCGCGTGGCTGAATTGAAGCAGGCGATTGCGGATGGCAGCTATAAGGTCGACAGCAACCGTGTAGCCAGCAAGCTGCTTAACTTCGAAGCCGAGCGCTAGGCAAAGGCCTGCGCCAGGCTTTTGGACGCTTAAAACCCAAGGCCAGCCATGCACGACGAAAACTTGCTACAACTGATCATTGAAGACCTGCCTCCCGCACAGCAGTTGCTGGAGCTACTTCGAGAAGAGTCCCTGGCCCTGTTCGGGCGGGACATGCGCATGCTGGAAGAAATCCTGGCGCGCAAGCAATCGCTGATCGTCCTGCTGGAGCAGCACGGCAAGAAGCGCAGCCAGATTCTCGTCAGCCTGGGCCTCCCGGCCGACCACAAAGGCCTGGAACAACTCGCCAGCCACTCCACGGTGGGCGACCAGTTACTGGCCCAAAGCAAAGAACTCAACCAATTGCTGACCCTGTGCCAGGAAACCAACCTCGTCAACGGCCAGGCGATCCAGCTGCAACAAGCCACCACCGCCAATCAGTTGCGTATCCTCCACGGCGGCGAGCCTCCGGCCCTCTACAACGCTCAAGGCTCCACTTCACGCCTGGCCAAGCCAAGCACCCGCAGCCAAGCCTGAAACCAGCTCACGCGCGCCCTATCCAAGGCGCGCTACATGCTGGCAAAATGAAAGCACTTGCGTGTAGTCGTATTTTGTCTGGAGATGGAAGAACCGTGTTCAACGCCCCTAACGCGGAAGATGCTCCGCAGCCACCCAAGGTACTCACCACGCCGCTGGAAATCGCGGGCACCTTGCGGATGCTACAAGAGAGCCATGATCCGCTGATCATCACCTTCCACGAACGCAACCAACGCTTTCAAAGCTACCTGGTGGAAATCGACCGCGACAGCAAGACGCTGGCCCTGGACGAAATGATCCCGCGGGACGGCGAACGCTACCTTGAGAATGGCGAAGCTTTCCGCATCGAAGGTTTCCACGATGGCGTGCGAGTGGCCTGGGAAAGCAACGGCACCCTGACCATCGACGAAGCTGGCGGCCACCGCATCTACCGCGGCAGCATGCCCGACGAAGTGATCTACCATCAGCGTCGCAACGCCTTCCGCGCCGCCCTGAAGCTGGCGCAACTGGTCAGCGTCGAACTGGGTGGCGAGAAACTCAAGGCCCCCATCAGTGGCAAGTTGCTGGACATTTCCGCCACCGGCTGCAAATTGCGTTTCGAAGGGGACATCTCCGAGCGCCTGCAACTGGGCCAGGTCTACGACCGCTTTATCGCCGCCCTGCCCTTTGGCAGCATGACCACCTCGGTGGAACTGCGTTACCTGCACTTCGAAGAAAGGATCAACACCACCTTCGCCGGCGTACGCTTTCATAACATGAGCGGGCTGGTGCAGCGTCAGGTCGAGCGGTTTGTGTACCAACTGCAGCGTGAAGCTCGCCGCTTCGACAAGGACGATGATTTTTAAACCCTAAAGATCGCAATAAAAAAACGGGCAGTTCCTCAAGGGAACTGCCCGTTTTTTGCTGTCAGGGGCGCGCCCTGCTCAGGTCATGGGGGTGCTCATCCGGGTCCGGATGCTCCGGGGGCTCGGTGACCGGTGATGGCTCCTCCACCTCGGGATCGACTTCAGGCTCAGGGCCCTCCGGAACGGCGGTCTGCATCTGCTCCTGCACCACCTGCTCGTCCACTCGTGGGTCGAGACACGCCACCAGCGGCGAGCTGGACATGCTGTCAGGCATCGCCACGTGATGCAGCGGTGCATCGTCCACCTGATGCAGGTTGGTGACGGCCTTGGGCCGGATGCGCCACACCAGGATCAGCGCACACAGGCTGAAAAACGCATACAGCATGTGGCTGCCGAACAGCTTCATCACCACACCGGCCAACAGCGGGCCTACGCTGGCGCCGACACCGTAGGTCACCAGCAACATCGCGGTAAGCGACACCCGGCGATCACCCTCGACGTGGTCGTTGGAAAACGCCACGGCCAGCGGGTAAAGGCAGAACTGCACCAGGGAACAGAGAAAGCCTGCGACAAACAGCACTTCCAACGGCACCTGGGTCATGATCGCCAACGGCAACGCAGCCACCGCCAGGCACAAGGCGAAGCAGCGAATCAACAGCGCGCGGTCATACCGATCAGACAGCCAGCCCAACGGCCACTGCACCAGCAGCCCGGCAAAAATACAGCTGCCCATGAACAGACCGACCTGCTCGGTAGTCAGCCCCTGCTGAGAGGCGTACAGCGGCGCCAAACCATAGAAGGAACCCACAATCAGCCCGGCCCCCAACACCGTACTGAGGGACTGCGGCACCCGCTTGATGAAGAAGCGCGGTTCCATCGGCGCCGGATGCAGGGGGGCCGGGTGAATACGGCGAGTCATGGCCACCGGCACCAGGCACAGCGCAAAACACAGCGCGACCAGCATCAGCAACTCAAGGCCCAACTCAGGGTGCATCACAAGGATCAGTTGGCCCAGCACCAGGCCCAGGTACGAAGCAATCATATAGCCGCTGAACACCGCCCCGCGTTGCTTGGCTTCAGCCTGCTCGTTAAGCCAGCTCTCGATGACCATGTACTGACACATCATGCCCAGGCCGACAATCATCCGCAGCACAATCCAGGCTGGCAGCCAGTTGATCAGCCCGTGGCCCAACACCGCCGCACCGACGATCCCGGCACAGGTGGCGTAGGCCCGGATATGCCCGACGCGGCCAATCAGGCGGTGACCGATCTTGCCCCCCAATACCAGGCCAAAATAGTTGGCGGCCATCAGCGCACCCACCCACAGGCTGTCGACGTGATCTGCCGCCAGGCGCAAGGCCAGGTAAGTACTGAGCAGGCCGGAGCCGATCAGCATCATCAGGGAAGCAAAATAAAGGGCTCGAAAAGGTTTCCAGATCTGGCGCATCGGCGTTCCGAGCGGCTCCTTGCTGTGGGTGTCAGGACTACCGGAATGATAGTCCCGGGTCGTCGGGTCCGGACAGCCAAAACACGCGGTTGCCGGGGAATATTTTGCTCATGCCAATTGGCTACGTGTCAGACGCTCGACAGTGACCTGCGAGGTACACGATGTAGACGAATACTTGCTCCGCCCCGCCCAAGCCTCCCGTGTGAACCTCAAACGCGGGCAAGGTTCGGTTGGTGTTTGAAAAGACTGCCGCACTCAAACGCCCGGGCACAAAAAAGCCCCGCCAGATAAATCTGATCGGGGCTTGCTGACGTATCGGCCGCGGGGGCAGGAACGATTATGTGGTGTCCCAGGGCCGGTTCGAACGGCCAACCTTCCCCTTAGGAGGGTCAAAAGACAGCCAGCAAACAAAGGACGGCACCAGTAAATCAGGGGCTTTACGTTCCGTTGAGTACAGCGGAACACAACGGTATAGTGTTTTTTGCTGTCACCCTGCTGTCACGGTCGAGACCTTGAAAACCAAAATCACTCAAAAGCTGATCGGCAGCCTGGCCGCCGATCCGAAAGCATACCGCGTGCATGACACTGTGCAACCAGGTTTCTTCATCCGCGTGCTGCCCAGCGGGCACAAGTCCTACATGGTCACCTGGGGGCGCAACAAGAACGCCACCCTGGGGCGCGTTGGCGTTCTCACGCTCGATCAGGCCAGAACCGAGGCCGCCCAGTACTTGGCCGACGCGCACGCCCACGGCGAGCCCCTGGCAGTCGCCCAAGGCCGAAAGGGCATAGCCCTCCCCTCTCTGCGTGAATTCATCGACGACACCTATATGCCGTGGTTCAAGGCCCACCACAAAGGCCATGAAAAGACCCTGCACACGCTCAACAACAACTTCGACGCGATCATGCACCGGCGCCTCGGCGACATCACTGGTCGCGACCTTGAGCAGATCCGCACCGGATGGATGCAGGCCGGAAACAAACCTTCAACGGTGAACCGCAAAATGGGCTCTATCAGCGGCGTATTCAGTCGCGCGGCAGAGTGGGACTACATCGCGGATCACCCTCTGGCCAAGCTGAAACAGCTCAAGGTCGACTCCAACGGAGTTATCCGATACCTGAGCACGGAGGAAGCCAAGCGCCTGCGGGAAGCACTGGACGCCCGCCAGGATGAGGCGCGCGCAGAGCGCGAGACGGCGAACAAGTGGCGCGCAGATCGGGGCAAAAAGCAGTTGGCCAGCCTGCTGCAGATGCCATACACGGATCATCTGAAGCCAATGGTGCTGGTGTCCCTGAATACGGGCATGAGGCGCGGCGAGCTGTTTGATCTGAAATGGCCGGCCGTGAACTTCGACACAAGGACAATTACGGTCGCCGGAGACACCACCAAAACAAGCGACACGCGACACATCCCGATGAACAAGGAGGTGTTTGGAGTGCTGGACGAGTGGAAAAAGCAGAGTGGGGATTCCCAGTATGTGTTCCCAGGGCAGGACGGCGGCCGCTTTGAGGATGTGAAAAGCGCCTGGCTCAAGCTGCTGGAGCGGGCACAGATCGAGGCGTTCCGCTGGCACGATATGCGGCACGACTTCGCATCGCGCCTGGTGATGGCCGGCGTGCCCCTCAACACAGTGCGGGACCTGCTGGGGCACGCCGATATCAAAATGACTCTGCGCTACGCCCACTTGGCGCCCGGCACAAAGGCTGCAGCAGTCGAGCTTATTTAGCCTTCGACTGCTGGTGCATCCTTTTGTAGTCCTCATAGGAAGGCTCGAAGGGCTTGTTGCTTTCAATGAAGCTGACGTAACCCTCGATCAAGGGCCATTCCGACCTGACCTTTTCCAAGTCCAAGAAGTAGTTGTATTCAGCTTTATAGCCCCACTTCTCACTGAGCCCGTTCAAATCCCCATATAGGTCATCAGCGCCTTTGAAATAGTGGTCACCAGTGACAACCATTGCTTGGCGCCAAGCAGTCTCCCCTGCGTACTGAGGGCCGAGCACACCAGCCCTCAGTTTATAAACGACCTCATCGTCGCTCCATATGGCCGTAAATACATTCATGAAGCTGGTTTTTTCTGCCTCACCACCTTTCGGCAGGAATGGATTCACCACATAAAAATCGTGCATACCGTTTTCAAGAAACGTCTCCAGTAACTTCACGATCTTCTCTTTTTGCGAAGCCGCCAATAGCTCCAGAGCCGCCTTCAGGTAAGGGTCAACTCTGGCCGACAGAACGACCTTGTTTGAGCGGTTTGCCATCTAAAGACTCCTCGCGTCTACAAACTTTTTGCTTGCAGATCGTGTTACTTACAAATACGATGTTTACGTTCCATTCAGTATCATACAGACCAACGGAACGATCAAGGGGAAACACAATGAATGCAGCGCTACAGTTTGACCCGTCTCAAATTTCCATCGGGGTTGATGAGGCGGCACGAATCACGGATTGCACCCGGACCGGCATCTATAAGGCCATCGCCGCCGGCGACCTGAAGGCTTTCAAGATCGGTCGTCGTCGCCTGATTCTGGTGTCGGAGCTAAAGGCTTTTGTTGAGCGCGCCGCTAAGGCTGGTGCTCGGTGAAGGCTCGGCCTGGGATGGCCTTAGAAGGGGTTGTCGAACCGGTGCTACCAACACCGGCCCGACGTATCGCATCGGAATGCTTTGGGAAGCCACAGATGAGACTGATCAATTCTACTGCCAGCGCCGCCAATAGCGCCAGCGAGGCACACAACCTGATCAGCGGCCGACGCGCGCTGATCCTGACTCCGGAACGCGCCAACCTGATTGGGCGATCCGGCATCCTGCTACACGCCGACGGCGACTACTGGCTGATGGTGGTCGAGGGCAAGCGGTACCGCGTCCTCACTCGCAGCCTCATGCAATTGCCTGATGACTTCACGCCGCCGCCAAAGGCTGCAGCATTGTGGAGGGCTGCCAAATGCGCGTAGAGCCAATCGAACCCGGACAGCCAGACCCGGACAGCCACTCAACAGAGGCGCAAGCCCTGAGGATGATTCAGGCCCTCAAAGTCGGGCCGGTGTCCTCCATCGACGCGGCACGCTCCCTTGATATTGTTCACCCGCCCTCCACGATCCGACACCTGAGGCGCAAAGGCTGGGCAATCATGACGGAGTGGTGCTACCAGACCGCCGCACCAGGCAGGCGCCCGCACCGGGTTGGCCTGTACGTCCTTACCAAGGAAAGCCAGTAAACGAGCCGCGTAGACGCCCTCATTCCCGAGGGCGTCGCTGCGCGCCTGCCTGCGAGTTGCCGAATGGCCAGAAAGACTAAATACAAGGTCGACTTCGGCGGTGGTCGAGTATTGGCCTTGCCCTATCGACTGCTGATCAGTGACGCCTTCGACAATCTGTCGACAAAAGCCGTGACCGTGCTGATCAAGCTGGCCAGGAACTACAACGGCCGCAACAACGGCGACCTGTCATGCACTGCCTCAATGATGGCAAAGGGGAAGCCCATGGACGCCAAGACGCTTTCCTCTGCCTTGGCCGAGCTGATGGACGCCGGGTTGATCATTCGCACCAGGGAGAACCGCAAGGGAGGCAGGGAGCAGGGAATGGCTCGTTGCGCGCTGTACGCGATCACCTGGGCAGCGATAGACGACTGTCCTGGCAAGGATCTGGAAGTAGGGCCTGGCCCGCCACGATTCAGGTTCGTGTAATTCGAGTTTTTCGGTGGGAATTTTTCCGTCGAGTAGTGGGATTTTTTCCCAGTCATCGACCTTTAGCTGTCCCGTTGCGTCCCGTTAGTTTTCTTGAGTGGCGGGGTACTGGGATTTTTTCCCACTACCTTTCAATAAAACCGGGGTCTCCAGCGGTGTAGCTGGAAGGAAAATATCCCACCCTTATTAAATTACCACCACCAGGGGTTTATAAGATGGGACCACAGACGTACCAACAGGCCCGATGCACCCATGGGTATGCAGGGAAATGTAAGCGTATCGGAGGCTTCACTTTCCTTGTTATCGACTGGTTGCCTTGGACAAAGATCGGAATGTGCAGACCGTGTGCCGAGGAAGTGAGGAAGGACCTTATCTACCTCGCGGAGAAGGCACCCACCGCCAACAAATGAAAAAGGGCACCACCCTGTGACGGGGTAGTGCCCTCGATAACGCGAAAGTTTCGTTGTTTCAGGCTTGGTCGGACAGCAGCCTGTATTGCGTCATGTAGGTCTCGTCGTCGATCAAGCCGCAGTTGAGTAGCGCCGATAAGTTCCCCTGTGCGATCCCGTACTTAGAATCGGCGAGTGGGCCTCTTGCTTTGGCGGCCTTGATCGCATCATCCACCGCCTTCTCCACCAGCCGCTTTCCAGTCCAGTACACATCAAACTTTGAAGCGTCAGTGAAGTCGATCAGGCCCGCACCCAGGGCGCGGTACCGAAGTCCAAGCAGGGCCAGCTCGGCGATCCGCTCACTGTCCAGCCCTTGCAGCGCTTGGTGATTGGCAAATGAGACAGTCATTGGTCACCCCCAACGTCTACAGCAGCGTGCACAGCGCCAGAGTAACGATGCTGGTAGAGAAAGTTACGGCTGGCGAGAGTGACAGTTTCGAGACGGCGCTCGATCTCAGTGGCGACCGGGTTATCGAAACCGCCAAGTGCCGGGATCACATGACCCATGAGTATTGCGCGCAGCTCTTTGAAAGTGGCGCGAGCCTCATTCATGCGCGCCATTTCTTCGGAGCTGATGAACACGTCGCGCAGGACCTCGCCTTCAAGCACCAAAACAGCCGGGAGGTTGTTCATACGACACCCCCTAAGCAGATCCCGCGTGATGGGGCGGCGCCCGGCAGAACCTTGAAGCTGATGTCGCCCAGGATCTTCAACGGGGCCAGCTCGGTGAGCTTGATGTTGGCCGGCAGCGCCATGATGGCGATGATTTGGCCGCGCGCATCCAGAATTTGGATGGTATTCTGTTTAAATTGCATGACGTGTACCTTCAAGTTGTGTCGTGCGATAGCCGGGCCACTGTTCGCGCAGCGGCCTGGCACCTCTTCTGCGATGGCTCAAATACGAGCCATCGATCCAATCGGCGAAACATTCCGCCGGTTACTGCTTACCCTTCTCGCTGATCCAGCCCGCCGCCCAGCTCAAGGGGTCTTTCGACTCCATCGGCTTGAGTGGCTTCCCGTCGCGTGCTGCCTGCTTACCCTCCTGCTCCGTCTCTTCGTGAATCCACACGGCTGTGAGCTTGTAGCCGGCCGCGCGTTGGCGTTCTTTGTAGTCCCGCTGCCTGGCGGCTGCTGAGCGCGGGGGCTTGGCTTGATCTGTCATCTGTCCTCCCTGTTACTAGTTACGATGGAGTAAAGGTATATCACCGTTACTAGTCACGCAATAGGTGGGGGGTGCAAAATAATTGCAGCCCCCAAATCTGGGGCGAGTGCACGACCGAGATATCCCGAAATTTTGGGGCATCTACCGGAATCCCGGTAGTTTCGCGAGCAAGTCGTAAAAGGGGTCTCGTTCCTGGAAACGACTCCCTCAATCTGAGGAAGTTACAGCCGCATTTGCCGGATGACCTGGCGAGGATCGGCGCCGGCGGATATCGCTGAAATTGCGTCCTTGGTCAACTGGTCCAGGGCCTGCTGTTCGAACGCCTCGGCCATGGATGCAGCCTTGCGTACTATCAGCAGCGCCAGTTCTGGCGGGAATGCGGTCTTGGATGGGTCGGGCAGGTAATCGCAGTCGATGACTGACATAGGGGTTCCAGAGATGTCCTGACTTCTCAGGGTATCTCGACACAGCGCCAGGTGAAAACTCTACATAAACGCGAAAAGGCAGGGGATTATCGTGCTGTGTGACGATTTGGTCTCACTGAGACGGTTTGGTCTATCTGGCAGATCGGGAGTGGTTCCGATTTTCTCGGTACTCAGCCCAGGCGTTGCGAGACAGACCATATGAGCCGAATCGGACCGTATGGCCTGACTGGTCGGTAACGCTACTAACGTTACTTTACCGTTACCTAACGTGCGCTCACCGGCATTGCCTTTGCGTGCCGCCTGGGCAAGCATGAGGATTCTTGACAGACCCTAGACAGATTCCAGCCCATGGCCGCGCTCAGCAACGAAATCAAAGCCTTTATCGTCCAGTCCCTGGCGTGCTTCGACTCGCCCTCACAGGTTGCGACCGCCGTTAAGGATGGCTTCGGCGTGGTCGTGTCGCGCCAGCAGGTCGAGACCCACGACCCGACACGCAAGAGCAGCAAGGGCCTGGCAAAGCGCTGGGTGACGCTGTTCGAAGACACCAGGGCCGGTTTCCGGTCTGAGGTGGTCAAGGAGCCGATCGCCAACCGATCCATGAGGTTGCGCGCGCTTGGGCGGATGCTTGAAGAGGCCGAGGCGCGCGGGCACCTGGTGATGGCGATGAAACTGATGGAGCAGGCAGCCAAGGAATGCGGCGACATCTACATCAGTCGCAGGGCCAGGACTGACGCCGGCAAAACCGAGCCGGCAGACCGCGTGGCGGTTGAATTCGTCCTGGCGCCGCAAAAGGACGCCTGACAGCAGGTCGGAGCAGGTATTCCACCACTGGTGGGGAACATATCGACGACCATTCGACGACTGCTCGACGACCGCTCAGCGAATACCGAGATGCGTCCAAAGCTGGACACATCAAATCCGCGCCACGTTTTCAAATCTCGCAAAACGTGGCGCGGAACCTGACCTCCCGAAATGGTATGTCAGCCCTCCCCGCTCCATCCTCAATCTGAGTTCGGACTGAGCCGGAAACCCGGCCATGTATCATTTTGGCTGCTGCCGACTTAATGCAACAAAATCCCCCTCTCCAATCCTGCCAAAGCCAACTATTTCAGTCCCATTCAATCCCGTTCTGTGTAGCACCTGAGGTGCACCTAAAAAGCACTGGATAAATGATCAGATCATGCCTAATGTGAGTTTTTGAGCCACTCAAAACCCATTCGAGGCAGCACCTATGAACACAGCTAAGCCCGCCCGAGGACGCCAGCACAAACCTACTCGCTCCGAAGTTGCTGCCGCCTGGGGCCGCCTTCGCGAAGCCGCAGCAGACGGAAGCGTTCAAGCATCCGCCCTGCTGATAGCGCTCGCTGAAAACAAACCGGTCATCGCTATGGAATCGCCCACCGCATGACTGATCGCGATAAAGCCGGCAAATGGAAGCCGGGGCAGTCAGGTAATCCCGGTGGTCGCTCTGGCCAAACGCAGGAGCTGCGCGCCCGGCTCGCAGAAGGTGCGGACGCCGTGACAAAAAAGGTTCTGACAGCAGCCAAGAAGGGCGATATGCAGGCTTGCCGACTGATCCTTGAACGCCTGGTGCCGCCAATCAAGCCAACTGCCGAGACAGTGTGCTTCGAGCTCGACGATACCGACCTACCCAGCGCAGCCAAATCAATCCTCCGCGCAGTTGCCGCCGGCGAGCTGCCGCCCGACCAGGGCAAAGCATTAATCGAAGGGCTGGGCGCTGTTGCCCGGGTTATCGAAGTTGCAGAGCTACAGAAGGCCGTCGAAGAACTCCGCGAACAGATGGAGGGAATGCGGCAATGAGCATTAAGTGGATGCGGGCCGAGCTCAAGCGAATTGCAGAGAAGATCGGCACCGACGACGAAGAGACAGTTCTCGTTATGTTGACGGTGGTGGACTGCCGGGTTGACGCGGTTGAGGACGAGATGGACTACCCCAAGACAGTGGGCCATTCGTTCAACTATCCCGTCTTGGGCGTACAGACGGTGATGCACTTCCCACTGTGCACCATGAACAGCAATGACGCGGCCAATCTGGCAGAGGCGTTCATTCTCCACGTCCGCGCAATTGAAAGCCTCCGCCGTCCCGCTCCGGTAGGTGTGATGGATATGCGGCCATTCCCAAGTCCTGGTGCCTGGATCTTCCCGCCACTGGCTGCTGGGCAAGACATCAAAGATCACGTCGCAAAACAGTATCAACTGATCATCGAGGCCCGCCATGAACATCCGTAGCCAGGTGGCTAAGTTGCGCCAGCAATCCGGTCTCACCCAGTTCAATCGCGACGTGCGAGAGATAAGCGCCCTTATGGACGAGTTGCACGCAGCAGCAGCCGGCGGCGGCACCCAAGAGAGCGTGTCCCTATTCGAGATCCTGAGCGAAGCCTCAGACCAAAAAACGGTCGAACCACGGCCAGACAATCAAAAGGTAACCCAATGAAAATCGGCAAACGATCCGTCCTCAAAGTTGGCTTGGCCAACCTCCATTACTCCGAATACGAGCACTCCCAGGTAGAGGCAAGAACATTCAATATTCAGCGACCCGATGGCACCAAAGGCACCTGGCAGGCCGGTGGCTTGCTGAAGTCTGTCCGCCATTTGCAGGGCTTGTCGCTGGAGGCGTTCAAGGACCTCGGAGAAGAAATCCTCTCGATTCGCGAGAACAAGGACCTCAACGCCGCTGCCATTGAGCGCAAGGGCAAGGAGCAGATTGATGGAATCATCCCCGCCCTGATGCCGGCGATGGAGAAGGCGGCAAAAGATATGCTCACGTTGGCCCAAACAGTGGCCAGTGGATTTGCAGCGGTCACGCCCCGCGCTAGCTCGGACGTTGTTGGTTTCCTGGCTGATCAGGAGCTGCGATCCATCGTGCGAGGCCTCAAGCCTGAAGAGCGTCAGCGACTAGTCGCTGAGGCGCGAGCAGGCAGCCACCCCGACGTTGTAGAGGCGGTGCTCAGGGCAAACCCAATGCTCTCCGGGCTATCACCAGAGGCGGCTGACAGCCTCTCTCGTGCAGGCATTGCCGCGTCGCGCGCTGAAGACATCGAAGGGCTCAAGCAGATGCTAGCGATCTACGATGACGTGCTGGCCACCGCCTCCAATGCCGGTGTTGCACTGAGCGGCATGGTTGCCAATTCGAATGGTTACACGGGCCGATTTGAGAAGTGGCGATCGGGCTGCGAGGGCTCCGAAGCGCTTCGCGAATGGCTGGCGAAAATGCCCACTCGCACCTCTGCAAAAGCGACCCCTGATCAATCCGAAGCGGCCTAACTGCCCATACGTGCGCTGCGCAAGTATTGGTAGCGCCGATCAGCCGGCTGATTCTTTGAGTAAGAAGACATGACGTTTCAAGAGCGCTTTACCGAGGCGTGCAAAACGCAGAAATTCAAACCCTACGAACTGATCCAGGGGCCGAACGCCGGCTACACAGTGTGGGAGGTGCAGCACGTCAGTGGTGGGCAGCAAGTGACCATCGACGGCCCCTTCTTCACCGAGGACGAGGCCAGGGTTTCGGCCGACCTGCTGAGGGGCACATTCCGAGGCGCCCGGGCCAGCGAGGCTATCTACAGCCGGGTGTGGAACTACGACCCGCGCCAGGAGCAATTGACCATCGATCAGGCGCGTATGTCGCGCGCAGTGCTCGCCATTCGCCTTGGGCTTCCTGCCCCTTCCACCAATCCATAGGAGGCCCCATGGCCGCTACAGCATTCGATAACTCCCCTATGACCACCGTCAAACTCTACGGCCAGCTCCGGCAGTTCGGCCGGTCCTACGACCTTGCCGTGCGGACGCCGGCGGAAGCCTTGAAAGCACTGTGTGTGCAGATTCCCGGCCTGGAGCGCTTTATCTCAAACGCCAGGTCGCGCGGGTTGGTGTTCGCCGTTTTTCGGGGCAAGAAAAACATTGGGGAGAGTGAGCTCAACTACCAAGGCCAGGGCGACATCATCATCGCTCCCGTGATCGTTGGCAGTAAGCGTGCGGGCATCTTGCAGACGATCATAGGGGCTGTACTGATCGTTATGAGCCCTTTCACAAGCGGTGCAACTCTTGCGCCGGGCATCGCCTTGGCTGCCGGCGGCGTGATTCAAATGCTGAGCCCTCAAGCCCAGGGGTTGAAGTCCAGCGCCGCGCCCGAGAACACACCCGGCTACGCCTTCGGCAGTGCGAAAAATACTGTGGCATCGGGCTTGCCCGTACCTCTCTGTATCGGCCACCGTCGCTGGGGTGGCGCCATCATCAGCGCTGCTATTTACGCTGAGGATCGGGTATGACTGCCATCGAATATTCACCGCGCACAACCATTCTGCTCAGTGGCTCACTGGCCAAAAAATATGGCCGTCGACATACCTATGCCCTGTCCGCTCATGGCGATACAAGGGAGGCTTTAAGGGCAATCGATGTGAATCACCCGGGCTTCCTGAGCGACATCGCGCGAGCAAGGTCTATCGGCCTGGAGTTCGCAATTTTCCGCAACAGGAAGAACGTAGGCGAATCCGAGTTGACTCTCGGCGGGGCCAGGGAAATAAGGGTGGTTCCAGTGATCACCGGGAGCAAGCGCGCCGGGATACTTCAGACCATCGTCGGCATCGTGCTGATCGTAGCCAGCGCATTTACAAGCGGCGCAACGCTTGCTCCAGGGATTGCGCTCGTGGCCGGCGGCGTAATCCAAATGCTCAGCCCCCAGGCCGGCGGTCTAAAGACCAGCGCAGCCCCCGAGAACACGCCCGGCTACGCCTTCGGCAGCGCCAAGAACACCACTGCATCAGGCAACCCGGTACCGCTCTGCTACGGCAAGCGGCGGGTAGGAGGCGCGATTATCAGTGCCGCGATCTACGCCGAAGACCAGATGTAGCCGGACTGGTATAAAGTCCCCCATCAACCCACGAGGAAGAAATATGCACAGGATTTTGCTCACTGCCGCAGCCCTGTTGCTGGCCGGCTGTTCTAGCACACCGGTAGAGCCAGGTTCGGCCAAGCGCGTCCCAACTGATCGGGTCTACGCCTACCAGTCCGCCGTCCCTGGTGGTGCGACGCTGGTGGTAAGCCGAGATAACGGCTTTTGGGCGTCTGGCGGCTGCCTGGCCACCGTGCTCATCGATGGCAAAAAGGTCGCCAGAATCAACACCGGCGAAGTGGTGAAATTCCAAGTCAAGCCAGGCCGACATATCGTCGGCATCGCCGGCGACGACGAGGGCAACGGCCTTTGCGCAATGCAGATTGGCCAGCCAATGAAAGAGACGGCCTCAGAGGTGGCGGCGGGCGAGGTTCAGAAGTACCGAATCTCTGGCACGCAGAACGGCACGGATATTCGCCCCAGCTCGCTTTGACCCGCCACCGCGTCGAAAACAACACAGTGTGTTGAAACCTACACACTATGGCGCCCACCCCGCTCTAGCTGGTCTTTTGCACCCGTTTATTTAGAAAAAAAAAATAGTTCAAGGCTCAATGATTTTTTCGCGCTCAAGTACCTGGCGGATCTCCTCAAACTTGGCTTTGATGTTGCCTTTGGGGAATCGGATCTGCCCTAGTCCCTGGATATTCGAAAATTCTTCGCACCCCTCTTCCAGAAGCACAATCGCTCGAGTGAATCCAAGGCGACCTTGAAAAAGTCCGACCTCATGTATTACGTTCGTTCGAGCTTCCATCTTACCGTCTGCCTGTTCATCTTCAGCGGTCATGACGATGAAAGCGACTGCTGCTGAATCAAGCATTTCCGCAAGTCGTGCAATGTTTGTAATACCTGCTACAGGGACACGGTTAAATTCATCAAAGGGCAGTTTCAGTCGCTCAGTGACAAAATCCTTTAAGTCACGCCACACGTGGGAGCGGCCATGACCGATGAAAATATTTGTTCCCACTAGAGCCTCCTTAGCCTGAGTTTTTTCAAATCTTGATAGGTACGAGTACGCCTTTTTGATCACAGGAAGCAGACGACTTATAGCTTCGTAGGGGGCCCTGTACACAAAGCAGTCAGACATAACTTTTATATGTGGGGGCGTCAAAAAACCTTGACTGAGGGCTAGAGAATCACGGGTCATGACCTGCCCTTTGGGTTGTAAAAGGCCTAGAAAAAGCGCACGAGTCCCGACCTTCTTACCTGAAACGTCCTCGAGTAACTGAGATGCGTAAGAATCTCCTGTATCTCTAACAAATATCCGCAACACAACTTCGAGTTCATCGATAACACTTGCAAATAGTGCCTCGCCCTGCTCGCGATATGCATCAGCATCGGCGAGATCCGGGTTGCCGGCCATTTCATAAATTGCATTCACTACGTCGTCAAACGCGCACTCATGCCAATCGCCATAAGTACCTTGACCGAAATGCTCCTGCATGCCCCACTCTTTGCTGAAGTTGTGCCCGGCAAGTGGGGGACGAAAATCTCTGTAATAGACTCTTGAATGATATCCCAACCAAGAGCCCCCGAAGGACCGCGAGACATCTTCTGCGACTGCTCGGATAGCCTCCGCAGCGCGTAGCTTTTCCTCTGCCCCCTGCTGGTATGCCTCCAGTTTTTTTATGGCAAGCCCTATCTCGTCGATTGCGCTACTCATAACCCCTTCCCCTGAAAATGAGCCGCTTGTAGCAAGCCGCTTGTCCGTTCAATCGAGTATGCCTTACCCAAATCGCCCCAAAAAGGTATGCCTATCCAGATACAGGCTTATTTCGCCTTTTTCGTGCTTTTCGCTTGATAAGTGACACCCATAGTGCAACAGTATTAGTAGAACGCCCTAACTGATACAGGCACCCATCATGTTCATCCGCGCATACCTCCGAGCATCCACCGAAGAGCAAGACGCCGGCCGCGCCCGCGCCTCGCTCGAGCAGTTCGCCAGCGACCATAACAAGGTCATCGCCAGCGTGTACCTGGAGAACGCCAGCGGCGCCACCGCCGACCGGCCGGAGCTGCTGCGCCTGCTGAAAGATGCGCGCAAGGGTGACGTGCTGCTGGTGGAATCCATCGACCGGCTATCCCGTCTCCCGGTAGAGGATTGGCAAAAGCTCAAGACCGCTATCGACTCCAAGGGCCTGCGTATCGTCGCGCTCGATCTGCCGACCAGCCATCAGGGAATGCAGGACACGAAGGGCGACGAGTTCACCGGTCGGATGCTGGGGGCCATCAACTCAATGCTGGTGGAAATGATGGCAGCCATCGCCCGCAAGGATTACGAGCAGCGCCGTGACCGACAGGCCCAGGGCATCGAGAAGGCCAAGGCCGCCGGCAAGTACCAGGGGCGGCCGGTGGACGCCGATCTGCACAAGCGTGTCACCGAGCTGCTCGGCGCCGGCCTGGGGATTCGCGCGACCGCCCGTCACGCCAACTGCTCGACCACCACCGTGCTGAGGATAAGGGAGCTTACTACGCCTTAGATATGGTGGCGGCAGAAATCATTTGCTCCATTCTCTCGGCTTGCTTGAGGGCCGCGTCGCTGAAATTTTGCCCTGTCAGAAGGGTGTCAATAGCTGTGAAAAACAGAGTGTCAAAGTTCTGCTGCAGCCATTTAAAACGAGCGCTCCCCAATCCCACAAACTCCTCAGCCTTTTCTGGCCCAAGAGCAGAGCTCACGAAATCCCGCACTATTTGATCCTCAAACCAAATCACCTTCGCGGGTGCGCGACTTCCTTCTGAAAGCAGGTACAGGGCACGAGTGAGGAGGGATCGGTGTGTCGAATATACAGCCCAGGTGTATTCACCAAGATGAGGCCGAACAGCCTGAACATCCTTGAAACCAGTTTGGAAAAAGGCAAAGTGATCTAGCATCCGAAGCTTCTCCGCGAGCTTCGCGAATCCTTCATCTGTATACACCCGGGCCAGTTCCTTATCGTAAAGGACGTCAGTGAGCGCTGCGTCGCTTGGAAAGGCGTCACGCGCTTCAACGATGCCTTTCCACAGAACATCTACTGCTTCGATTTTCCGCGCAATGGTTGCTTTTTGCACTTCGGAAAAAGAAGCGGATGCGATCCGAAGCTTCTCGGCCTGGCGATCTAGCTCTGATTTCAATGACGTGAGCTGCGCATCGCCCTGGGCCTTCAGCTCAGCTTTAAGCTTTTCCAACCTGTCATCATATTCATGCCTGATGCCAGCCTTTAGCCTTTCACTTATCCAATTTCTTGATAACCACGCGAGTGCCGCCAGTAGAGCGGTACTCACACCAGCGGAACTGATTACAGTCAAAGCCAAGCTCGTCAAAGTTTCCATACCGTTCCCTGATATGAGTTACGAAAAAGCCCCGCCAGGTGGGCCTGAGCGGGGCTAACTCGAGCGCCATTTGCTGCCACCCTGCTGTCACGGGCAAATCAAGCATCAGGCGGAAAAGGCTGAGAGCCTTGAATAATATGGTGTCCCAGGGCCGGTTCGAACGGCCAACCTTCCCCTTAGGAGGGGGATGCTCTATCCAATTGAGCTACTGGGACTAATGACAGCCAACCGGCAAGGAGCACGGCGACGGACGGCGTGCATGTTAACGGCGCAGGTCAATTTTGTCATGTCGTCCGTAGGCTTTTTGAGTGTAGGCCTACGCCCATGACTTTAACGCGTATTCCACTCAACGATTACGGGCAGCTGGCCGCCATCGTGCAAAATGCACTCCCCCAAAATGCCATCATTGCAAATTGCAACATCACGGCAATGCGGAACATATATAACTATTTGATTTAAAAGGATTTATTGTCAAATAAAGACTGGCACGGCCCCTGCAATCCTTTATCCTACAAATACAGTCCGGCCCAGCCACCTGCGGAGAACATGCCCATGAACAGCGCACTTCTACTAGCCCTCAATACCATTGCATTGGCTGCGCTGGTGATGTTCCATTTTCAATCCACCACCGCTGATGATGCCGCACAGGTCAGCCAGGCGATTCCCCATCACCTGCAGCAACGTCCGCAGCTGGCAGTCATGAAGCCGAACATGCAATCACCGCTGCAACTGACCCAGGGCACTCAGGCCGCTCCCGCCACTGAACACTGGGTTTTCTGAACCGTTTACCGGAGTATTCCATGACCAAGTCCGCCTGGCTGTTTCTGACCCTGGCCCTGGCCGCCGTCGGCCTCGGCTTGAACGTATTGTCGCAAGATGTGCAGACCGTCGCTTTCGTCGCCGCAGCTGTATTCGGTAGCCTGTGGTTATTGGCAATCATCATAGGCCGCCGCATCAAATTCGATCCTGTACTGCGCTGAATCCTCCCCGCTCGTCGCCCTCTCTGCACAAGGCAGTCAACCTCAGGCTCACCCGTCCGAACGACTGACCATATGTCGCTCCGCCCTCGTAAATTGGCAATTTGCCACTAATCTTAAAGTTAAGGGCAAAAGGCCATATTGCTATAGGATGTGCGCCCGAAAAGCCTTTTGCGCCTAGGGCCTGCGGCCTCGACACCTATTTGGGTGCAACCGTGGAAAAGTTTTCCAACCAGTCCGCAAATTTTGAAATGAGTACTGGCATAAAGCCGGTAGCCGGTTCAATATTTGTCACAGAATTGACGCCAAGGAACTGGCAAAACTGAGGCATGATGCGGCCTCTTTGCAATTCAGGTTGAACATTTGGCAGCAAGCCTTGTCCTAACATGCATCTTGCGGCCAATTCCAAAAACCGCTCCCCTGAACTAACCGGTTAAATATATGCGCCCATTGAAACAGGCAATTTATTCCAGCCGTACGGCTGACAAGTTCGTCGTACGTCTGCCAGACGGAATGCGGGAACGCATTGCCGAGGTGGCTCGCAATCATCACCGCAGCATGAACTCTGAAATCATCGCACGCCTGGAACAAAGCCTGATTCAGGAAGGTGCGCTGGGCGACGAGCTGAGCATGCGCCTGGACAGCCCCGAGCTGTCACTGCACGAACGCGAACTGCTGCAGCGTTTTCGTCAGCTCTCCCACCGCCAGCAAAATGCTCTCGTCTCGCTTATCGCTCACGACGTTGAGGCAGCTGCCGAAGCCAACTGATTGGCAACCGAAAGCTGAAAGCCAGCCATGGGCTGGCTTTTTTTTGCCTGGGATTTGGTAAAGAAAAGAGAGGATCAAGGGGCATAAGCCCCCTGACCTATAGAAGGGATCAAAGCAGGAAGATGGTTGCCAGGCCCAGGAAGATGAAGAAGCCGCCACTGTCGGTCATGGCGGTGATCATCACACTGGCACCCATGGCCGGATCTCGCCCAAGGCGCACCAGGGTCATTGGAATCAGAACCCCCATCAAGGCCGCCAGCAACAGGTTGAGCGTCATCGCCGCCGTCATGACCACACCGAGCGACCAACTGCCATACAGCAGGTAAGCCACGATACCGATGACGCCACCCCACACCAGGCCGTTGATCAGCGCGACCGCAAGCTCCTTGCGCATCAAACGCTTACCGTGCCCGGTACCCACCTGATCCAGCGCCATGGCACGCACGATCATGGTGATGGTCTGGTTACCCGAGTTACCGCCAATCCCGGCCACGATCGGCATCAGGGCGGCCAAGGCCACCAGCTTCTCGATGGAGCCTTCAAACAGGCCAATCACCCGTGACGCAATAAACGCGGTAATCAAATTGACTGCCAGCCAGGCCCAACGGTTACGCAGGGACTTCCAGACCGACGCAAAAATATCTTCTTCTTCTCGCAGACCGGCCATGTTGAGGACTTCGCTTTCGCTCTCCTCACGAATCAGGTCGACCATTTCATCAATGGTCAGACGGCCGATCAGCTTGCCGTTCTTGTCGACCACCGGGGCCGAGATCAAGTCATAACGCTCGAACGCCTGGGCAGCGTCGTAAGCGTCTTCGTCCGGATGGAAACTCACAGGGTCACTGGCCATGACGTCCGCGACTTTCTTCTCCGGGTCATTGACCAGCAGACGCTTGATCGGCAGCACGCCCTTGAGAATGCCTTCGTAATCGACCACGAACAGTTTGTCGGTGTGGCCTGGCAGCTCCTTGAGGCGGCGCAGGTAACGCAAAACCACTTCCAGGCTGACGTCTTCGCGGATGGTGACCATCTCGAAGTCCATCAACGCACCGACCTGCTCCTCGTCGTAGGACAGCGCCGAGCGCACACGCTCACGCTGTTGGGCGTCGAGGGTTTCCATCAGCTCATGGACGACGTCACGCGGCAGCTCGGAAGCCAGGTCAGCGAGTTCGTCGGCATCCATGTCCTTGGCGGCAGCCAGGAGCTCGTGATCGTCCATGTCGGCGATCAGGGTTTCACGGACCGAGTCGGATACTTCGAGGAGGATGTCGCCGTCGCGATCAGCCTTGACCAACTGCCAAAGCGTCAGGCGGTCATTAAGCGGCAAGGCTTCGAGGATGTAGGCAACGTCGGCAGAGTGCAGGTCATCGAGCTTGCGCTGCAGCTCGACAAGGTTTTGCCGGTGGACCAGGTTCTCGACCCGGTCATGATTCGCGCCCTCCTGGCGATGGGTCAGGTCTTCGACCACACGCTGGCGCTGCAGCAGCTCGACGACTTGAGCCAGGCGATCCTGCAGGCTTTCTTGTGTTTTCTTTACTTCAACTTCGGTCATAGGCGAACTCCACTCCCAGCAGCGGGGCACGCCGGAAGGATCAATCAGTCAATTCATGATTGGTAAAACGGGGTACTGAGTAACTACTGGGTAAGTCCATGGAGGTGTTCCACAAGCCCCGGCGGGGCTGACGGGCGCAATGATACACCGGGCGGCCGCTTTTAACGTCAAAAAACTGGAAAGAACAAGCGCTTGCGACACAAAGCTGAACATTGGCCACACATATGAACTGCGACGACGCCGCTTGAAAGGAAAACACATGGGCGGGAGAAAAAGGCGCCACGGCAAATAAAAATCCAAGACGGCAAAAAGCCCGCACTAGGCGGGCTTTTTGTTGTTTGGTGCACTCGACAGGATTCGAACCTGTGACCGCTCGGTTCGTAGCCGAGTACTCTATCCAGCTGAGCTACGAGTGCAGATTGTGTTTTTAGACCAGATCACAACTGGTTGAAGCCAAGTTACCTGCATTGCTGCAACTAACTCTTAAATGGTGCACTCGACAGGATTCGAACCTGTGACCGCTCGGTTCGTAGCCGAGTACTCTATCCAGCTGAGCTACGAGTGCATTTGTTGCCGCGCATTATAGGCCGTTCAATCTCTATGTAAAGCTATTTTTTCGTTTAATTTCAACAACTTAGCGAAAAAACCAGATTGCAACGTACTAAGCAAATAATGGCGGAGAACGGGGGATTCGAACCCCCGACACCCTTTTGAGGTGTACTCCCTTAGCAGGGGAGCGCCTTCGGCCACTCGGCCAGCTCTCCGCAACACGGGGCGTATATTAACCAGCTTCATCCCCGTTTGCAAACATAAAAAACGATAAAAATTAATGGCTTGGTTCTTCGTCCTTCTCTTTCTTGATCCGCAGGTAGATTTCCTCGCGGTGGACAGCCACCTCTTTCGGAGCGTTAACCCCGATACGCACTTGATTGCCTTTGACGCCGAGCACGGTCACGGTGATTTCGCCATCACCAATAATCAGGCTTTCTGCGCATCGACGAGTCAGAATCAACATACCTTTCTCCTCACGCATTTCATTTCGGGAACAACAGTCTGCAAAAAAAAGGCATTCGACCTACAACCAGATGGCCGTAGCCCTACCGCCTAAGTATTGTCGAGCGCAGGCAAAAGAACAGGTCTTCACCACGCGCCCGGCAAAAAAATGAAAGGCGCGGATAACCGCGCCTTCCTGGCAACGCATCACTCGCCCTGTCGGGCCGGAGCGTCGAGCTCAAACGCGGTATGCAATGCGCGTACAGCCAGCTCCAGGTACTTCTCTTCGATCACCACCGACACCTTGATTTCCGAGGTGGAAATCATCTGGATGTTGATGCTTTCCTTGGCCAGGGCTTCGAACATGCGGCTGGCAACGCCCGCATGGGAGCGCATGCCCACACCCACGATCGACACCTTGGCAATCTTGGTATCGCCGACCACTTCACGGGCGCCGATTTCCTTCGCGGTGTTCTGCAGGATCCGCTCCGCCGCATCGTACTCGTTGCGGTGCACGGTGAAGGTGAAATCGGTGGTGTTATCGTGCGAAACGTTCTGCACGATCATGTCGACTTCGATGTTCGCGCCACTGATAGGGCCCAGAATCTTGAAAGCCACGCCCGGGGTGTCTGGCACGCCACGGATAGTCAGCTTGGCTTCATCACGGTTGAAAGCGATACCGGAAATGATCGGCTGTTCCATGGATTCCTCTTCATCAATAGTAATGAGGGTGCCCGGACCCTCCTTGAAGCTGTGCAGTACGCGCAGCGGAACGTTGTACTTGCCGGCAAACTCAACGGCACGGATCTGCAATACCTTGGAACCGAGGCTGGCCATTTCCAGCATCTCTTCGAAGGTGATCTTGTCCAGGCGCTGGGCCACGGACACAACCCGCGGGTCGGTGGTGTAGACGCCATCCACATCGGTGTAGATCTGGCACTCGTCAGCCTTCAGGGCTGCCGCCAGGGCCACGCCGGTGGTGTCGGAGCCGCCACGACCGAGGGTGGTGATGTTGCCGTGCTCGTCGACGCCCTGGAAACCGGCGACAACCACCACACGACCGGCCTTCAGGTCAGCGCGAATCTTCTGGTCATCAATCTGCAGGATGCGTGCTTTAGTGTGCGCGCTATCCGTAAGAATGCGGACCTGGTTGCCAGTGTAGGACACCGCCGGCACCCCACGCTTGTTCAGCGCCATGGCCAGCAACGCGATGGTCACCTGCTCACCAGTGGAAATGATCACGTCCAGCTCACGGGGAACCGGTTGCTGATCGCCACTGATTTGCTTGGCCAGATCGATCAGGCGATTGGTCTCGCCGCTCATGGCCGACAGCACCACCACCAGGTCATCGCCGGCATCGCGGAATTTCTTAACCTTGTCGGCGACCTGCTCGATTCTTTCGACAGAGCCGACCGAGGTGCCTCCAAATTTCTGTACGATCAAAGCCATTTCTAAGCCGCCTCAGCCCGTAAAGGGGCGCCTGTTATTCAATCAACCCGCACTGACTGAGCCCGCGACTAGACCACGGGCTCATTAACAGCGTCTTAAATACCTGCCTCGACAAACGGCACGGTCAGGGCCAGGGCCGCGTCCAGGGCGCCGGCGTCAACACCACCGCCTTGCGCCATGTCCGGACGACCACCGCCCTTCCCGCCCACTGCCGCAGCGGCTTGCTTCATCAAATCACCGGCCTTGAGTTGGCCAGTCAGGTCTTTGGTTACACCGGCAACCAGAACAACCTTCTCCTCATGGACACTGCCGAGCAGGATCACTGCGCGGCCGAGCTTGTTCTTCAACTGATCGACCAAGGCCAACAGCGCCTTGCCGTCCTGACCGTCCAGGCGCACGGCCAGTACTTTCACACCCTTGATGTCCAGGGCGGAAGCCGACAGATCGTCGCCCGCCGCGCTGGCCGCCTTGGCCTGCAACTGCTCCAGCTGTTTCTCCAGCTGACGGTTGCGCTCCAGTACGCCGGAGAGCTTGTCGATCAGGTTGTCGCGGCTGCCCTTGACCAGGCCGGCCGCTTCCTTGAGTTGTTCTTCTGCCGCATTGAGGTAAGCCAGGGCCGCAGCACCGGTGATCGCTTCAATACGACGCACGCCGGAAGCCACACCGCCTTCGCTGATGATCTTCAGCAGGCCGATGTCGCCGGTACGGCTGGCGTGGATACCGCCACACAGCTCCACCGAGAAGCTGCCGCCCATGCTCAGTACGCGCACTTCGTCGCCGTACTTCTCGCCGAACAACGCCATGGCGCCTTTTTGCTTGGCGGTCTCAATGTCAGTTTCTTCGGTTTCCACCAGAGTGTTCTTGCGAATCTCGGCGTTGACGATGTCTTCCAGGGCCTTCAACTGCTCAGGCTTGATCGCCTCGAAATGACTGAAGTCAAAACGCAGGCGCTGGCTATCCACCAACGAACCCTTCTGCTGCACATGCTCACCCAGCACCTGACGCAACGCGGCGTGCAGCAAGTGAGTGGCCGAGTGGTTCAAAGCGGTTGCATGCCGTACGTCGGCATCTACCTGAGTGTCCACCGGCGCACCGACGGTCAGGTTACCCAGTACCAGCATGCCGTGATGCAGGAAAGCACCGCCGGTCTTGGTGGTGTCGCGCACTTCAAAGCGACCGGACGTCGAGCTGAGGAAACCGCAGTCACCCACCTGGCCACCGGATTCAGCGTAGAACGGGGTCTGGTCGAGGACTACAACGCCCTCATCACCTTCGTTCAGCACGTCCACCGACTTGCCGTCCTTATAGATAGCCACGATCTTGGCCGAGCCAACGGTGGCCTCATAACCAATGAACGAAGTCGCTACATCAACCTTTACCAGGGTGTTGTAGTCCAGGCCAAAGGAGCTGGCGGAACGGGCACGTACACGCTGGGCTTCCATCTCACGCTCAAACCCGGCTTCGTCGATGGTCAGCTCGCGTTCGCGGGCGATGTCGGCGGTCAGGTCCATCGGGAAACCGTAGGTGTCGTACAGCTTGAACACCACGTCGCCCGGCACCACGGTGCCTTTGAGCTCGGCCAGGTCCTGCTCGAGGATCTTCAGGCCGTGCTCCAGGGTCTTGGAGAACTGCTCTTCTTCAGCCTTCAGCACGCGCTCGATGTTGGCTTGCTGCTGCTTGAGTTCCGGGAAGGCATCGCCCATCTCGGCCACCAGCGCGGCAACGATCTTGTAGAAGAAGCTGCCGGTGGCGCCCAGCTTGTTACCGTGACGGCAGGCGCGACGGATGATGCGGCGCAGCACATAGCCACGGCCTTCGTTCGACGGCAGCACGCCGTCGGCGATCAGGAAGCCGCAGGAGCGGATGTGGTCCGACACCACCTTGAGCGACGACTGATTGTCGTTGGCACAGCCAATGGCCGCGGCCGAAGCGCTCAGCAAGTTGGTGAACAGATCAATCTCGTAGTTGGAGTGAACGTGCTGCATCACCGCACTGATCCGCTCCAGGCCCATGCCGGTGTCCACCGACGGCGCTGGCAACGGATGCAACACGCCATCGGCGGTGCGGTTGAACTGCATGAACACGTTGTTCCAGATTTCGATGTAGCGGTCGCCGTCTTCTTCCGGCGAGCCCGGTGGGCCGCCCCAGATGTCGGCGCCGTGATCGTAGAAAATCTCGGTGCACGGGCCGCACGGGCCAGTGTCGCCCATGGTCCAGAAGTTGTCGGAGGCGTAAGGCGCGCCCTTGTTGTCGCCGATGCGAATCATGCGCTCGACCGGCACACCGATTTGCTGGGTCCAGATGTCGTAGGCTTCGTCATCGGTGGCGTAGACGGTGACCCAGAGTTTTTCCTTCGGCAGCTTCAGCACGCCGGTCAGGAAGGTCCAGGCGAAGGTGATCGCATCTTTCTTGAAATAGTCGCCGAAGCTGAAGTTGCCCAGCATCTCGAAGAATGTGTGGTGGCGGGCGGTGTAGCCCACGTTTTCCAGGTCGCTGTTCTTGCCGCCGGCGCGTACGCACTTCTGGCTGCTGGTGGCGCGGGTGTAGGCGCGCTTTTCCTGGCCCAGGAAGCAGTCCTTGAACTGGTTCATCCCCGCGTTAGTGAACAGCAGGGTTGGGTCATTGCCTGGGATCAAGGAGCTGGAGGCGACACGGGTGTGACCTTGCTCTTCGAAGAAGCGAAGGAAGGCTTCACGGATTTCTGCGCTTTTCATTAGGTTCTTCCACGGAGGCTGCGGCCAAAGGCCAGTGCTAAACGTCATCAGACGGAGCGACGGCAAAGGGCCGCATTATATCGGCCCTTTGCCCGTGGTACAGCGTGTTTATGTGATAGAAACAGTCAATTAGACGGTCTGCACTGTCATTTCCGGGAAAACTCGACAAATGTCGCGAGCACTTGCTCGATCTGTGCCCGGCTGACGTCCAGGTGAGTGACCATGCGCAGACGCGGCGCGGCGCTCAACTTGATCCCGCGCTCGGCAGCAAACGCCTTCAAGGCCTGGGCCCGATCACCGATATCCACGTAGACCATATTGGTCTGCACCGGCTCCACCGTATAACCCGCCTTGCGCAGCTCATCCCCCAGCCATTGGGCGTTGGCGTGGTCGTCGGCCAGGCGCTGCACCTGGTGATCCAGGGCGTACAGCCCCGCCGCCGCCAGCGAACCGGCCTGACGCATGCCGCCCCCGACCATTTTGCGCAAACGGCGGGCCTTGGCGATCAATGCCGTGGAGCCGCACAACACCGAGCCGATCGGCGCGCCCAGGCCTTTGGACAGGCACACCGACACCGAATCGAAGTGCTGGGCAATCTCCCGCGCATCCACACCCAGCTTGACCGCCGCGTTGTAGAGCCGCGCGCCGTCCAGGTGCAAGGCCAAGCCGTGCTCCCGGGTAAACGCCCGCGCGGCTGCCAGGTACTCAAGGGGCAGGACTTTGCCCTGCATGGTGTTTTCCAGCGCCAGCAAGCGGGTGCGGGCGAAGTGGAAGTCGTCCGGCTTGATCGCCGCCAGCACGTGCTCCAGGTTCAGGGAACCGTCGGCCTGCACTTCCAGGGGTTGTGGCTGGATCGAGCCGAGAACCGCCGCGCCGCCGCCTTCGTATTTGTAGGTGTGGGCCTGCTGGCCGACGATGTATTCCTCGCCACGCTCACAGTGCGCCATCAACGCCAGCAGGTTGCTCATGGTGCCGGTGGGCACGAACAACGCGGCGGCAAAACCCAGGCGCTTGGCCAGTTCGGCTTCCAGGCGATTGACGCTCGGGTCTTCGCCGTAAACGTCGTCGCCACTGGCAGCCGTTGCCATCGCCTCGAGCATGCCTGGGGTCGGTTGGGTCACTGTGTCGCTGCGCAGGTCAATCACGGTCATCAAACTAGCCTCTAGCGGATTGGAGCGTTTCTTGTATTAACGATTACTGCGGGCAAACCCGCGGAATATCAAGCCCCGCGCTTGCACAATCGAATACCAACCAAACAAACCGATATAGGCTATCGATAAACCAACCGTGCAGTTTCTGAAAAACCATGATAAAAACTCTCCGCCGCCAGGGTTCTGGCGGCAACGTTCTCAGGGCGGGGTGTAATTCCCCACCGGCGGTAATTGCACGCAATGTGCATAGCCCGCGAGCGCTTGGCGCCTCGAACTGCCTCGGCAGGACGGCGACAAGGTCAGCAGACCCGGTGTGATCCCGGGGCCGACGGTCATAGTCCGGATGAAGAGAGAACGGGATTGGCACCTAAGGGCCGCGCTGACGTCATGGTTACATGAGCCAGCTGTGCGTACCCTTAAATCCCATTCGATTCATAACGCCCTGTTTTTTTCTTAAACAGGAGTCAGAACATGCAACCCACCGCAATCGACAGCAAAAGCAAAAACCATCACGGCGAGCGCGTCGCGTTTATCCAGGCCTGCTGGCACAAGGATATTGTCGATCAGAGCCGTAAAGGTTTCCTCGCCGAAATGATCGCCCAGGGCTACCAGGAATCGGACATCGATTTCTTCGAAGTCGGCGGCGCCTTTGAATTGCCCCTGCACGCCAAGCTGCTGGCCAAGTCCGGCCGTTATGCCGGTATCGTCGCGGCCGCCCTGGTGGTGGACGGCGGGATCTACCGTCACGAGTTCGTGGCCCAGTCCGTGGTCAGCGGCCTGATGCAGGTCCAGCTGGAAACCGAAGTGCCGGTGTTCTCGGTATCCCTGACCCCGCACCACTTCCACGCGGGCAGCGAGCACCACACGTTCTTTTATGAGCACTTCGTGCACAAGGGCCAGGAAGCGGCACGCACCTGCGCCGACACCCTGCACAAGGTTCGCGCACTGCGTCGCAATGAGCCACGGGCGGTAGCGGTTTAAGCAACACCACCAAGCAAATGTGGGAGCGGGCTTGCTCGCGAAAGCGGAGTGTCAGTCAATACATGTCTGACTGATACACCGCCTTCGCGAGCAAGCCCGCTCCCACATTTGACCGAGTCAGTCTCGGGAGTCAGGCCAGGCCAGCATCCGTGGTCGGCACAATCAGTATCCCTGCGCGCAAGCCATTCTTGACCTTCGGGTTCGGGAAGATGATGCGTGCGCCCTCCTCTTCGATTACCCAGCGGGTCTTGGCAATGTCCTCGGCCAGCAGGTAACCCTTCTCCAACTCCGAAAAGTTTTCCACGTCCGCCGGCAAATGCAGGACGAAGGTATCGCTGTGCTTGATCACTTCCCGGGAGACGCTGAACAGCTTCAAGCCGTCCAGGCTCTCGGTGGCCGGCTCGTTGCCTTCGATGATCTGCTTGAGGCGGGTTTCCAGGCGCGATACGTCCACGCCCTGGTTCTGCCCGAACGGCCGGGCCTTGCCCAGCTCCAGGGTGAAGGACTCGGCCTCAAGCTGCTCGTAGGTAAACGCGGTGAAGGTGATCGAGGTCTTGTTCTGCAGCAGCACCGCTTCCATGCCGGCGGCTCGCAGGCGCGCCAGTTCACGGCGCGAATGCTGACGACCGTCTTTCCAGGGATACAGCGCGAACTGCTCGATCTTCGAGCCACGGATGGCGGTGTGCAGGTCGTAGTGCAAACGGCTACGCCCCGGCACACTGAAGAAGGTGCGGGCCAACTGCTCAAGCTCGGCGGCGCGCATGGCTTCGGGGCCGATGCTTTGTTCATGACGGCCGTTGAACAGCCGGTTGACGTCCAGTTCAAGGTAACGCTCGCCGCGGCGCATGGCCTCGGGGTTACCGAACAGGAACAGAATACGGGTGCGGGGCTTGATCTCCCCACGGGCAATGCCTTGCAGCAAGCGGTCGGCCAATTCGATTGGCGCGGTTTCGTTGCCATGGATGCCAGACGACAGCAGCACGTCGCCGCCGTTGTCCCGCGCTTCAGGAGGCCGCACTTCCAGCGCGCCCTCACTGAGCCAGCGCAGTTGCACGCCATCGACAGTCAGTTGAATTTTTTGCGCCGGTTCACGACCGGCGAGGGTCAGTTCAAGCAGTTTGCCGAGGGCGAGCATAAGCAGCTTCCTTAGTGGTTGCAGCCAGGACCGTGGACGTGATCGTCGTCATCACCTTCAACGTCGGCCGGTTCCATTTCCAGTTGCAGGCTCATCAGGTTGGTGGCCAATGGGCGCATCAGCAGGTTGGCGTATTCCGCGTCGCCCTCTTCCACGTCAACGCCGATCAACAGTTGGCCACGGCCGTCGTGCTGGATCCAGATCTCCTTGCCCTGCCACACCACGGCGACGCGGGTGCAGGAGGTTTCCAGCTGGGTGCCGTCGGTGTCTTCAAGGATCAGTTTCAGGGTGTCGGTGGTCATAAATAGTTCTCAGCCGTGCGGCATTAATTGATCTGGAAAGGATAAACCGAGCCCAGTTTAAGGATTTGCGTCAGTTCATCCAGTGCCGTCCGGCACTCAAGCAGCAATTGCGGGTCAGCCAGGTCAGTTTCCCGCAGGCTGTCGCGGTAGTGCTTGTCGACCCATTGGGTCAGCGTGTCGTACAACGGCGCCGTCATGATAACCCCTGGGTTGACCGCCGCCAGTTCGGTTTCATTCAGCGCGACGCGCAAGCGCAGGCACGCCGGGCCACCGCCGTTCTGCATGCTTTGCTTGAGGTCGAAGACCTTGACTTCGCGGATCAGCCCTCCCGAGGATGTCAGGCCTTGCAGGTACTGCCAGACGCGTTCGTTGGCGCGGCATTCTTCCGGCACGATCAGCAGCATCGAACCGTCGGCGCGGCTCAGCAACTGGCTGTTGAACAGGTAGGAACGCACCGCATCTTCAACGCCGACCTGGGCACGGGGCACGCAGATCGACTGGAAATTGCCACCGAGCTTGCCGAGTTTGCCCTGCAGCTCGCCGAGCATCTGTTCGGTGTTGAGGAACGCATCCTCGTGATAGAACAGCACCTCGCCATTGCCCACCGCGATCACGTCGTTGTGGAACACACCGGCATCGATCACCGCCGGGTTCTGCTGGGCGTAGACCACGCCGTCATCCCGCAGGCCGTGCAGGCGAGCGACTGCCTGGGAGGCCTCGAGGGTCTGGCGCGCCGGGTACTTTTGCGGCGCCGGGTAGCGGGTGTCGAACGCACTGCGGCCGAACACGAAAAACTCTACGCCCGCCTCGCCATAGTCGCGGCAGAAACGCGTGTGGTTGGCCGCGCCTTCGTCGCCGAACTGCGCCACGGCCGGCAAGGCGGCGTGGTGGGCGAAGTGCCTCTGGTCAGCGAACATCGCCCCCAGCACGCGGCTGGTGGTCGGGTGCTCGATGCTGCGGTGGTATTTGCAGTTGAGGTTGGCGGCCGTGAAATGCACGCGGCCATCGGCTGTGTCTGCGCTCGGGCTGACGGTGGCGGCGTTGGCCACCCACATGCTCGACGCCGAGCAACTGGCAACCAACAACGGCATGGCTTGTTTGGCGGCTTGCTGGATGACCTGAGCGTCGGTGCCGGCAAAACCGAGGCTGCGTAAGGCGGCCACATCCGGACGTTCCTGGGGCGCCAGCACACCTTGCACAAAGCCCATTTCCATCAGCGCTTTCATCTTCGCCAGGCCTTGCAGCGCCGCTTCCTTCGGGTTGGAGGACTGCTGGCTGTTGCTCTGGGACGCGACGTTGCCGTAGGACAAACCGCCGTAGTTATGGGTCGGCCCCACGAGACCGTCAAAATTGACTTCACAGGATTTCATCGGCGAGGCTCCACGAACATCTGTATTTTTATAGGCATCAAATTACTTGAACACACCACAAATCAAGTGTGGGAGCGGGCTTGCTCGCGAAAGCGGTGGTTCAGTCGCCTGAAATGTTGAATGACACACCGCCTTCGCGAGCAAGCCCGCTCCCACATTTAGATCAGCGTCACACCCGGGGTTAACGTCACCGGTAGCACCAGGCTCGGGGTCTCAAGGGAGGCCACCGGGTACGCACAATAATCCGCCGCGTAATAGGCGCTGGCGCGATGGTTGCCCGAAGCCCCTACCCCGCCAAACGGTGCGCTGCTCGCAGCCCCCGTCAGCTGTTTGTTCCAGTTGACGATCCCGGCACGGCTCTCCAGCCAGAACTGCTGGTAACGCGCTTCGGAATCCGACAGCAACCCGGCCGCCAAGCCGTATTGAGTGTTGTTGGCCTCGGCAATCGCCGCCTCGAAATCGGTGTAGCGGATCACTTGCAGCAGCGGGCCGAACAGCTCTTCGTCAGCGCGATCCGTCACCTCGCTCACATCGATAATCCCCGGTGTCAGCAGCGCAGCCTGGGCCTGGGGTTGGGTCATTTCCAACAGCGCCACGGCGCCATTGGCCAGCAGCAATTCCTGGGCATCCATCAACGCCTTGGCGGCACCGAGGGAAATCACCGAGCCCATGAACGGCGCCGGTTGTTGGTCAAACGCGCCGACTTCAATGGTCGAACTCACTGCCACCAGGCGAGCGAGCAACGCATCACCCCACGCGCCTTGCGGCACCAGCAGGCGACGGGCACAGGTGCAACGCTGGCCGGCCGAGATAAACGCCGACTGGATAATGGTGTACACCGCCGCGTCCACATCGGCCACTTCGTCCACCACCAGCGGGTTGTTGCCGCCCATTTCCAGCGCGAGGATCTTGTCCGGGCGCCCGGCGAATTGCTGGTGCAGATGGTTGCCGGTACGGCTGGAGCCGGTGAAGAACAGACCGTCGATACCCGGGTTGGCCGCCAGGGCGATCCCGGTTTCCCGCGCGCCTTGCAGCAGGTTCAACACGCCCGCCGGCAGGCCGGAGTCGATCCAGCATTGCACGGTCAGCTCGGCGACTTTCGGAGTCAGCTCGCTCGGCTTGAACAGTACGCTGTTACCCGCCAGCAAGGCCGGCACGATGTGGCCGTTAGGCAGGTGACCCGGGAAGTTGTAAGGGCCAAACACCGCCACCACACCGTGGGGCTTGTGGCGCAGCACGGCGGTGGCGTCGCCCAGTGGGCCGCTCTTCTCGCCGGTACGTTCGCGGTAGCTTTGCACCGAGATCGCGACCTTGTTGACCATGCTGGTGACTTCGGTCGCCGATTCCCACAAAGGCTTGCCGGTTTCCTCACCGATGCAGCGGGCGAGTTCGTCGGCACGGCTTTTCAGGTTGGCGGCGAAGGCTTCCAGCACGCTCAGGCGCTCTTCCAGGGAGCGCTTGGCCCAGGCTGGAAATGCCTGGCGTGCGGCCTGAACGGCGGATTCGACCTGCTCGGCAGTCGCGCTGTTACCCGACCACACCACCTGCTGGGTCACCGGGTTCAGGGATTCAACGACTTCACCCTGGCCAGCCAACCAGCTACCTGCGATATACAACGAATTCATTATTTCGACTCCCGGGCAGCGGACAACGGTACGGCACGCACTTGATCACCGGCGATCAGTTGCAGGCGCTTGGCAGTCTGTTGATCGACCACCAGGGTGCCCGCAGCCAACCGTGCCGGTGCGGCGGTGATGCGGCAATCTTCGCGTTTGCGGTTATGGATCAGGAACGGCGTGGCGTCGTCGCCCGGCGTGCCAATCGCCAGCACCAGCGCTTCGCTGTCACGTACCGCGCGGATCTTGGTGGTTTCACACTCCACCGCCGGGCCCGCGTCGAAGATGTCGACGTAGCCCTGGTAGCTGAAGCCTTCGCTCTTGAGCATGCTCAGGGCCGGCTCGGTGTCGGTGTGGACCTTGCCGATCACGTTGCGCGCGTCTTCAGACAGGAAGCAGGTGTACAACGGAAACTTCGGCATCAGCTCGGCGATAAACGCCTTGTTGCCCACGCCGGTGAGGTAGTCGGCCTGGCTGAACTCCATCTTGAAGAAGTGCCGACCCAGGCTTTCCCAGAACGGCGAGCGCCCGGCTTCGTCGGACATGCCGCGCATCTCGGCGATGATCTTGTTGCCGAACAACTGCGGGAATTCCGCGATAAACAGCATGCGCGCCTTGGCCAGCATGCGACCGTTAAGGCCGTTGCGGTAATCGGCGTGCAGGAACAACGAGCACAACTCGGAGTTGCCGGTCAGGTCGTTGGCCAGGAACAGCGTCGGGATTTCACGGTAAATGTTCAGCTCCTGAGAGGCGCTGACCGTCAGGCCGACCCGGAAGTTGTACCAAGGCTCACGCAGGCCGACGGCACCGGCGATGGCGGAAATCCCCACCACGCGGCCTTCGTCGTTTTCCAGCACGAACAGGTAGTCCGCATCACCGCGCCCGGCTTCGCCGCGAAAGGTCTTTTCAGCCCAGCCGACCCGATGGGTCAGGCGCTCTTCGTTGGCCGGCAAGGTGGTGAGGCCGGTGCCGGTGCTGCGCGCCAGATCAATCAGGGCCGGTAAATCGCTGCTGCGTACGGGACGAACGATCATGCTATCTCCTCAAACGGGCCGCCTTGCAGGCCACCCGCGAAACTCATTCTTAAACCGCTACCAGTCGAACGCTGGCACCCTCGCCGACGCCCAGGGCTTCGGCGGTTTCCAGGTCCAGGGTCACTGGCTTGCCCGGTGCGTAGTCCAGTTCCAGCATCACCGCGCGGTAATCCTGCAACTGGCCGTTGCTCACCAGGTACTGGCGGCCGACACCCTTGACCATCTCACCAATCTTCACCGGCACCACACGGCTCTGCGCGATCGAGCGAATGCCCGAGACCCGTGCGTGCAGGGTTGGGCCGCCGTCGAAGATGTCGATGTAATGGTCAGTCTCGAAGCCTTCGCGCATGAGGATGTCGAAGGTGATCTGCGCCCGCGGGTGCACCTGGCCCATGGCTTCCTGGGCGGCGTCCGGCAACAGCGGCACGTAGATCGGGTAATGCGGCATCAGTTCGGCCAGGAAGGTCCGGCTCTTCAACCCGCACAGGCGCTCGGCGGCGGCGTAGTTGAGGTCGAAGAAGTTGCGGCCGATGGCGTCCCAGAACGGCGAATCACCGTTCTCGTCGCTGTAGCCCACAATCTCGGTCACCACCGAATCCGCGAAGCGCTCCGGGTGACCGGCCACGAACAACAGGCGGCCACGGGAGTTGAGTTCCGACCACGGCGAGCCTACCAGTTCCGGCACCACGTAGAAGCTGGTCAGCAGGCTGTTGCCGGTGAGGTCATGGCACTGCGAGAGCACGTGGATCTTGTTGTGGATCTTCAGCTCGCGGGACGCGTGCACAAAGGTCTCGTTACGGAAGCTGTAGAACGGTTCCGAGTAGCCCGCCGAGGCAACGATGGCCGAGCAGCCCACCAGCTTGCCGGCGTCGGAGTCTTCAAGCACGAAGAAATAGCTTTCTTCGCCGTTGAAGCTGACCTCGGCGGCGAAGGACGCTTCGCTCGCGGCGATCTTGTCGCTCAGGCGCTCGACATCATCCGGCAAGGAAGTGACACCAATCGGGCTGTCCGCAGCCAGACGCTGTACCTCGCCCAGATCAGCCATTTGCGCGGGGCGCATCACCAGCATGGTGTCACTCCTTAACTCGAAAAACTCACAGGAAAAAATGCCGGACACGATCTTGAAATCAGTGAGGTCAAGTGTGGGAGCGGGCTTGCTCGCGAAAGCGGTGTGTCATTCAACATTTCAGGTGACTGAGCCACTGCATTCGCGAGCAAGCCCGCTCCCACATTTGATCTTCACAGCTTCAACTAAAGAGTCCGGCATACAAAATTTGTGTTGGATACCCGACTCGCCGGGCACCCAACGGTCTATCAGGCTTGCGTCAGTTTTTTCACAGCACGTTCGAAGCGGTCCAGGCCTTCCTGGATATCGGCATCTTCCACCACCAGGCTCGGGGCGAAACGCACCACATCCGGGCCGGCTTGCAGGATCATCAGGCCTTCACGCTCAGCGGCGTTGAAGATGTCCTTGGCCTTGCCTTTCCAGGCATCGCTCAGCACGCAACCGAGCAGCAGGCCCAGGCCACGCACTTCGGTGAAGATGCCGTATTGCTGGCCGATCTTCTCAAGACGGGAGACGAACAGGTCGTGCTTGGCGTTAACACCCGCCAGTACTTCCGGCGTGTTGATCACGTCGATCACCGCTTCCGCCACCGCGCACGCCAGCGGGTTGCCGCCGTAGGTGGTGCCGTGGGTGCCGACCACCAAATGCTTGGCCAGGTCTTCGCGGGTCAGCATGGCTGCGATCGGGAAACCGCCGCCCAGGCTCTTGGCGCTGGTGAGGATGTCGGGCACGACGCCGTAATGCTGATAGGCGAACAACTCGCCACTGCGGCCCATGCCGGTTTGCACTTCGTCGAACACCAGCAGCGCGTTGTTCGCGTCGCACAGGTCGCGGGCGCCTTGCAGGTAAGCCAGCTCAGCCGGCAATACGCCGCCTTCGCCCTGGATCGGCTCCAGCACCACGGCGCAGGTCTTGTCCGAAATGGCCGCTTTCAGCGCATCCAGATCGTTGTAAGGCACATGGGTGATGCCGACGATCTTCGGACCGAAGCCGTCGGAATACTTCGACTGGCCACCCACGTTCACGGTGAACAGGGTACGGCCGTGGAAGCTGTTCAGCGCGGCGATGATTTCGTATTTCTCGGTACCGAAGCGATCGAACGCGACGCGACGGGCCAGCTTGAAGGCGGCCTCGTTGGCTTCGGCGCCGGAGTTGCAGAAGAACACACGCTCGGCAAACGTGGCGTCGATCAGCTTGTGGGCCAGGCGCAGGGCCGGCTCATTGGTGAAGACGTTGGACACGTGCCACAGCTTGTTGGCCTGTTCGGTCAGTGCACCGACCAGCGCCGGGTGGGCGTGGCCCAATACGTTGACCGCGATGCCGCCGGCAAAGTCGATCAGCTCTCGGCCCGCCTGGTCCCATACGCGGGAACCTGCGCCACGCACGGGGATGAAAGCGGCAGGTGCGTAGTTGGGAACCATGACCTGGTCGAAATCGGCACGTTGCACCGGGGCTTGCTCAACGGACATCGGAGTCTCCTGAAGAGGAACGCCTGCCTGAAACTGGCGGGCGATGCAGGGATTGTAAGGACAGTTTTCAGCGCGGCCTTGCCGCCAAGCGACAACTTCTTATAGCGCCAACCCGCGATTTTCGCGGGTTTACGCCAATGCGACAAATAGCATCGCAATGGCGCAGTTTAAACCGCGCGGCCCTCTGTGCGGCAGGGGCACGCGCAATTGATTTATGCGCAACTATCTACTGCCAATCCCCCTCGCCGCCCTGTTGTGCTGTCGGCTTACTCCGCGCAACAGGAAAAGCGCCATGCCCGACACCTTGAACCCTGCCGATGCCCAGCATCCCGACAGCCATTATCAACCACTGCAACAGGCTATCGCGCCTTGGCTGCTGGCCGCCACGGCCGCCCGGCGCGAGGCCTTGAGCGCCAGTTCGCCCCATGTCAAACCCTGGTACCGCAGCACCACGGCCGAGCAACGCCAACAATGGCGCGCGCTCAACGCCAGCCACTGGCATGCACAAAACCAGGTCGATCAACGCCTGACGGCGCTGCAGGATGTGCAGGCGTTCGCCGAGCCGTTACTGAAAGCAGCCCTGAAAGATCAGTTCGGGTTGGAGCTGAACGTGAAGACCACGTTCCTGCGCCTGTACATCCCGGCCACCATCCCCTGGTTCCCGATCAAGAGCGGCGCCGCACGCACCTGGACCCTGTCGTTGCTGGAGGCGGCGCTGCATAACTTCGAAGCCGACGAGCGCTTTGAAGCGTCCTCCGACTACATCAGCCAACCCGACGCCCAAGGCCAGTCAACGCCGCTGCCCGGCATCCAGGCCACACTACCGATCCAGCGCTTCACCCAGCTGTGCCGCACGCTGGATATCGGCGCCCGCTACCAGCGCTACCTCGAAGAGAACCTGGGCCTGAGCGACGCCGTCGTTGCTGCCGTGCTCCAGACGCAGGTCAGCGCCAGCCAACGGGCCGCCCTGGACACCGCGCTGCAACTGGCGTTGATGAAAAACGATATCCCCCCCGCCGCGCACCAGGCGCTGCAACGGTTGCTCGATGGCCAACCCGGCGCGAGCCTGGGCGGCAAACCGCTGCGTGGCCATGACGTGCGGATGATGAACGCCCAACTGACCGGTCCCGTGCTGTTCGCGCCGGACCTTGAACGCCAGCAGGCCATCGTCCCGGTGATCGCTTACGTGCCGGACGACCCCGAGCATCCGATCAAGCACTACCCTTCCAGCGCCGCGTTCATGACAGAACTGACCCGGCAACTGCGCAGCCACGACTATCAGCAATTTTTCAGCCGCTTCGTAAACCACGAGGATCGCGGGCATTTTTTCGCCAACCTCAACAGCCGCCTGAGCCACATCACCTGGCACCCTCATACGCCCGGCGACCCGCTGCCCAGTTGGCGCGACACACCCAGGGACCGCCCCAACCTGCAGCTCAGCGCCGTGGCGATCCCCGGCGCACTGGCCAACCATCGCTACCAACGGGCGCTCGACAAAATCCTCAATGACGCAAAGGTGATCGCCGTGTCCACCGCCCGCGTCGACCAGAAAGCCCGCTGGGCGCTGTGGGATTCATTGCAGCAGATCGCCTCGACCCTGCTCAACATCGCCGCGATGGTGGTCGCGCCCTTCGTGCCGGTACTGGGGGAAGCGATGCTGGCTTATATGGCCTACCAGTTGCTGGATGAAACCTTCGAAGGGGTGGTTGATTGGGCACAGGGCCGCACCCGCGAGGCGTTCGAGCACCTGATGGGCACGGTCCAGGCGCTGATTCAACTGGGTACTTTCGGGGCCGGCGGTACGATTGCCGCCAGCGAACTTCGGGCACTGATGGCGCCCCCCGCGAAAACCTTTATCGACGGCTTCAAGCCAGTCCCGATGGCTGACGGCAAAACCCGGTATTGGCAGCCCGACCTGCGCCCCTACCAACGCCAGGCAGCCCTGCCGGAGCAGTCAAAAGCGGATGAGCAAGGCATCTACCACCATCAGGACCAGGCCGTGATCACGGTCGACCGGCAGCCGTTCACCCTGAATAAGGCGCCCGGTCGCGAGCACTACAGCTTGCTTCACCCCACCCGCCCCGAGGCCTACCAGCCACGGGTCTGGCATAACGGCACGGGGGCCTGGCATACCGAGCTGGACCAACCGTTGTATTGGGACGCCACCACCTTGATGCGCCGCCTCGGCCACAGCGTGGAGGGCTTCAGCCCGACACGGCTGGAACAGATCCGCAGCGTCAGCCATATCCCGGAAAACACCCTGCGCCAGTTGCATGTACAGCGCCAGCCCACCCCGGCCGTGCTGGCCGATACCGTGCAACGCTTTCGGATTGATGAGGAGCTGGCGACCTTTATCCGCCAGATGAACAGCGACGACCCGGGCCAATACGGCAAGGCCGATGCCCTTACCCAATTGCAGTTGCTTGGCCGCCCCGAGCTGTGGCCCGACACCAAGGCCCTGCAAGTGGTCGATAGCCAGGGCCAGGTCTTTTGGCAATACGCCAGCCAGGACGCGCTGCCGGCGGTGCGCATCAGCCAGGCCCAACTGAACAATGGCGAACTGCTGGAGACTGCCCTGCGGGCATTGGAGGAAGACGAAATCAAGCCGATGCTGGGGGAGGAATTCGGCCAGCCGCCCAAGGCGTTTGCTCCGCGGCTGCACACCCTGCGCAAAAAAATTGCGGCGGCGGCCCAGGCACGGCGCAGTAACCTGTTCGACACGCGCTATCAATCGCTCAACCGCCCGCAGACCGCTGATGGCCAGCGCCTGATGGACGAGCACAAGGCATTGCCGGGGTGCGTCGCCGATGAACTGACCCGCCAGGCCACGGCCCAGGAACGCCGCGAACTGAACGCTGGCAAACTGCCCAGGAGCCTGGAGGACCTGGCCCGCTGGACCGCCCAGGAAGTCCGCCTGAACCGCGCCTATGAAGGCCTGTACCTGGAATCGAGCGACAACCCCGACACCCGCACCCTGGCCCTGCATTCCCTGCCCAGGCTGCCCGGCTGGTCCGGCAGGGTGCGCCTGGAAGTGCATGAGCATGCATTCAACGGCACCGTCAGCCAGCGCATCGGCACCGGCAACGGCAATGCCCTCAAGGTACTGGTGCACGAAGACGGCCTCTATCAGGCCTATGACAGCCAGGGCCGGCACCTGCATGGCGAAACCGACCTCTACACCGCCATCCTGCAAGCCCTGCCGGATACCGAGCGCAACCGGCTCAACCTGCACATCCGCCAAGGCACGCAGTTGCGCGAAGCCCTCAGCCAGGTGGCGCTGCCTGGCGAGCGACTGTTGCCGGTCCTGGAGCACTTTCCACGCCGGCGCCCCACCTCTGGCAAACAACCACGCCTGCTCGACGGCATGGACGGCTACCCACTGCCCGACCATCCGGCACCTGTGCCAGGCACACCGCCGACCGTGCTGCAGCGCACCCAGGCGCTGTACCCCGGCTTCACTCACGCGCAGAACGTGGCGCTGCTGCGCCAGCTCAACCAATTGCCCGGCGGCGCCTTGCCAGGCCTGGCAAGGCTGGAGCAAGAGTACGCGCAGTTGGAGACGCAACTGCTGCAGTGGCACATCCAGACACCTTACTTGCACCCGCAAACGGGTGTGCAATTGACAGTGCAAGCGTTCAGCGAACAATTGCAGAACCGCCTCGACCTGAGCAACGAAATCAAACGCTGCTGGCGCCGGGAAACCCCGATGGACACGCATTATGGCGATGAGCGTGACGGCTACATCCTGGCCAATGACAACCCGATCATGGGCCACCTGCCCCGCCTGGAGGCAGATTTCTCCCATGTCTCGGCCCTGTCACTGACAGGCGATGAGAGCACCCTGGGCGCCCACGCGTTCTGTGCCAGCTTTCGCAATGTGCGTCACCTGGAGTTGCGCAACATCCCCCTCGGTACGTTGCCCGAAGGGCTGGAGAGCATGCCGCGCCTGACCGAGCTGGTATTGAGCAACGCCAACATACGCCTGAGCGCCGAGAGCCTGGCAACCCTCACATCGCTGTCGCGCCTGGAATCCCTGGACCTTTATGCCAACCCGCTGGGCCTGGTGCCCAACGTCGAAGGAATGCCGGACCTGCGCTACCTCGACCTGGCGGCCACCGGCATCGAGCACTTGCCGGCGGGCGTACTCACCCGCCCGCACCTGCAAACCGCCGTGCTCAATAACAATCGCATTACCGCGTTGCCCGACGCGCTTTTCGCGCTGCCAGACCTGACCAGCGAAGCCTTCGACTTCGGGAACAATCCTTTCCCGGAAGCCGTGATCAACCGTATAAAAAGCCACTTTCAGCGCACAGGTGAACGCTGGGATGCCTCAGCTCCGAGCGTTGATATCGAGCGACTCAAGGCGCTGTACCCCACCTTTACCACCCCGGAATGCAACCGCTTCCTCTATGGCATGCCGGGTAGCCTGCAAGAGAGCCGGGTGGAATTGACGCGCATGGAAGCCGAGTACGAAAAACTCCAGGCGGACCTCGAGGAGTGGCGCATTGATGCCCCCCACCGACACCCGACCCAGAACACCCTCTTGAGCCAGCAGCAACGCGCTGAAGAACAGGCCAGGCGGTTTGGTTTCAAAAACCTGATGGAGCAGTGCTGGCGCCGGGAAACCCCGATCGATAGCTTCGACGACGGCCCCACCGCTGCCCACGAACTGCGCTATGAGGTGACCCTGCTGGGCGACCTGCCTGCGCTCACGGCCAATTTCGACCATGTGTCAATGCTCTCGCTTTACGCTCAAAACGCCACGTCAAAAATAGAACCCTTCCTCGAGCGCTTCCGCCGACTGCGAAGCCTCTCCGTCCAGGGCTACCCGTTGGGCAACGTTCCGGAGCCGATCTTCCGCATGCCTCGGCTCAAAGAACTGATCCTGCCCCAATGCACTCTCCGGCTGACGGCCAGCACAGCGGAGCAGCTCGCCGGCCTTGAACAGCTGACCTACCTGGACCTGAGCGATAACCCGCTGGGCATCACACCGCGACTCACCAACATGCGGCACTTGAAGATCCTCGACCTGCAAAACACCGGCATCCGCCACGTGCCCCCCGGGCTGTTCAGCTTGCGCGAACTGACCATCGCAGACTTGAGCAACAACGCTATCCGCCATATCGGTACCGGCATTTTTGAAGTGCCTGCGGATATCTTCCACGCACTGGACTGGGGCGGTAACCCGCTGTCGCCGCAGAGCAGCTCCCTCCTCAGGCGCTATCGGCAACGCATGGGTGTGCAGATAGAAAGTTAACCGCGCTCGGACGGCACCGACGACAACTCGAACGGGCTGCTGCTGCGCCGCTGGTTGCGGTCTTCACGAGGAGTGGCGCCAAAGAAGTTGCGGTAGGCGCTGGAGAAGTGCGGCCCCGAGGAGAAGCCGCAGGACAGGCCGATCTGGATGATCGACTTGCTGGTTTGCATGAGCATCTGGCGGGCCTTGTTCAGGCGCAGTTCCAGGTAGTACTGGCTGGGGACGCGATTGAGGTATTGCTTGAAGATCCGCTCGAGCTGTCGTCGGGATACGCACACATGCTGGGCGATTTCGTCGGTGGTCAGCGGCTCTTCGATGTTGGCTTCCATCAGCAACACGGCCTGGGTCAGCTTTGGATGGCTGGAACCCAGGCGATTTTGCAACGGGATGCGCTGGCGCTCGCCGCCTTCGCGGATGCGCTCTACCACCAGTTCTTCCGAGACGGCGCCGGCCAGCTCAGCGCCGTGGTCACGGGCCAGTACTGCCAGCAGCAGGTCGAGTACCGACATGCCACCGCAGGCGGTCAGGCGGTCACGGTCCCAGTCGAACAAATGACTGGTGGCGATGACCTTGGGGAAACGCTCGGCGAAATCGTCCTGCCAGCGCCAGTGCACGGCAGCGCGATAGCCGTCGAGCAGACCGAGTTGGGCCAGCGGGTACACGCCGGCCGACAGACCGCCAATCACGCAACCGGCGCGCACCAGTTGCTTGAGGGCGGTGCTGAGCTGGGAGGCGATGACGGTCGGTGGCTCATCTGCCAGCAGGAACAACTTTTGAAAGCCTTCCAGCTTGCCGGCCCAGGGTTCACCCGGCAGCTGCCAGGCACCGTCGATTGGCGGTTCGGCCTGCAAAAACGAGAGTTCGTACACCACGTCCGGATGCACCCGCTGAGCAACGCGCAAGGCCTCCTCAGCCAGCGCAAGCGTCAGTGCTTTAGTGCTGGGCCAAATCAGGAAACCAATTCGATGGGCAGTCATGGAGTGCTATCCGAAGCGAGTAACAGTAATGAAGACAAAGGCCAATGCTAGCCCGTAAACCGACACAAATCTCTAAAGCTGGTGAAGATCCAAATGTGGGAGCGGGCTTGCTCGCGAATGCGGTGGATCAGTCACCGAATGTATCAACTGATACACCGCATTCGCGAGCAAGCCCGCTCCCACAGGGGATTGGGGCAACCTCAGGATTGTGAAGCTTGCACTAATTCAGTGCATAAAAGCAGTCCTGATTACTTCAAGCTGCCGGAAAGAAACTGCTGCAAACGCTCGGACTGTGGGTTGACCAGCACTTCGCGCGGGTTGCCACGTTCTTCAACGATGCCTTTGTGCAGAAACACCAGTTGGTTGGAGACTTCACGGGCAAAGCCCATTTCGTGGGTCACCACCACCATGGTCCGGCCTTCCTGGGCCAGGTCCTGCATCACCTTGAGCACTTCGCCCACCAGCTCCGGGTCCAGCGCCGAGGTGGGTTCGTCGAACAGCATCACTTCAGGCTCCATCGCCAGGGCCCGGGCAATCGCCACGCGCTGCTGCTCGCCACCGGACATGTGGCCAGGGAACGCATCCTTACGATGGCCCACACCCACTTTAGCCAGGTAGTGCTCGGCCTTTTCCCGGGCGTCTTTTTTCGACATGCCCAGCACGTGCACCGGCGCTTCCATGACGTTTTCCAGCGCGGTCATGTGGGACCACAGGTTGAAGTGCTGGAACACCATCGACAGTCGCGAACGCATGCGTTGCAGCTGTTTCGGGTCTGCAGCCTTCATGGCGCCGTCTTTGTTGGCCACCAGTTTCAGCTCTTCGTTATTGAGCAGAATCTTGCCGGCGTGGGGTTGCTCCAGCAGGTTGATGCAGCGCAAAAAGGTACTTTTGCCCGAGCCACTGGACCCGATGATGCTGATCACATCACCGGCCGCGGCGGCCAGGGACACACCTTTGAGCACTTCATGACTGCCATAGCGTTTATGCAGGTCTTGGACTTCAAGTTTGTACATGCGGTCGGTTCTCACAAAAACAGTTGGTCAGTCGTTGAGCAAGCGCCCGTGCCGCAGCGCTTCGCGCCCCGCCACCTTGGCCAGCCAGAAACCCGCTTGGGCATAACGTAGCCGTTCAACGGCAAACAACACCCCAGGCGTGCCCGCGCAAACAATGCTCACGCAGTCGGACAAGGGATCGATCACTTCAAATATCGGGTCGCCGGCTTCCACCACATCCCCGGCTTTACGCAGGTAACTGATCACGCCGGCGTGAGGCGCGAACAACAACTCGGTGCCTTCAAAGGGCAGGCCTTCGCAGGGTTCGTGCTGCGGCGCGGGCCATTCACCACGGATCAGGCCTTGCTCGGCGAGGAACGCCAGGATGCCTTCGGCGTGGAAAATCGCTTCGTCACGGCCGGTATCGGCCTGGCCGCCCAACTCCAATGTCGTCGCCAGGCACGCCAATGGAATCTGCGCCTCGGGGAACGCCCGGGACAGACGCAGCCACGGCAGCGAACAGGCTTCGTCAAACGAACTGCCGCCGGAATCTTCCGCCAGCAGGCCGACCTTCACATTCAGGTGCGCCGACAGCGAACGCCACTGCGGCCAGTGTTGCGGCAGCGCGTACATGTGCAGCGCGGCCTCGGCATCGCAATGCAGGTCGAGGACCACGTCGGCGGTGCAGGCATGGCTCAGCAACACCCGCTGCATGCCTTGCAGCTGGCTGCTCGGCGCGGGCAAGGCGTTGAGCGCATCGGTCATGGCCTGGCGGATCATGCGCACGTTGGCGTGGGGATCATCCCCCAGCTTGCCATTGAGCAACTCGGCAACCGGCTCGCTCAACTCGACGAAATCACGGTTGAAATTCTTGCCGCTGCCGATCTCGAAACGGCCCTGGTGACTGCCTTGCAGCAACTGCCCCAGGCCCATCGGATTGGCGACGGGAACCAGCTCGATCACGCCGTTGAGGGCGCCTTGCTGTTCCAGTTCCGTCAGGCGCTTTTTCAGCTCCCAGGCGGCGCGCATGCCGGGCAATTCATCAGCGTGGAGGCTGGCCTGGATATAAGCCTTGCGCTCGCCGCTGCCGAAACGGAACACCGTCAGTTGGCGTTCGCAGCCCAGGTGACCCCAGGGCAACAGGTGATCGATACGTTCCATATCAATGCTTCCGTGGAGCCAGGTAGCTCAACCAGCGGCCTTCGGCCAACTTGAACAGGCGCACCAGGATGAAGGTCAGGCACAGGTAGAACGCACCCGCCGTGATATAGGCTTCGAACGGCAAGTAGTACTGGGCGTTCACCGTGCGTGCGGCACCGGTGATGTCGATCAGGGTGACGATGGAGGCCAGGCTCGTGGTCTGCAGCATCATGATCACTTCGTTGCTGTACTGCGGCAGCGCCCGGCGCAGGGCCGATGGCAGCAGGATCCGGCGATACAGCTTGTAGCGCGACATGCCCATGGCCTTGGCCGCTTCGATCTCGCCATGGGGCGTAGCCTTGAGGCTGCCGGCGATGATTTCGGCGGTGTAGGCGCTGGTGTTGACGGCAAACGCCAGGCAGGCGCAGAAGGTCGCGCTGGACAGCAGCGGCCATAGGAAGCTTTCCCGCACCGCTTCAAACTGGGCCAGCCCGTAGTAGATCAAGAACAGCTGCACCAGCATCGGCGTGCCGCGAATCACATAGGTGTACAGCCAGGCCACACCGTTGGCGATCGGCTGCTTGGACACGCGCATCAGGCCCAGGGGCAAGGCCGCGAGCAAGCCGAAGAACAGCGAAATGGCCAGCAGTTTCAGGGTGGTCAGCAAGCCGCCGAGGTACAGCGGCATGGCCTCCCAGATGACGTTGTAGTCGAAGATCATAGATCAGCCGCCTTTACGCCTACCGAGTAGCGCTTCTCAAGATGACGCAGGGCCAGCAACGACACGCTGGTGATCACCAGGTACATCGCCGCCACTGCGAGGAAGAAGGTAAAAGGTTCGCGGGTGGCGTCTGCCGCCTGCTTGGCCTTGAACATCATGTCTTGCAGGCCCACCACCGAAATCAGTGCGGTGGCCTTGGTCAGTACCAGCCAGTTGTTGGTAAACCCGGGGATCGCCAGCCGAATCATCTGCGGCACCATCACCCGGAAAAACACCTGGAACGGGCTCATGCCATACGCCAGGCCGGCTTCGGCCTGGCCCTTGGGAATGGCCATGAAGGCGCCACGGAAGGTTTCCGAAAGGTAGGCGCCAAAGATGAAACCCAGGGTGCCGATACCGGCGGCCAAGGGGTTCAAGTCAATGTAGTCGTTGTAGCCGAGCAACGGCGCAACGCGGTTAAGCAGGTCCTGACCGCCGTAGAAAATCAGCAGGATCAGCACCAGGTCGGGGATCCCGCGGATCACCGTGGAGTACAGGTCGCCCAGCCAGGCCAACCAGCGCACCGGCGAGAGGCGCAACGCGACCCCGATCAGACCCAGAACAATGGCCAAGGCCATGGACGACAAGGCGAGCTGAAGCGTCAACCATGCGCCATCGAGGATGACAGCCCCGTAGCCTTTCAACATGATTCAGGTCCTCGAAAAGGGGGATGAAAAAATGGCGCAAACTTCAGAGATCCTGGTGCTTGCGCCATTCTGGACAGACAGCTGCGACGGTTTACTTGGCTTCTGGGCCGTAAATGTCGAAGTTGAAGTACTTGTCCTGGATTGCCTTGTACTTGCCGTTGGCACGGATCGCGGCGATTGCAGCGTTGATGCGGTCCAGGTTTTCCTTGTCGCCTTTACGTACCGCGATGCCGATGCCGTCGCCGAAGTACTTGGCGTCGGTGAAAGCCGGGCCGGTGAACGCGTAGCCTTTACCGGCTGGCGTGTCGAGGAAGCCTTCCTGCAACAGGGTAGCGTCGGCCACGGTGCCATCAAGGCGACCGGCTTCTACGTCCAGGTAGATTTCGTTCTGCGAGCTGTAAGGAACAATGGTGGCGCCTTTGGGAGCCAGCACTTCCTTGGCGAAACGGTCGTGGATCGAACCGCGCTGCACGCCGATTTTCTTGCCTTTCAGTTCGTCCAGGCTGTCGCTGACGGCAGTGCCTTCCTTCAATACCAGACGAGCTGGGGTCAGGTAGTAGCGGTTGGTGAAGTCCACGGACTTCTTGCGGTCTTCAGTGATGGACATCGAGGACAGGATGGCGTCGATCTTGCGCACTTTCAGCGCCGGGATCAGGCCGTCGAATTCCTGCTCGACCCAGGTGCACTTGACCTGCATCTGCTCGCACAGGGCGTTGCCGATGTCGTAGTCGAAACCGACGATGCTGCCGTCCGGTGCCTTGGAGGCGAACGGAGGGTAAGCCGCTTCAATACCAATCTTCAGTGGCTTGCCTTCGGCGAAAGCCTGCATGGACAGCACGGACAGCGCCAGGGCGCCCAACAGCACGAGTTTCTTCATCTTGGGACTCCATCGGTATAGGGCAAAACAGCAGTATGAGCCAGGGCCCACGATGCGAATGAGTGAAACCGAATAGCGGTGCTGCGTCCTGCGCCAGTTCAGCATCGGCGACGACGAGCGAGTGATCGGCATTCTAACGACAGGCCGGAAGCCGATATTTCCTCAATGCGACAACAATTTACAGAAGCACCGAGAAAGCGGTTCCAGCACATTGACAGCCTCTGGATTTTATGCAGAGGCAAAAGATATTAAACCTGTTAACGCTGCAAGTTGCGGGCCTATTATTCGCAAACCCTTCTAGCACGGCAAGTGTAGCGTTTGATCTAATTTTTCAGGGCGTCTAAAACGCGGGTTTTCGGGGCAACGGCGTAGCACTTTGCCTCATGTTTGGGCGTGGGGTTACACATTTACGGTGCTCGGTAACATTCAGAAACTTCCTACGAGCAAAACCGATATTTATTGGTCTCGTGGAAGGAACCCGATCACCTGTGGGAGCTGGCTTGCCTGCGATAGCGCTTTATCAGTGCCAAGCAGGTTGACTGGCCCACCGCCATCGCAGGCAAGCCAGCTCCCACATTAATCCGGTCTTGGCAGTGACATTTGTGGCGCCTCACAAAAAAGCCCCACCCGGCTTATGCCGAATGGGGCTTTGTCCCACAAACCCGCCTTACGCGACGTTCATGGTCTTGTGCGTCTCGATCAGATGCGCCACCACACTCGGATCCGCCAGGGTGGAGATATCCCCCAACCCGTCGTATTCAGCGGTGGCAATCTTGCGCAGGATCCGGCGCATGATTTTCCCCGAACGGGTCTTCGGCAAGCCCGGTGCCCACTGGATCACATCGGGTGAAGCAATCGGCCCGATCTCTTTACGCACCCAGTTTTTCAGTTCCAGGCGCAACGCTTCATTCGGCTCTTCGCCGTTTTTCAGCGTGACATACACATAGATGCCCTGGCCCTTGATGTCGTGGGGCACACCCACCACTGCCGCTTCCGCGACTTTCGGGTGGGCAACCATGGCGCTTTCAATCTCGGCGGTGCCCATACGGTGGCCGGACACGTTCAACACGTCGTCCACCCGACCAGTGATCCAGTAGTAGCCATCCTCGTCACGACGCGCACCGTCGCCGGTGAAGTACATGCCACGGAAGGTCTTGAAGTAGGTGTCCACAAAGCGGTCATGGTCGCCATACAGGGTACGTGCCTGGCCCGGCCACGAATCCAGAATCACCAGGTTACCCTCGGCCACGCCTTCAATCAGGTTGCCCAGGTTATCCACCAGCGCCGGCACCACGCCAAAGAACGGGCGTGCCGCCGAACCTGGTTTGAGCGCATGGGCGCCCGGCAGCGGGCTCATCATGTTGCCGCCGGTTTCGGTCTGCCACCAGGTGTCCACGATCGGGCAACGGGATTGGCCGACGTTCTTGTAGTACCAGTCCCACGCTTCCGGGTTAATCGGCTCACCCACCGAACCCAGCAGGCGCAAGCTGCTGCCATCGGCGCCTTCGCAGGCGGCGGTGCCGGAAGCCATCATGGCGCGGATCGCGGTCGGTGCGGTGTAGAGGATGTTCACTTTGTGCTTGTCGACGATCTTCGCCACCCGGGTAATGTCCGGATAGTTCGGCACGCCTTCGAACATCAGCGTGGTCGCGCCGTTGGCCAGTGGGCCATAGACGATATAGGTGTGGCCGGTGACCCAGCCGACGTCAGCGGTGCACCAGTAGATTTCCCCCGGGCGGTAGTCGAATACGCGCTCGTGGGTCAGGGCTGCGTACAACAGGTAGCCGCCGGTGGTGTGCTGCACACCCTTCGGCTTGCCGGTGGAGCCGGAGGTGTAAAGGATGAACAGGGCTTCTTCGGCGCCCATCTCTTTCGGCGCACACACGGTGCCCGCCACTTTCATCAGGTCTTCGTACCAGATGTCGCGATGCTGGTTCCACTTGATGTTGCCGCCGGTGCGCTTGCACACGATGACTTTCTGGATGCTGCTGGTTTCCGGGTTGGTCAGGGCGTCGTCGACGTTGGCCTTCAGGGAAATTTTCTTGCCTGCACGAATGCCTTCGTCGGCGGTGATCACCACCTTGGATTTGCAGTCGATGATCCGACCGGCCAGGGCCTCTGGCGAGAACCCGCCAAACACCACCGAGTGAATCGCACCGATCCGGGCACAGGCCAGCATGGCGACCGCGGCTTCGGGAATCATCGGCATATAGATAGTCACCACGTCGCCGCGGTGCACATCCTGGCCGCGCAGGGCGTTGGCGAACTTGCAGACTTCTTCGTGCAGCTCGCGGTAGGTGATGGTGCGGCTTTCGGCAGGGTCGTCGCCCTCCCAGATGATTGCTGGCTGGTCGCCACGCTCGGCGAGGTGGCGGTCCAGGCAGTTGTAGGAAACGTTGAGGGTGCCGTCGGCAAACCATTTGATGTCGACATGGTGATCGTCGAAGGAGGTTTGCTTCACCGTGGTGAAAGGCTTGATCCAGTCAAGGCGCTTGGCTTGCTCGCGCCAGAAACCGTCGGGGTTGACCACCGACTGCTGGTACATGGCCTTGTAGGTCGCCTCATCGGTCAGCGTGTTGGCTGCTACTTCGGGGCGAACGGGGTACAGAGAAGCCGCACTCATCTTTCTTACCTCGGTGACATAGTTGTTGTTGTATGGCCCTGTTGTAGCCGGGCCGGCCCTATAGAACCATTCGACGATGGTAGTAACAAGCCCCTACAAATTGCCCACCTATCCCCCGGCGGCGCTCTGGCCCGTGGCCTGTGGCGCTTTGCAGGTTTCTGAAAAAACCTTCATTTCGGGATTGTTACAAAAACCACCAATAGTGTTTATCAAAAGCACGGGTATATGAATATAACTCGGACGCCTAAAATCAACCTCGCCATCAAGGCACTGTGATTAACAACGTAACAGCCCCCACGAAGGCAACGTTAATCCGAACTTCCCAATCAAGTTTCACACGTGGCCTCACAAGGGCCCCGTGACCCCTTTCGACCGCCAAAAGGTAAATAGTCAAATGAAAGCGTTATTAGTTATGGCCCTTAGCAGCTTGTGCGCCACCGCCGCCCTGGCCGACGAAGCCCCGACTGACGTAGCCAGCCAGAGCACCCCGATTGTTGAGGATTACACTTACAGCACCCACCTGGACGTCGCCAAAGTAGTGTCCATGAGTGAAGTCCCGGATGTATGCAACGTTGTCCCGGTAAAAATGGAATATGAAGACTCACAAGGTCAGCGTCATATTCTTCAATATCAGGTCATGGGTAACGGTTGCTCTAACGGATAACAACTTCGTTAGTTTGAACTGAACCTGATCTTATTCGCCGCAAGAAATCGTTCTTGCGGCAAAGAGCCGGCCCGACCATCGCCCCGCTTCACCCCCTCGAAAAAAATCCTACCGCTCGTCCCTCCAGCCAACCCCAACAAACCCGCGCTCTGGCTCGAAAAGCAGGCTTTTTGTCTGCGATCCGTGGCCATCCGCCGCAACACAAAGCCGAATTTTTCCCTATAATGCGCGGGTAAATCGGGCCTGCAATATCCCTTTACACTGGGATGAAGAGCCAGACCTGAGGCCCCCGCTGGAGCTCGCAAGCACTGCTCCGCCCCTCAAGCCTCAAGCAGAACACCCGTAACCCTGATTCCGTTTAATGCGTGCGTTAGCTGCAACAAACGATTCCTTAAGATCCACCGCGGCCTTTGGGCCGTGTGAACACCCCACCATCCGGTTTCACACGGGCACCTTAGAGCCCTCACGCAGGAGACGACACGTCATGCTGAGCTGGGACGAGTTCGACAAAGAAGAAGACGGCGAAGTAGTTGCCAAAGGCGCCAACGCCGGCCACGCCACCGAAGCCAACATGGACCGCCTCGACGGCGCCGGCGCTGCCGCCGCCCTTGAAGCCCGCAATGTGACCGCCAGCGACTCCGCCGCGATCATCCGCGCCAAGGCCGCCCTTGACAAACTCGACGTCGCCGAAGGCCTCGCCGAGCTCGAAGGGTCCGCCGCCCGCGTCGCCGTTGACGAAAAACGCATGATCAACTGCCGCGCCGATCTCAACCAACTCGTGCCTTTCAAGTACGACTGGGCCTGGCAGAAATACCTCGACGGCTGCGCCAACCACTGGATGCCGCAAGAGGTCAACATGACCGCCGACATCGCCTGTGGAAAAACCCGAAGGCCTGACCGACGACGACGTCGCATCGTGATGCGCAACCTCGGCTTCTTCTCCACGCGATCTGGTTGCAACAACCTGGTACTGGCGTTACCGCCTGATCACCAACCCGGAGTGCCGCCAGTACATCCTGCGCCAGGCCTTCGAAGAAGCGATCCACACCCACGCCTACCAGTACTGCATCGAATCGTTGGCCATGGATGAAGGCGAGATCTTCAACATGTACCACGAGATTCCATCGGTCGCCAAAAAGGCTGCCTGGGGCTTGAAGTACACCCGTTCGATCTCCGATCCGAAGTTCGAAACCGGTACCGTCGAGACCGACAAAGAGCTGCTGCGAACCTGGTCGCGTACTACTGCGTCTGGAAGGCATCTTCTTCTACTGCGGCTTCACCCAGATCCTGTCCATGGGCCGTCGCAACAAAATGACCGGCGTGGCCGAGCAGTTCCATACATCCTACGGGATGAGTCGATGCACCTGAACTTCGGTATCGATGTGATCAACCAGATCAAAATCGAAAACCCGCACTTGTGGGATGCCGAGATGAAGGAAGAAGCGACCCAGATGATCCTGCAAGGGACTCAGCTGGAGATCGAATACGCGCGCGACACCATGCCGCGCGGCGTATTGGGCATGAACGCGGCGATGATGGAGGACTACCTCAAGTTCATCGCTAACCGTCGCCTGTCGCAGATTGGGTTGAAGGAAGAGTATCCAGGGACGACTAACCCGTTCCCGTGGATGAGCGAGATCATGGACTTGAAGAAAGAGAAGAATTTCTTTGAGACTCGTGTGATCGAGTATCAGACTGGCGGCGCGCTGAGCTGGGATTGATGATAGCCAAATGACATGATATAAACGCTTACCTACATGGATGTTGGGACGCGTTTAAAAGCCCCGCACATGCGGGGCTTTTCATTTCAAGGAGCTAAAAATTGGCTAGAGCTAAACGACTGTCTAAACCTGAGACGAAGACCCTTACGTTTTACAACAACAAGGGAGGCGTATCCAAAACAACTACGCTTTCAATGTAGGTGCCTACTTATCTAAAACGGGAAAAAAAGTCTTATTTATCGATGCTGATTCCCAGTGCAACCTTACAGAATTATTCTTTGCTAACGATACCGAGTATTTCGACGACCCCTCAAAGAAATTACCCGGCGACTCAATACTTGATGTATTCCGCCCCCGTCTAGACGGTGCCGCTGCGAGAATAAACGTACAAAACGTCAACCTCGCAGAATCCAATATCTACCCAAACCTCTTCCTTATAAGAGGCGATATAGAGTTCAGTGCGCAAGCAGAGCCATATTTTGGCACTTCAATAAATCAAGCAATCACTACAAACATAAATGAAAAAAACACCTACATTAGCTTTCGACGCCTAATAAAAGATCTTGGACAACACCTCGATCTAGACTACATTCTAATTGACTTAGGACCTAGCACAGGTGCCATTACTAGACTGGCATTTCTCGCATCTGATAGATTCATAATCCCCGTAACACCAGATCGATTCTGCTACCTAGGCATCAATACGCTACCAAAGTTGATCGAGGATTGGATTAAGCATGACAAAGTCATACTGAGCACTTTAGAACCATACGGAATAGAGAGCGATTACGGCTCTCCTGAGTTTTGCGGACTAATAAACCAAAACTTTCAAGTCCATAAGTCCTTAATTAAAGAATCATATCAAAAGTGGTCAAAAAAAATAAAAACCGAGATAAAATCTAAACTAATGGGTTCTAGCATAATTCGAATAAAGCAAAATTTAGGCGATCCAATAATTTGTTCTATTGAAAACCTGGGGCAACTGGTACCGGTATCTCAGATGCTTGGAAAAGCAATTTTTGACCTAACTCAAGCAGATTCAGCTTTGGCATCAAAAAGCGGCATACAATTTTACGGAAGTGTATGGGAGCCTTGGGAGAAGAAAATCAAAGCTTACCGCGCGGAAATCCAAAAAATCACAGAGGCTATTGAGTAATGGCCTACTCTTACTTCGCCTTCTTAGATGTTATGGGTTACAGATACTATTTAAAAAAAGACGAACTAGAGGGCACAGAGGTATTTAAAGAGAAGTTAATAACATCCTATAGAGCATTCGAGCAAATAGACCTTGCAACGCTTCACCACAAGAGCATATCAGATTCCATATTCATGAGTTCTGCAACAGACATCGTTGGCTTTCTTAGGGCAACAAAAGATGTTTACCTAAGATTTTTAGAAAATGGCCTCCTGATACGTGGCGGTATAGCGTATAACAAGCACTTTGAAAATCAACATATAACTTATAGTCATGCGCTAACTGATGCATATAATCTCGAATCCTCAAAGTCACTTTTCCCAAGAATATTAATTCACAAATCAGTATTAGAAAAGCTGAAAAACGAAAGCCAAGGAGAAGCTCAAAGCCAAGAGCTCTCCCAACTAATTCAGGACAATCTTATAATAAGATGCGGGGAGCACTACCAGCTTCACATTGTAGACGACCGTAATTGGCCGGAAGTATACGAAAATGCAAAATCGGTTTATAAAGCCAACGAAACAACTATAAATGAAGATCCTAAGCTATTTGAGTATCATATGTGGCTTCACAACTACATCTTCCACTTTAAACCTAAACGCAGTAAAAAACTGAAATACATAGAGCACTTTGAATTCTTAAGCTAAATTGCCAGCATCAAAATTCAAATAACGATAGAACGTGTGTATTGACCATACATCCCGTTCTGCCTATCCTGCTGCCGGTGCCTAAGAAACACCTCACACAGCGGCCTGACCGCACCCGACAGTAGCGGCTTTTTTGTGCCTACGGTTTCCCCGTGGGCATCGAAAATCTCTGTTATGCCGGGAGTGGGCTAATACAAGACCCGAAAGGGGAATATGTCCGGCCCTCTGTGTGGGGTTTCTTAACTCCCGGCACCCAGCCCTAAGAAAGCTGACATCACACAGAGGTAATGGAAATGCCTAGAATTTTCACCTTCCTCGCGAAGGCTATCTACTACGTAAGCGCCACCCTCCAAGCGCCTCCGATCAAGGAGGTGGACCATGCATGATCCTTTCGCTCCTACTGTCTTCATCCGTCAAAACCTCTCTCTGCACGCCCTCCTTCTTGAAAACCAACCATGGTTCTGCGCTCGCGATCTTGGGCGTTTGATGGGGTGGTATCTGGATGAGCGAACGACTCGCAAGCTCGATGAAGATCAACGAAAAACCATAAAACTACTGTTCCACGGTCAGCCGGAAGAAATGCTGATGATCAGCGAGTCCGGTGCTTACGCTTTGCTGGTCTATCACTACACTCCGGGGAATCGCCTACTGCGTAGCTGGCTTACTCATGAAGTCGTTCCGATTTTGCGCGACGACCGCCAACCAAGAACGGTGGAGCGGCCTCTGCAGAGCATGTTGGATTGGCCTGATATGTCGTTAAATCTGCTGCACTGGCAAGATGAGGGCTGGATACGGCTTCGGGATATGCCGCATATGTTGGTGAATCCCACCTACCGAAAGGCGTCAGCAAGGACTCCGTGGTGGCGAAAGTTCACTCAGGCGCTCCGAATGAGGCAGCGAACTTCCTGATATTGGCGACACCACAATCCCAGTGAGCCGTAGGAAATTTCATAGACGTAATAATGGCCACTCAGTATCGTCCGAGGGTTTTCTACCCTCGGCGGCTGTATGGACACACAAAAAGGCAATATCGGATGGACCGATGAGGAGCTTGAAGCTTCCGTCGACGCTTATCTAAAAATGTTAAAGCTGGAGAACGCTGGCCAGCCGTTTAAAAAGTCAGCGGAGCACGAGCTTTTGCTGGCTGGTGCTCTGAGCGCTCGTTCCAAAGCGTCGGTCGATTACCGTATGCGCAATATTTCTGCCGTGGTTGAGACGCTGAATCAAAAGCCGATTACTGGCTACACTGCTGCACATAATGTCGGCTCGAGAATAGTTTCTCGTATTCGTCGAATGCTCGCAGAGCGGGGAATCGTTGAATCTGAAGACAATGCCCCAACGTTTGATGAAGAGACACTTGAGTGGCGTGCGGCAAAGCTTCAAAGCAAACCCATCAAGACTAAACCTGAAGGCATCGCAATGCCGCAACAGGTCAGCACCACCAGCACATCCTACGTACGCGATCCGGTGGTGCGGGCGTGGGTACGTCAGCAGGCGGAAGGCAAATGCGAAGGTTGCGGCTCGGATGCCCCATTTAAGCTAGATAACGGTCAGCCATTTCTCGAAGTACATCACGTCAGGCACCTCGCCCAGAAGGGTTCGGATTGCACTAGCAATGCTGTAGCCTTGTGTCCCAATTGCCATCAGCGTTGTCACCGGTCGAGTGACCGGGATGCTTTTACCGAAGGGCTTTACTCGAAAATCGGAAGATTGATACGAGAGCAAAATCCTGAGGTCACAGCAAATGCACCTTCCAAAAAATAGTAGATAGGACCGAGACCCGCCCGTGAACCCAGACATGCTCGAATCCGGCCCCTTGGATGCCAAAGTACTCTCCGTCTTTGACTTCGACGGCACCCTGACCCACCACGACAGCTTCGTGCCGTTCCTGAAGTTCGCCTTTGGTAAAGGCGAGTTCATGCGCAGGATGGTGAAGCTGGCGGTGCCTGGCGCGCAATTTCTGTTGCGGGTCATTAGCCGTGATGAGCTCAAGGCGCAGTTGATCCGCACCTTTATGACCGGCGTGGACAAGGCGTGGGTTCAGCAGAAAGCTGAAGCGTACTGCCAGGCGTATTGGAACAAGTTGATGCGCCCAACCGGGCTGCAATCGGTGGCCGATGAGGTGAAGTCCGGGGCGGTGGTGACGCTGTGTTCGGCGTCGCCGGCGTTGGTGTTGCAGCCGTTTGCGGATCGGCTTGGGATCCGGTTGATTGGTACTGAGCTTGAGGTGGTGGACGGGGTGTTGACGGGCAAGCTCACAGGGAATAATTGCCGGTGTGAGAATAAGGTGCTTCGGCTTGAGGCGGTTTATGGGGATCTGGGGGAGTATCGGCTCAGGGCCTGGGGTGATACGCGCGGGGATCGGGAGTTGTTGGCGGCGGCGCAGGATGCGCATTTTCGGCATTTTCATGCGAAGAAGAAACGAATCAAGCAACGCTGAATCACCTGGACGATCTATCTGTGTGCCCTGGATTGACCGCCCTAGGCGGCGATCCAGTTTTCCACGATCAAGCCATTCACTCGCTTGAACTCACCTTCGTTGTTTGTCACCAAGACCAATCCTGAGCTTCTGGCGTGGCCCGCAATGTGCAGGTCATTTACGCCGATTGGAGTGCCCTTCTTTTCGAGATCGGAACGGATCGAGCCGTAGTGAAAAGCGGCCTTGTCATCGTAGTGAATGACGTCAAGCCGGGAGATGAAGTCCTCCACCGCTCGAGTATTTTTCTCAACAAACTGGCTCTTTTCGGCACCGTGCATCAATTCTGCAAGGGTGATCGAAGAGATCACCATACGCCCTACATTCGCATTGAATTTTTCCAGTATTTCCATAGGCCGACGCTTGATGATGTAGATCACGATGTTCGTATCAAGCATGTACTTAATCATCAAAGGACTCTCGCTCTTGCTGGGTTTGGTCGGCGCGCTCCTCCATAAAGTCATCAGATACCGATTCGCTTGCAAGGAAAAAGCTGTCCCACGTGTTTTCAACCGGCGAAATAATCAGTTCGCGCCCCACGGCACGCACCTCGACAGTTTTCACCCCGGCGGGAAAACGCATGTCAGCAGGGATGCGGATATTTTGTGTACGGTTGTTGGTGAAGATCGTTCCAGTAGACATAAGGAACACCTCTCTAGGCTTGGAAAGACAGGTAAGAATGATAGTTTGCAGATGCTCTATTGCATAGCTCTATAGCAGCTACCCGACGAGCGTAGCCGAACAGGTAGCTGTTGGTAGCGGCGCAGGAAGCGCATTTTCATGCGAAGAAGAAGTTGGGCAAGTTGCGGCGGTGATGCGGGTGGATAGGGGCTGCGGGTAGACCGAGTTGATCCCATCGCAGCCTCGCTGGGGCTCGACAGCTCCCACAGGGGATCTCTGTAGGTTCTAAGGGTGGTGGGAGTTCGTTAGATTGGCGCTTTGAGATCCACGCCTAGTGCCGTTGCGAAGGCTTTGACCAGCGGGCTTCGTGGGGCGTTGTGGCGCAGGATGAGGTTGAACGGTGTGCTCAGGTGGATCTGCTCCGGGCATAACACGCGCAGGCGCCCTTCCCTCACCAGCGGCGCGGCGTAGTGTTCCGGGAGGAAGCCCAGGAAGCGGCCGGTGAGGATGAGGATGGCGACGGCTTCTACCTGGGAGGCCGAGGCGGACTGGCTGTCGTAGCTGACGAAGTTGGCCTTGTCGCTGTGGATCGCGTAACGATGGTTGACCACTTCGTGCTGGCGCAACACATCTGCGTTGATGTCACTCGCTTCAAACAGCGGATGTCCGACGGCGCAGTACGCGTGGGACCTTTCTTCGTACAGCGGGAAATAATCGAATTCTTCCCGCCGCTGGTACACCGGGACGATGCCGACAATCAGCCGCCCTTCCACCACGCCCCGTTCAACTTCGTCCAATTGCGAGGCATGTAGGCGTAATCTTATTTTTGGCGCTTCTGTATGTAATTTTCCCAGTGCTTTAATCAGCGGCGAATTAACGTCAGAGACGGTGTTATCAATAACACCCACACTAAGGTCGCCAATCAGTTCGTTCTGTGCCGAACTAAGCTTGTCTCTGAAACTGTCTACCGAGGCAAATAATTCAATGGACGCTTGATAGACTAATTTGCCTTCTTCGGTCAGGCCAAATCCTTCGCGCCCTCGCGTACACAGACGCATGCCGATGCGAATTTCCAGGTCGGAAATCTGTTTGCTGATTGCCGCCAGGCCCACGTTCAGCTCATTCTGCGCCGCGCTGAAGCCGCCCGCTTCGACCACAGCCTTGAACACCCGCAGCAATTTGAAGTCCAGGCCGCTGAGTTGCAGGGGCGGTCTTGTGCCGGGTTTGGGCGGTATGTTTCCAGAATTGGAAAGTGGGGTTTCCATAATACGTGTTGACCTCAAGTGCCATATTCAACAGGCTTTGACCTACTCCATGAACATCGCCGGGCGGCAATAATGAACATACTTAACCGCCCTTGGCAACCTTGAATATAGCGGGTTGAACAGCTCTTACCGGCTGATTTAACGCCCATAAGAACCTGACACTTCGATCAGGACTTTTCGTTTTGCTACTGCCCTCCGAATCCATAAGGCCAAGCCACGTCCACCGGGCTTGTCACTTCTAAAAACAAGCGTGAGGAATACCATGTCTCAGCCCACCGATCGCCTCTGGGGTGCTCGTTTCAAGTCCGGCCCGTCCGCTGCTTTGGCGGCGCTGTCCCGTTGCCCCGAGCGCTATTTTCGCCTGACGCCCTACGACCTGGCCGGCTCCCGGGCCCATGCCCGTGAGTTGCAGCGGGCCGGGTTGCTGGATGAGTCGGAAACCTTGCGCACCCTGGAAGCGCTGGACCGCATCGGTGAGGACTTCGCCGCAGGCCGCCTGCACCCGACGCTGGATGACGAGGATGTGCACACCTTCATCGAGCGGGTGTTGACCGAGCGTTTGGGCGCCTTGGGCGGCAAGTTGCGCGCCGGGCGTTCGCGCAATGACCAGACGGCCAACGATTTGCGCCTGTTCCTGCGGGATCACGCGCGCACCATCACCACCGAGGTGTTGGGGTTGCAGCAGGCGCTGGTGGACCAGGCCGAGCAGCATATCGAGAGCCTCTGCCCGGGCTTCACCCATTTGCAGCAGGCGCAGCCGATTGTGTTCGCCCATCACTTGCTGGCTCATGCGCAATCGATGCTGCGGGATGTGCAGCGCCTGGTGGATTGGGATGCGCGTACGGCGTTGTCGCCGTTGGGTGCTGCGGCGATGGCGGGCTCGGCGATTGCGCGCCAGCCGGAGCATTCGGCCAAGGAGATGGGTTACACCGGGCCATGCGAAAACTCGATTGATGCTGTAGCCAGTCGTGACCACGTGGCGGAATTTCTGTTTGTGGCGGGCATGCTCGGGGTGAATATTTCACGGCTGTCGGAGGAGTTTTGCCTGTGGTCGTCTCGGCAGTTTCGCTGGGTGCAGTTGGATGATGCCTACGCCACTGGTAGCTCGATCATGCCGCAGAAGAAGAACCCGGACATTGCCGAATTGGCGCGGGGTAAAGCTGGGCGCTTGATTGGCAACCTGACCGGGTTGATGTCGACGCTCAAGTCGTTGCCGCTGTCGTACAACCGCGACTTGAGTGAAGACAAGCACAGCGTGTTGGACAGCGTGGATACCTTGCTGCTGGTGCTGCCGGCGATGGCCGGGATGGTCGCGACGATGAAGGTGCAGGTGGAAGAGCTGCGGCGCCAGGCGCCGATGGGTTTCACCCTGGCGACGGAGGTGGCGGATTGGTTGGCCACTCGTGGTGTGCCGTTCAAGGAAGCCCATGAGATTACCGGCGCCTTGGTGCAGGCCTGTGAGAAGCATGAGATTGAATTGTGGGAAGCCTCGCCGGCGTTGCTGGCGGAGGTGGATACACGGCTGACGCCGGAAGTGCGTGAGTGCCTGACCCTGGAAGCGGCGATTGCGGCGCGCAGTGGTTGGGGGGGGACGGCGCCGGAGCGGGTCAGAGAGCAGATTGGGCGGTTGAAGGTGGCGTTGGCTGCGCAACAGAAGTGGGCAGAAACCTACACCGGCTTTCGAATTTAAAGATCGTTCCCACGCTCTGCGTGGGAACGCCTCTTGTGACGCTCCGCGTCACGCTTTTGGGACGCAGAGCATCCCTTGCTGCATTCCCACGCAGAGCGTGGGAACGATCAGTGTATTCAGTTGTTTTGGAGAGTCACCATGAAACAAACCCCGGCAGAGCGCTTGCAAGCCGAGCGCCAGCAGACCGAGAACCAGTTCGATATCACGAAGTACGAGCATGTGCCCCGTCGCTATTACGGTCGGATGGTGTTCGCCACTTTGATCGTGCTCGCACTGGCCGCCTTGTTGCGGGCATTCGCCAATGGTCAGATCGAATGGTCCTACATCGGTCAGTTCCTCACGTCCGAGGCGATCATCTGGGGCCTGGTGAACACCATCATCATGTCGATCCTGGCCATGGCGCTGGGTGTGGTGATCGGGGTGATCACGGCGATCATGCGCATGTCGGCAAACCCGATCCTGCGCTACGTGGCCATCACCTACACCTGGCTGTTTCGTGGCACGCCGCTGATTCTGCAGCTGCTGCTGTGGTTCAACCTGGCGCTGATTTTCCCGGTGATCGCGATTCCCGGCCTGTTCAGCATCGACACCGTAGACCTGATGACGCCGTTCGTGGCCGCCCTCCTCGGCCTGAGCATCAACCAGGGCGCCTACACCGCTGAAGTGGTGCGCGCCGGCCTGTTGTCGGTGGACACCGGCCAGTACGAAGCCGCCAAGTCGATCGGCATGCCGAGCCTTCAGGCGCTGCGTAGGGTGATTCTGCCCCAGGCGATGCGGGTGATCATTCCGCCTGTAGGCAATGAGTTCATCAGCATGGTGAAAATGACCAGCCTGGCGAGTGTGATCCAGTACTCGGAGCTGCTGCACAACGCGCAAAACATCTACTACGCCAACGCCCGGGTCATGGAGCTGCTGATTGTTGCCGGCATCTGGTACCTGGCGGTGGTGACTGTTCTTTCATTCGGTCAGAGCCGCCTCGAGCGTCGTTTTGCCCGCGGCGCCGGCAAGCGTTCGTAAGCCCTGACTGAGGAGATTTGCCCATGAGAAGCATCGTCAAGGCCGTGAACCTGAACAAGTATTACGACCAGTATCACGCGCTGCAGGACATCAACCTGGAAGTCGAACAAGGCGAAGTGCTGTGCATTATCGGCCCGTCTGGTTCCGGCAAAAGTACCCTGCTGCGCTGCGTCAATCAGCTGGAAAAAATCGACAAGGGCGGCCTGTGGGTCGACGGCGAACTGGTGGGTTACCGGGTGGTCGGCAACAAGCTGCATGAGTTGAATGAATCACAGATCGCCCGTCAGCGCCTGGCCACCGGCATGGTGTTTCAGCGCTTCAATCTGTTCCCGCACATGACCGTGTTGCAGAACATCATCGAGGGCCCGTGCCAAGTGCTTAAGCGCTCGCCCAAGGAAGCCACCGAGGACGCCCTGGAGTTGCTGGCCCGCGTTGGCCTGGCGGACAAGCGCAATGCCTACCCGGTGGAATTGTCCGGCGGCCAGCAACAGCGTGTGGCGATTGCCCGTGCGTTGGCGATGCGTCCCAAACTGATGCTGTTTGACGAACCCACGTCAGCCCTCGACCCGGAGCTGGTAGGAGAAGTGCTGTCGGTGATGCGCGATTTGGCCACCACCGGCATGACCATGATTGTGGTCACCCATGAATTGGGCTTCGCCCGCGAAGTGTCCAACCGCATGGTGTTTATGGATGCCGGCCAGATTGTGGAAGCCGGCAGCCCTGAAGAAATTCTAATAAGCCCACAAAACCCGCGTACCCAAAGCTTTATTTCTGCCGTTCGCACTTAACTAAAAAACTAACGAGAACGCCCCCATGAAAAATCTGTTTCTTCCAAGTTTGCTCGTAGGCCTGATGGCCTCCACTTCGGTTTTGGCGGCATTGCCGGCAGCGATCAAGGACAAGGGTGAGATCAGCGCGGCCATCGTGCCGAACTACCCGCCGATGGATTTCAAGGACACCGCCACCAACAAACTCACCGGCCTGGACTTTGACCTGGGCAACGCCCTGGCCGAGCGCCTGGGGGTGAAGATCAAGTGGCAGGAAACCGGCTTCGAACAGATGCTCAGCGGCCTGACCACCAAGCGTGTGGACATTGTGCTGTCGGGCATGACCGACACCGCCGAGCGCCAGAAGTCGGTGACCTTCATCGATTACTTCACCAGCGGCCCGCAGCTGTACACCCTGGCCAAGCGCGAAGACCTCAAGGAATTGACTGACCTGTGCGGTAAAAAAGTCGGCACCAGCCGACGTACCACCTGGCCGTCGGAAATTGCCGCGTGGAGCAAGGAAAACTGCGAAAAGGCCGGTAAGCCAGCCATCGTGGTGATTGGCACCGAGGGCTCGGCGGATGCGCGGGCACAGTTGCAGCAGAACCGTCTGGATGCGGCGATGCAGGGCAGTGAAACCATTCCTTACCTGATGTCGCTGGACAAGGGTAAGTACAAGCCGGTGGGCCTGGCGATTTCCAAGCAGTTCACGGGGCTTGGGATTGAGAAGAGCAATACTGAGTTGGTCACGGCCATCAGTGAGGCACTGCAGGGCATGATCGATGATGGGACCTACGGCAAGATCCTGAAGAAGTGGGACCTGGAGCAGGGTGCGGTTGAGAAGATCAGCATCAATGCCGGCCAGTAACTCGATCTAAATGTGGGAGCGGGCTTGCTCGCGAATGCGGTGGATCAGCCGGTACAGTTGGCACTGACACACCGCATTCGCGAGCAAGCCCGCTCCCACACTGGATCTTCATCGCTTTGAAAAAAAGAATAAGGACATCCGCCCCATCGTGGCCACGTACTCCCTGGTAATCCGCCGCCTGATGATCTGCTCGGTGACCATCGTCGTCAGCCGCGCCATGACCAGCCCGTTGCTCGCCCTGTTGCTCAGCACCCGCCTGGGCCTCAACCAGCAGGACATCGGCTTGCTGATGGGCATCGCCGTGTTCATCGCCACCCTGCTGGGCCTCTACGGTGGCTACATCATCGACCGCCTGGAAAAGCGCAAGCTGCTGATCCTGGCGATGCTCTCCAGCTCCATCGGTTTTCTGTTGCTGACCTTTGCCAGCAACCTCTACCTGACCACCCTGACCCTGGTGATCACCGAAGCTGCTTCGGCGCTGTTCCTGATCGGCTCCAAGGCGATCATCAGCGAGAACCTGCCGGTGGGCCAGCGGGCCAAGGTGTTTTCCCTGCGCTACACCCTGACCAATGTCGGCTACGCCACCGGCCCGATGCTCGGCGTGGTGATTGCCGGCCAGATGCCCCTGGCACCGTTCCTGATCGCCAGCGCGATTGCCTTTGGCAGCCTGTTCCTGATGATCGGCATCCCGCCGACCCAACGCGACGACAGCAACAAACCCTTAAGTTTTCTCAGCACCCTGCGGACCCTGCGCAGCGATCGCACCTTGATCCTGTTTACCAGCGGCAGCCTGTTGAGCACCATTGTCCACGGGCGCTACACCCTGTATCTGTCGCAGTTTCTGCTGGTGGCCTACAAGCCGGAAAACGCGCTGAAAATTCTCTCTGCGGTGCTGGCGTGCAACGCCATTACGGTGATCCTGATGCAGTACCAGATCGGCCGCTTCCTCAAGCGCGAACAACTGCGCTACTGGATCGTGCTCGGCACCTCGCTGTTTATTGCCGGGTTGATCGGCTTCAGCATGGCGGACGGCTTGGTGTCGTGGTGTGTCGCGATGTTTGTGTTCACCCTCGGGGAAATGATCATCTACCCCTCCGAATTCCTGTTTATCGACACCATCGCCCCGGACGCCCTGCGCGGCAGTTATTACGGCGCACAAAACCTGGCGGCATTTGGCGGCGCCTTGAGCCCGGTGATCTGCGGCTACCTGCTGATCAATGCATCGCCCGCCTCGATGTTCTATGTACTCAGCGGGCTGACGGCGGTGGGAGGCACCTTGTGTTTCCTGAGTGGCCGGCGTGTGGTGGTCCGTGCGTAATTTCTACTGATATTTGCTCGATATCCCGCTATTAATAGCGAAATCTCTCACGGACCCGAGCCCCATGAAATTCGACACGGCCTACAGCCTGAGTCTCGACGACAAGCTGTCGATCTATGACGTGCGCGACCTGAATTTCGACGAAACCGCCGCCTTCGACTCCGACAAGGACAGTTTCCTGTGCCCCAACGATGAATGCCGGGCAGCGTTCCAAGCGGGCAATGTGTTGGGCACCTTCAACGCAAAAAACGTCAATTACCTGCGCACGCCCCACTTCAAGAACATCCCCAGTACCCGGCATATCGAGGGCTGCCGTTACGCCAGCCGCCATGCCGGAAAAGGTGAAGCAGAGGATGGGCCGGAGGAAAATTTCCCGTCGGAATTTGTCCTGACGCGACGCCAGTACGAACGCAAAACCCCGGTCATCGGTGCCGAGGGCGGCACCCCACAAGAACCACCGAAAACGCCGGCAACCCGCAATGCCTTGTCTCACAGCTCAACTGACACCACCCCGGACAAGACCAGCGTCTTCGCCCACCCGGTGGAATGCTACGTATCGAATATCGACGACAAGGACAAGCTGAAAAGCATGCCCTTGAAGATCGGCGATCACACCGCGACCTACTGGACGTTTTTCAAGAAGATCGAATACCTGCAAGACAACAAAGGCCTGATCTACTGGGGCAAGATCAAGGAGATCAAGGACTACACCAGCAGCTTTCGCATCGACTTCGAAAAGAAGGCCTGGCTCGACAAGAAGCCCTACTCCATCAATGTTTACCTGAGCAAAAAACTGATCGAAAACTACCGCAAGCGCAAGGCGTTCCTGGAGCAGATCAAGGCGGCGGTGGACAGTGATCGAACGTTGTATTGCTTCTTCTACGGGGTGACGCCGGAGCTGAAACAGGTGCCAAGCAAGAAAAACCCCGAGCAGACGTTCGGGGTGTTCAGTGCCAATATCGAGAACCTGGATCACCTGATTATCCGCGAGGCGCCGGGGTTGGAAACCTAGAGCGGCATGCTCACCATCACCACGCCCAACAACCCGATATACACCCGCGCATGCAGTGCATCCGGGATGCGGCCGATCCACGGTGTGGCCAGGCGAATGCCCAGCAACGAACCCACGGTGAGGATGGCAAACGCCAGCAAGTCGACATAGCCGACAAACCACGCGCCCAATTCCACCTTGGCGAATCCTGCCATGAGCATGTAGGTAAACGTACCGGCCAACGCCACCGGAACACTCAAGGGGTTGGCCATGGACGTGGACTGGGACATGCTCAAGCCGCAACGGCGCAACAGTGGCACGGTCATCACGCTGCCGCCCACCCCGAGGAAGGTGGCGATCACACCAATGGCGATGCCGCCGCCCGTCACTTCCGTGCCGCTCAGGCGTCGTGGCTGGAGCCTGTCGTCCTGGCTGAGAAAGCCCCTGCGCAGCAGGCAATCGACGATGGTGACGGCCAGGTAGGCGATAAAGGCGTACCGCATGAAATCGCCACTGGCGAACATCGCAGCACCGGCGCCCAGCACGGCGCCGATCCCAATGTACCCGCCCAACGGCCACAGGTAATGGCGAATCAGATTACCTTTGCGACGGTGTTTTCCGGTGGCGATCAGCGCGTTGACGATCATCACGCAGGTGGAGGTGGCGACTGCGATATGCATCGCCGATGCACTCACGCCCGCGTCGTGGCTGAGCTTGAGCATGCCGTACAGCAACGGCACCACTACGAACCCGCCGCCGAAGCCGAACAGCACCGCCGTCACGCCGGTCATGCAGCCGAACAGTGCCAGTAATAGATAGAACATCGAGAATCGCCTTCAGCCTCAGGGAGAGCCGTCGACGATAAAGATTCAAGGCTTGGCCCGCTTGCGCAAGTCGGCCAATAATGTGCTAGATATTGCCACTTCCGGAATCAGCTCCATGCGCAACGTTTCCATCGCTCAACTCGACCTGACGCCGCGAACGGTGGTGGCAATCGGCACCGATTATCCCCACGGCTATCTGCTCAAGCGCCACAGCCACCGGCGCGGGCAGTTGTTGTATGGCGCCACCGGGGTGATGCAAGTCAGCACCCAGCAAGGCAACTGGGTTGTGCCGCCCCAGCGTGCGGTGTGGATTCCCGCCCAGGTGCCCCATGAAGTGCTGATGATCGGTGTGTCGACGCGCAGCCTGTATATCGAACCGCACGCGGTCACCGACTTGGGCGCCAGCTGCCACGTCATCAACGTTTCACCTCTGATGCGCCAGTTGCTGATGGAGGCGGTGGAGTTGCCGCGGGAATACGACGAGACTGGGCGCGACGGTACGCTGGTCAACCTGCTGTTGCATGAACTGGCCCGCGCCACGCACTTGCCCTTGCATATCCCGCTGCCGGAGGACCCACGCCTGCTTGCCCTATGCCTGGCGTTCCTGCAGCGGCCGGACGTGCACCAGTCACCGATTCAGTGGGCTGAACAATCGCACCTGAGCCTGCGCACCTTCAGCCGGCATTTTCGCCAACACACCGGCTTGAGTTTCGTGCAATGGCGCCAACGAGCCTGCGTGGTGCAGGCCCTGGCACGCCTGGCCAGCGGCGAGACCGTCACCCGGATCGCCCTGGACCTGGGCTATGAAAACCCGGCGGCGTTTTCCAGCATGTTTCGGCGAGTGCTTGGCCAGTCGCCGAGCACCTACCTGGACGGGGCGAAATAGACCGGCGGCGACCCTGTCAAAACAATCCAGTTGATGAGCGGTAGAAACAACTGTACAAAAACACAGTATAGTTTGCCTTCCCCGTCGAACCTGGAGAAAGCCCATGTCCTCTCTGGCAATGAGCAACACCGTAGAACAGCAGATCGTCCTTCATCAATTCACCCCACGGCACAGCGTCCAGGCCCGCCTGATGCTGGGCTGGAGCCGGGAAGACCTGGCCCGGGAAGCGGATGTGGAAGTGGACGCCCTTCAACGTTTTGAAAGCCATGGCGATGTGGACGATGAAGTCCGCCTGAGTGTGGCGTTTCGTCTGGAGGCTGAAGGGTTGGTGTTTTTCCCGGGGTTTGCGCCGGGTTGGGGGATGAATGTGCGGGGCCGCGCCAGCACTCCGGCACAACCTGCCACCAAAGGAATCATCTCCCGGTTTCTGGATTCAACAGCGGCATCCATTGACCCAACAACACCTCAGCCCAATGGTGCGTAGCGCGCAAGGCCATCAACTTACGCCTGCAACTGCAACGCCCGACGGATCATTTGTGGCCGCTGGCCAAACGCCCGCAAAAAGGCCCGACGCATGCGCTCCGGGTCACCGAATCCCGTCTCCCGGGCGACGACGTCGATGGAGTGGCTGCCGGATTCCAGCATCAAGCGCGCAGCTTCAATGCGCAGGTGTTCCACCGCCTTGGCCGGGGATTGGCCGGTTTCGGCGCGGAACAGTCGGCTGAATTGGTGTAAACGCAGGCTTCTGATTGCCTGGGAGGCCTGTTCATCATCGCGGCGTCTGCGCCGACAATACCAACCGACAGCCTTGCGCCAGCGCTGCCAGACCATCGCCGGCCCAATAAGCGCCATAGAACCACACAAACGTTGAAACCCCATCCGGGCCAGTACCGGTGGGTAGACGTATCCTTGGGTTACCCGCAGTGGCTGCTTGATGAAAGGCGGCACTTTGCGCATCGGACACCAACCCATCGAGCCGATTTTCCGTAACCCTATCGTTAATTTCGTTGCCAGGGTCCAGGGTGAAATGACGCGTGTCATCCGTCAGCCGAGCATGCACGGGCACCAACTCCGCACCGGCTGTACGCAGTACGTTCAGTACCTGAGCAAAGTGCGCGCTGTGTTCGATCGTTTCCCGAACATCACCTGCAACATATTCACTGGCAAAACCAATGCGGCTGCCCGCCAACGGCCGTGTGTTGATCAGATGACCCGCATCGGCGACTGGCGGGACCTCCACCATCACCGGCCCCTCAGGGTCGACACCGCTGAGGGCGATCAGTGATAACGAAGGGTCGCGCACGGTGCGCATCATGGGGCCGGGGATATCGAACCGGGGGCCGTAGCCGCTCGGGGAGTCAAACTCCAGGCCGCTCGGGTGATCGATGGAGCTGACGATTGCACCGCCCATATCAGCGCCAAACACGACGCCCTTGCTGACGGTCGGAGCGCAAGCCGGGGAAACAGAACGGTCCCCCGAGACTGTCTGTTTAAACAGACAGAACACGCCCGACGCCGTGACCTTCCTACTCTTGTCGTCCATATACGCCCACGCCTCGAAACTGATCTTCGAAGGATGATTGCATCCTTTTATCGAGACGGCTGTAGGTCGGAAACAACCTGCAACTCAGCAGTGGGACTGCATCTAAATAGCTATCACCCGCCGACGTGTTGCTCGTTACCTGCGTGCTCGACTTCCAGCCACCAGGCCTGACCGCGCTCCGGCTGATTGAGCATGAACGCCTGCCCCATCGCCGGCGTGGTGATCGACACATTACGCTCCCACGCCAGCGCCATGATCCGGTCGAACGGTTCGTGCCACGCATGAAACGCCAGGTCAAAGGTGCCGTTGTGGATCGGCAGCAACCAGCGGCCCTTCAGGTCGATATGCGCCTGCAGGGTTTCTTCCGGTTGCATGTGAACGTGGGGCCAGTCGACGTTGTAAGCACCGGTTTCCATCAGGGTCAGATCAAACGGACCGTACTGCTCGCCGATGCGCTTGAAGCCTTCGAAATAGCCGGTATCGCCGCTGAAGAAAATCCGCCGCGGACCGTCGATCATCACCCACGAACACCATAGCGTCTGGTTGCCATCGAACAGGCCACGCCCGGAAAAGTGCTGGGCCGGCGTGGCAACAAAGCGAATCCCGTCCACTTCAGTGCCCTGCCACCAATCCAGTTGCCGCACCTTGCTGGCATCCACGCCCCACTTGACCAACGTATCGCCCACGCCCAGCGGCGCGAGGAAAAAGCGGGTCTTGTCCGCCAGTTGCACTACTGCCTTATGGTCCAGGTGGTCGTAGTGATTGTGGGAAAGGATAACCGCCTCGATCGGCGGCAGGTCTTCAAGACTGATCGGCGGTTGGTGGAAACGCTTGGGGCCGGCCCAACTGAACGGCGAAGCACGCTCGGCGAACACCGGGTCGGTCAGCCAGAACTTGCCGCGCATTTTCAGCAGGACGGTGGAGTGCCCAAGGCGGAACACGCTGTGGTCGGGGGCGGCGAACAGTTGCTCACGGGTCAGCGGCTGCACCGGGATCTCACCCACCGGCCGCGTGCTGCGGGGCTTCTGGAAAAGCATCTTCCACATGATGCCCAAGGTCTTGCCCAAGCCGCCATGCTGGATGGGCTTCTGATTGGTGAAGTGACCTTGCTGTTGTTCGGAAGACTTGGGCGCTGAAGAAGAACTGTCGAGACGGGTTGAGATCGTGGCCATTACCGAGGAACTCCTGCAGACTGCTCTTTAAATTACACTGCACAGTGTAGTTTCTAGATTGCAACAAAACCCGGAGCAAGTAAACTACCGAGTGTAATTTTCCCTTCAGAGCCGAAATCCCCCCATGACTGCACCTCAGCGCCTCACCGACCGTAAACGCGAAGCCATCGTGGCAGCCGCCATCGCCGAGTTTCGTGACAACGGTTTCGAGGTCACCAGCATGGACAAGATCGCCGCCACCGCGGGGGTTTCCAAACGCACGGTGTACAACCATTTTCCCAGCAAGGAAGAACTGTTCGCCGAGATCCTGCATCAACTGTGGGCCAGCAGCGTGGCGCAACTGGACGTCAGCTACGCCAGCGACCGCCCGCTGCGTGAGCAACTGCGCGGGTTGCTGCAGGCCAAGATGGCGATGATGTCGGACGCCAACTTCCTCGACCTGGCCCGCGTGGCGATTGCCGCCACTATCCACTCGCCGGAACGCGCCCAGGACATGGTCAACCGCCTGAGCAAGCGCGAAGAAGGGTTCACCCAATGGGTGCGCGCCGCCCAGGAAGACGGCCGGCTGCGTTGCACCGACCCGTGCTTCGCCGCCCACCAGGTGCAAAGCCTGCTCAAGGCTTTTGCCTTCTGGCCACAGATTACCCTCGGCCAGCCAACCCTGGACGCCGACGCCCAGGCGAACGTCATCGAGTCGGCCATCGACCTGTTCCTGGCGGGCTATGAGGTCGTGCCGCAGCACTGACCTGTTGCAGGAACGACATCCAAGGTCGTTTTTTGTCAGATTCGCCCTGTGCCCTTTGCAAATGGCTTGGAAGGACACTGATTATTCCCACGCGAATAACTGACAATATTCACACGTATTATCCGACCAGTGGTTTTCCCGATCACGTGTGCCGTCGTACCTGCAAAAAAGAATCGACCCAGGAATTTATGGAAAACCAACGAGGCAAAGGGCTGTCATTTGCCAGACGTATCTACAGGCCAAGGATCATCGGCCTGGGCATCGGCTGCATCAGCGTCATCGCTGCGCTTTACCCACTGCACATGCCTGGCTGGGTCTGGGCGTTGCTGCTGTTCAATGGTTTTGGTTGGGCGCACCTGGCGTATCAACTGTCCACTCGCTCCGACTTCCCCTACAAGGCGGAACGACGAAACCTGCTGTACGACTCGTTGCTCGGCGGATTCTGGGCGGCCACCACCCAATTCACGCCCCTCACCGCCGTGACCATCCTGTCGATGATGACCATGAACAACGTCGCCGCCGGCGGCAAACGCCTGTTCCTCCACGGGATAGTCGCGCAGCTGGTGGGCATCGGCGTGTCATGGCTGTTATTCGGCATCACGTTCAACCCCGACGTCAGCCTGGTCCAGGTCTACGCCTGCCTGCCCATGCTGACGCTGTATCCCATGGCGCTGGGCATGGTCTGCTACCGCCTGGCGATCAAGTTGTCGGAACACAAACGTGCCCTGAGCGCCCTGAGCCGCACCGACAGCCTTACCGGCCTGCTCAATCACGGTTCGTGGAAAGACCTGCTGCACCTGAAGTTTCACAAGTGCCAGCAACAACAGGTCCACGCCACTATTGCGCTGATCGACATCGATCATTTCAAGCAAATCAACGACAGCTACGGGCACATCATCGGCGACCAGGTTCTGCGCCAACTGAGCCTGGAGCTGCGCCGCAACCTGCGGGAAAACGACCTGGCCGGGCGTTACGGCGGCGACGAATTCTGTGTGATTCTTCCGGACATGCCCATGGAACAGGCGGCGCAAGTCATGGAACGCATGCGCGAGGTGTTCAGTAATTACCGTAACCCGGAAATCCCGGAGTTGCGGGTCAGCCTGAGCATTGGCCTGGCATCTTTTCAAAGCACCTTCACCGACGCGGCCATGTGGCTCAACGCAGCGGACCGCGCGCTGTATGCGGCCAAGGACACTGGCCGTAACCGCGTGAATATCAGCGACTATGTGGTCGCTCATAGCGCTTGAATCCCGCGAACTGCACCTCGTCTGAATTAAGCGCAGCTACCACCGACCGATAGCATAATGCCGCCATTGGTCGGTCGCCGTAGAACTTCTTGCCGACCATACGACTCAGAACCCGCTGTTCCACCCTCTGTCAGCACAAGGAAGCTGGCAATGAGCACGTTCGCCGTAGGCTTGAGCCATACGGTGGCAGGCGCCCCCATGGATACCCCTGACGCTTGCTTCCCCCGAGCACACGACCATGCTATTCAACGCCCATAAAAAAACCATCAGTACCTTGCAAGCCACCCTTGCCCAGCAAGCCAGCCTTCTCGACGCCATCGACCGCTCCATGGCAGTGATCGAATTCGACCTGCAAGGCACGGTCCTGCGAGCCAATGAGAACTTTCTCAAGGCCATGGGTTACACCGCCGATCAAGTGGTGGGCCAGTCCCACCGGCTGTTCTGTCCCCCGGCCTTTGCCCGCAGCGCCGAGTACGGCCAATTGTGGACACAACTGCGCAACGGCCAATTCCAGTCCGGCACCTTCGAACGGGTGACCAGCAGCGGCCAGCCGATCTGGCTGGAAGCCAGTTACAACCCGGTGCGCGACAAATCCGGCAACGTGGTGAAAGTGGTGAAGTACGCCATGGACGTCACCTCGAAAATGCAGGCGGAGAGCGAAGCCAACGCCAAGTTGCAGGCCATCGACCGCGCCATGGCGGTGATCGAGTTCAACCTCGACGGCACCATCATCAGCGCCAACCAGAATTTCCTGCAGCGCATGGGCTACAGCCTGGCGCAGGTCCAGGGCAAGCATCACCGCATGTTCTGCACACCGGAGCTGGCCAACAGCAGCGCCTACAGCGATTTCTGGCAACGGCTGAACCAGGGCGAGCTGTTCAACGGGCAGTTCGAACGCATTGACAAAAACGGCCATGTGGTGTGGCTGGAAGCCAACTACAACCCGGTGTACGACGCCAGCGGGCGCCTGTGCAAGGTGGTGAAGTACGCTTCCGACGTCACGGCCATGGTGGAAAAACACGCCGCCGACGCCCAAAGCGCGACCCAGGCTTATCACATCTCGCTGCAAACCCGGGACTTCGCCGAAAAGGGCGCCGAGGTGATCCAGCAGACCGCCACGGGCATGCGCGAGATTGCCGCCAACATCGACGGCTCTTCCGCGCTGATCGCCAAGCTGGGCGAGCGTTCGCAGCAGATCACCGCCATCGTCAACACCATTCGCGGGATCGCCGACCAGACCAACTTGCTGGCCTTGAACGCCGCCATCGAAGCCGCCCGCGCCGGCGAGCAAGGGCGCGGCTTTGCGGTGGTAGCCGATGAAGTGCGGCAGTTGGCGGCGCGCACCAGCGGCTCAACGGCGGAGATTTCGTCGATGATCGAGATGATCCAGAGCGAAACCCGCCAGGCCATCGACAGCATGGACGGCACCCGCGACCGCGCCGCCCAGGGCGTGGACCTGGCGAACCAGGCCGGCACCGTGATCCTGCAGATTCGCGAAGGCGCCAGCGAGGCGGTGCAGGCGGTGAGTGCGTTTGCCAATGAACGGGGCAACAGGTAAGCGACAGGCTTCTTCATGTGCCTGGTGGAGGGCTCGGTCTATAGTGGTGGCTTGTCTTACACCACGGATTCGAGCCCGCCATGACCCCGGACAAACCTGACGCCAAAGTTGACCACCTGCGTTTTCATCGTAAACACGCCCATCTCGAACCGACCTTCGGTAATGACACCTTTGCGCTGAAAGCCGAAGCCTTCGCGCGCTTCTTTGGCACCCCGACATTCCTGGGGGCGCAAACGGCAATCGTGATTCTGTGGGTCGTGCTTAACGTGACCGGCATCACGCACTTTGACGTGTATCCGTTCATTCTCTTGAACCTGGCGTTCAGCCTGCAATCGGCCTATGCCGCGCCGCTGATCCTGCTGGCACAGACCCGCCAGGCCGCACGGGACAAGGCCCAGTCCGACGCCGACGCCCAGCACCGCGAAGCCCTGGCCGTGGCCAACACCGAACGCCAGGCCCAGGCAGCGCAAACCACCAAGCAATTGCTGGAACTGCTGGAGCAGAACACCAAACTCACCGAGATGACCAAGCAACTGACCGAACGCATCGAAGGGTTGACCACCGAGATGCACGAGCACTTCGTGCGCAAAACCTGACCCTGCCACACATCCAATGTGGGAGCTGGCTTGCCTGCGATTGCATCACCGCGGTATGCCTGATGCACCGCAGCGCCTGTATCGCACAGTTAGTGATCCGGCAAGCGCACATGCTGGCCCAACTGATCGAATAACGTGACCACCGAGCGCAGCGCCCGGCAATCGGGGCGTGTCAGCAGCCACAGGGCCGTGTCATGCCCTACCAGCGGCGGGCTCAACGGTTGCAGGCCTGCGCCCAGCAAGTAATCCGGTAACGCCGCCACACCGAGTCCCGCGCGAACCAGCTCGGTCACCGAGACCATGCTGTTGCAGCGATAGGCCGGCATCACCCCGGGCAAGTGCTGGCGCCGCCAGGTGACGGTGGGATGGTCCGGCAGAAAGTCATCCGGCGCGATCCAGCTCAGGGCGGCCAGCTCCTTGCCTGCATGCTGGCGGGCATAGTCGGCACTGGCACACACCCGATACGACACTGTGCCCAGGCAACGTCCTACCAGATGCTCGGGCGGAGTCTTGGTCAGGCGCAGGGCGATATCCGCATCGCGGCGGCTGAGATTGGCAAAGTCATTGGAGGTGCTCAGTTCCAGGGTCAGCGCCGGGTAACCAGGCATAAACTGCGCCAGGGCCGGCAACAACAGTGACTGCAACACCGAATCCGTACAGGTCAGGCGTACCGTGCCGCTGATGACTTCACCGCCCTGCTCCACCCCCACACGCGCCGCCTCCAGTGCTTGTTCGGCACGTTCGGCCTGCTCGGCGAGCGTGGTGGCCAAGGTGGTGGGCAGGTAGCCGGCGCGGCTTTTTTCGAACAGCGGCTGGCCCAGCGCCGCCTCCAACCGCCGCACCGCGCGAAACACCGTAGACACATCCACCCGCAGCAACGCCGCCGCCCGTGCGAGCGTGCCACCCCGCACCAGGGCGAGAATCAGGGAAAGGTCGGGGTAGTCGATCTGATAGTGCGTGACTGCATTGAACATGTGGGCTAACGCCAATATTGATTGCGTGAACGCCAATCTATAGTGAGCGCCAGGACTCAACAAGCCACGGATACCCTTGATGAATAAAACCACCCTGCACTTGGCCCTGATCGGCGACTACGATCCACACGTCACCGCCCACCAAGCCATTCCCTTGGCGTTGCAACAGGCCGGCGCGGCGTTGGGCCTGACGGTGCGGTTCGACTGGCTGGCCACCGACACGATCAAATCCACCGAACACGTGCAGCATTACGATGGCTTCTGGTGCGTCCCCGCCAGCCCTTACCGTGATCTGGACGGCGCCCTGCTGGCCATCCGTTATGCCCGCGAACAGCGGCGCCCGTTCCTCGGCACCTGCGGCGGTTTTCAACACGCAGTGCTGGAATATGCCCGCAACGTGCTGGGCTGGGCCGACGCCGAACACGGCGAACTGGCCCCCGATTCGCCCCGTGCAGTGCTCACGCCCCTGACCTGTGCGCTGGTGGAAGCGACTGACACCCTCCGCTTGATGGCCTTTACCCGCATCGCCGAGGCCTACGCCACCCTGGATATCCATGAAGGCTACCGTTGCCGCTATGGCATCAATCCAGACTTCGAAAGCGCATTGCTGGAAGCCGACCTGATTGCCAGCGGCCATGACTCGGCGGGCGACCTGCGGGCGGTGGAGCTGCTGGACCATCCGTTTTTTGTCGCCACCCTGTTCCAGCCGGAACGTGCGGCCCTCAAAGGCATCACACCGCCGCTGGCAATTGCACTGCTGAAGGCCTGCGCATGATCGCCAACACGCCCAAGCCGCCGTACTACGCGGTGGTGTTCAGTTCCCTGCGCACTGAAGGCGACAACGGCTACGGGCAAGCCGCAGACCGCATGCTGGAACTGGCCCGGCAACAACCTGGTTTTCTCGGCGTGGAATCGGCGCGAGGGGAAGATGGCCTGGGCATCACGGTGTCCTACTGGAGCAGCGAAGCCGCGATCCTGGCCTGGAAGCAGCACGCCGAGCACACCGAGGTGCGCGAACAGGGGCGCTCCACCTGGTACTCGGCGTGCCATACACGGGTGTGCAAGGTGGAGCGGTCTTACGCGTTCGAGCGCTGAAACATCAGCCTGTGTAAAACACTCAATGTGGACAAGGGAGGCTCTGTGGTGAGGGAGCTTGTGTGGCGAGGGAGCTTGCTCCCGCTGGAGTGCGCAGCGCTCCCAAGATTTCGGGGCCGCTACGCAGCCCAGCGGGAGCAAGCTCCCTCGCCACAGCAAGCTCCCTCGCCACAAAAAGCGCTCCAGCCGCAGGGCTATGCGGCACTCAACTGACCAGACTGCGCACCGCGCTGATCTGCGGAATCTCCACCCGGCGCATGTACACCCGCAGCGGTTCCGTGATGTTGATGCGATCGTCGATGTTCTGGTCCAGCAGCAATTGGATCCGCTCGCGGGACAGGGTCATGGCCTGCTCGTCAACCGGCTGCCAGACAAACTCGGCGGTCGGGATGATGCCGTCGTCGGCCACGTCCATGCCGAAGGCGTCTTCGCTGAAACGGACGATGTACTGGTGGGTCTTGCGGTTCAGGCCGACAAAACCGTGCAGTTGGTCGGCGGCCTGGCAGATAAGCTCGGAGGTGATGCGCATGGTAAACCTCACTGAAAAGTCCTGTTTGGACTGGAAAGATGGTTTACACGCATGGCAGAAAGTCTGCCCTCTGATGGGGCAGCTGAGGGCAAGAGTACTGCATGGCACCGCACAAAAGTGCAGAAAAATGGCCCGTTAACACGTTAATGTCGGTTTGGTGATAGCGCCATTCGCAAGCAATTGTTAAAAAGGAGCCCTTCTCAAAGTTACCTCCACGAAAGGACTTCGCTTATGCCTGTCACGTTTACCAAGAGTGCCCTGCTGCTGGCCCTGATGCTGGGCCTTGGCCACGCACAGGCGGCAAGCCCGATCAGCCCTACCGAACTCGCGGCCAACGAAGGCATTCCAAACCCTGCCGTCATTGCCCACCGTGGCGCGTCCTACGACGCACCGGAATCCACCGCCGCCGCCTACAAAGTCGCGCGCGACCTGGGTGCCGACTACCTGGAAATGGACCTGCAACGCAGCAAGGACGGCGTGCTGTTTGCCCTGCATGACAACAACCTGCAACGCACCACCGACGTCGCCACCAAGTTCCCCGAGCGCAAGGACAGCCCGGCCAACGAATTCACCTGGGCCGAGCTTAAAACCCTGGACGCCGGCAGTTGGTTCAACGCCGCCTACCCGGATCGCGCACGCCCTGGCTTCGTGGGCTTGAAAATCCTCAGCCTGGACGAAATCATCAAGATTGCCGAAGGCAACCCGCAGCACAAACCCGGCCTGTACATCGAAACCAAAGAGCCGAAGCAATTCCCGGGTATCGAAGCCGACCTGAAGAACAAGCTGTTGGACAAAGGCTGGTTGAGCTCCACGGGCTCCAACCAGGCCCAGAAAAACATCGGCGTCGGCCAGGGCAAGGGCCGCGTCGTGCTGCAAACCTTTGAAAAGGACAGCCTGAAAGAACTGCAAAAAGAGATGCCCAACACCCCGAAAATCCTGCTGTTGTGGGTAGGTGAAGGCAGCATCGAGCCGAAATCCAAGGTGACCTTCGCCGAGTCCGGCGAGCCGAGCAAAGCCGCCTACTACGCCAAGCAGGAGCCGAAGGACGCCGCCGAGTTCGAAAAATGGGTCGACGAGGCCAAGAGCCTGGGCGCCATCGGTACCGGCCCTTCGGCACAGCTGACCAACCTGGGCGACCAGAGCTACTCCGACCTGGTCAAACCCGAGATGAACCAGTTGACCCACGACAAAGGCATGCTGGTGCACGTGTACACCGTGGATGAACCGGTGGACTTCGACAAGGTGATGAAAGCTGGCGTCGATGGCATCTTCACCAACCGCGCCGCCGAACTGCTGAAGTACTACAAGCGCTGGCCGTCCTCGAGTGTGGCCGACCTGCTGAAGGACAACGGTTACTGAGTGAGCCCCGAATGGTCAGGCCGCCTGTGGCTGGGGCCTGACTACGGGCTGATCCTGGGCATACCGGGGCGCACCACGCCCCATGCACACTATGCCCACCAGCTGATGTTCTCCCCGGGCGGGCCGATCACGGCCAGCCTCGATGGCCGTGTCACCACGGCCCATCGCCTGTTTATCCCCTCACGAATGCCCCACGCCCTCCTCCACACCCATAGTGAGGTGTTGATGGTGTATGCCGAACCCGGCGCGTTTGACCTCGACCTTTTGCAGGCCGCCCTGACCGACAGTGAACTGTCCCTGGAAGCACTCGAGCGCACACTGCGCCAATTGCCGAGACGCGCACTGGATGACGCCCGCGTGGAGCGCGCACTGTTGGCGCTGGATCAGCAACTGAGTGGCAAGGTCTCCGCTCACGCCCTGGCTCAGGCGGCGCATGTGTCGTTGAGCCAGTTGGAACGTTTGTTCGCCAATCAACTGGGTTTGCCCGTGCGCCGCCTGGTACTGTGGCGGCGCTTGCGGGTGGCACTGGGACTCGCGCTCGGCGGCAGCACCTTGACCGAGGCCGCCCATGGCGCCGGGTTCGCCGATTCGGCGCATTTTTCCCGGACCATGAAACAACTATTTGGCGTCACGGCAGGGGCGTCGTTGCGCAACCTGCGTGTACGAATCCTGGACTAGACCGACGGGCACCGGCGGCTCCTTGCTCAATCGCACCGTCCTGAACGGATCACGCAACTGCGCCACATACTCCCGCGGAAAATCCGGCCGGCTGCCAATCCCCAGGTCGCCCTGGCCCATTCGATAGTCAAGGCTGTAAAACGCCGTGCCCAACAGCCAGTCCCACAGATTGAAAAACAACCCGAAATTCACATCCCCTGCCCGACCATATTTCATGTGATGAAATCGATGCACCGGCGCCCAGGCGAACACCCAGCGCAGCGGCCCCAGGCGCATGTCGACATTGGAATGCTGCAACAGCAACTGAACGGCAATCGCCAGGGCCAGCAGCAGCGCAACGTCCGTGGGAATGCCCAGCAGGATCAGCGGCAACAAACCCGCCGTGGCCTCGAGCATCTGGTGCAACGGATGCTTCATCAAGCCATTGAAACCGTACAACCGCTGCACGCTGTGATGCACCGCATGCAGGCGCCACAAGGCCGCGACTCGGTGACTGGCGTAGTGCATCAGGGTGATGCCCGCATCGGCGATGAAGATCGCCAGCAGCAATTGCTCCCAGAGCGGCCACGCCCGCGGCCATACACCATCAACGGCCAGCAGCGCGGTCAATACCGGCAAGATCAACAAGCCCGCGGCATTGAGACCTTCGTTGACCACCCCATGAATCAGGTCGCGACGACGGTCACCCTGGTTGCGATTCCACTGCGGCTCGTAGGGCAACCACCACTCCGCAATAAACGACACCACCACCGCACAGACAACTACCAGCCCCAGCCACTGCGGCTCATCCACCTGCACCAGCCAGAGCGCCCACCCGATAAATCCCACCCAGAACAAGGGCGCGTACACCCAGGCCAATAACTGTTTCATCTGTGCCTCCCATGATTGAGACGCCAGCATGAAACCCCGCACTCGCCGCCGATTGAACAAACGGCGCAATGTTAAGGGTGAGTTAAGTTGCGCTGGTTAACCTGATCCCACTTAAACAGCTCACCCCAAAGGATCACACCATGAAAAACTTGACTGCTCTGTTCGCCGCTGCCGCCTTGACCCTTACCGCTGGCTTGGCCCAGGCCGATGTTCGCCCGGACCACATTCCGAGCCTGCTCAAGTCCGGCGCCATCATGGATTTTGAAAAGCTCAACGCCAAGGCAGTGGCCCAGCACAAAGGCGCGACCATCGTTGACACTGAACTGGAAGACAAAGCCGGCCGCCTGGTCTACGAGACCGAACTGCGTGACACCAGCAACGTGAAGTGGGACGTGAAGCTGGATGCGAAGACCGGCGAAGTCCTGGAAAACAAGCAAGACACCTGAGTCGAACCGCAAAAACGCCGCGCCGCCTTCGGGCCGCGCGGCTTTTTTATGCGCGCTCGTCGCCCGGAAGAGCAAATAGTCTAATTACTGTTAACGAATTTGTACCTTACGCCGCCAAGCTCGCTAGAATCCCAATCATCAGCCAAGGCACAACGCCAGCAGCATCAGGACCGAGACCGTTCGCCATGGGGCAAAAAGCCGTCGACATTGCCACCATTGGCCGAATCAGCGCCGTCCCGGCGATTCTCCAGGTGATCAGCGAAATGACCGGCTTGCGTTTTGCGGCCGTGGCACGGGTCACCGATGATTCATGGACCGCCTGCGCCGTGCGCGACCAGTTGGACTTCGGCCTGCCCGTGGGTGGCGAGCTGGACCTGACCACCACCCTGTGCCACGAAATCCGCGGCTCCCATGTCTCGATCGTGATCGACAAAGCCAGCGAAGACCCGCTGTACCGCGACCACCACACGCCGCGCATCTACCACTTTGAAAGCTACATCTCGGTGCCGGTGTTTCGCACCGACGGGCGTTTCTTCGGCACCATCTGTGCCCTGGACCCGAATCCGGCGCAACTGCGCAGCAGCACCATCCAGTCGACCATGGAGTCGTTTGCCCGGGTGCTGTCGCTGCAGATCGAAGCCGAAGAAAGCCTCCAACAGACCGAGGCCGACTTGCAGCAGGAGCGCGAAACAGCCGAACTGCGCGAACAATTCATCGCCGTGCTCGGCCACGACCTGCGCAACCCGCTGTTCGCCATCAACGTCGGTGCCGAACGCCTGCTGCGCAAGCACCCGGACCCGGCCACCGACTCGCTGGTGCGGCACATGCTGGCCAGCGGCCGCCGGGCCTCGCAACTGGTGGAGGACGTACTGGACTTTGCCCGCGGCCGAATGGGCAGCGGCATCCCGGTGAACATCGGCGAGTGCCCGGGGCTGGAAGACACCTTGCAGCACGTGGTGGACGAGGTGCAGCACGTGCACCCCAAGCGGCTGATTCACGCCCGCATCGGCAATCTCAACGGCGTGAAAGGCGACCGCGAGCGGCTGGCGCAATTGCTCTCCAACCTGGTGGCCAACGCCATCAGCCACGGCAGTCCCGAAGGGCCGGTTGAAGTCAATGCGCAGGTCAACGCCGGCACGTTTGAGTTAACCGTGAAAAACCTTGGGCTGATCAGTGATCAAGCCATGCCGCTGCTGTTCCAGCCCTACTCCCGACCGACGGGCGCCCAGCCCCAGGCCGGCCTGGGGCTGGGTTTGTACATCGTCAAACAGATTGCCGACGCCCATGGCGGGCGGCTGGAAGTGTCTTCCAGCGAGCAGGACGGCACGGTGTTCAGCTTCAGTTTGCCGACGGCCTGATCACGCGCTCAGTCGCGCTGTCACCTCGTTCAACTCCACCGACAAACTGCGCAGGTTCTGACTGGCTGCGTCGGTACGTTGCACGTTATCCAGATTGGTCGTGGCGACGGTGGTGATTTGCGTGATATTTCGCGAGATGTCCTCTGCCACCGAGGTTTGCTCCTCCGCCGCCGTGGCAATCTGGCGGTTCATGTCGCGGATGGCTTCCACCGCCTGGGTGATTTGGTTCAGCATCGCGCCCGCCTGGGACACTTTTTCCACACTCTCATCACTGCACGCCTGGCCACTGACAATAGCCTCCGCCGCATCCACCGCGCCCGTTTGCACCGCCCCGATAATCTGATTGATCTCGATGATCGACGCCGCCGTGCGCTGCGCCAGGCTGCGCACTTCGTCGGCGACCACGGCAAACCCGCGGCCCGCTTCCCCGGCACGCGCCGCCTCGATGGCTGCGTTGAGGGCCAGCAGGTTGGTTTGCTCCGCAATGCCACGGATCACTTCCAGCACCTTGCCGATGCGCACACTGTCGGTTTCCAGGCGCCGAATGATCGTGCCGGTGTTAAGGATCTCGTCGCGCATCCGGCCGATAGTGGCGATGGTCACCTTCATCACCTCGCCCCCCTCACGGGCCGAATGATCGGCTTCATCGGCAGCTCGGGAAGCACTCGCGGCGTGGCGCGCGACTTCCTGGGCGGTGGTCGACATTTCGGTCATGGCCGTGGCCACCTGATCGGTGCGGTCAAACTGCTCTGCGGTGCCCTTGGCCATCAACCCGGCAATCGCCCCCAGCTCGCCGCTGGCGCCCACCAGGTCAGTGGCACTGCGCTGCAAACGGCTGAAGGTTTCCGCGAGGAAGTCCCGCAACGTATTGGCGGCTGCGGCCAGGCGCCCCAGTTCATCTTCACGTTGGCTGGCCACTCGATTGGCAAAGCGCCCCTGGCTCAGTTGCGCGACGTACTCGATCAGCTCGCGGATCGGTGCAATCAGGTTGCGACTGATCAGCCACAGGCTCAGCAGGCCAATCAACACACCCGACAGCAACATCACCGCCACCCCCAACATGACCGTGCGATCGGCCTGGGTGCTGATCAGCAACGATTGCTGCGTGCCTTGGGCGTGCAACTCGCTGACCAATGCACTCATCTGCTCGCTGACGGCGCGGTCCACGCCCTTGACCGCGTTGTCGCCCGCCGCCGGATCCGCACCCGCCGCCAGGTAGGCATCGCGCCCTTTCTGATAGGCCACGCCCAACACCTGATGCTCCTGACGCAAAGCCTCAAGGCGTCGGCTCAAGGCCTGATCACTCTGGGTCTGGCTCACCAGGTGGCCGAGAATGCCTTGCACATCCCGTTGCCGATCCTGGAACTGCCCCCAGTACTTCTCCATGTCCTGGGGTTGTTTGCCACGTAACAAGACGTTCTTCCATTCCTGCACTTGCACCTTGAATTGCAGGTTCGCTTCATCGATCAATTGTGAAGTCTGCAACGGCCCTTCCAGCAAGCTGCGGTAACTCTGCACGCCACTGGAAAGAAAATGAAAACACGCCAGGGCGATCAACAGCATCGCCAGCAGGCTGCCACCGAGCAGCGACAAGATCTGTGCTCTCAAGGACTTTCGCAAAAGATTCATCGGGGAAAATCCTCGAAACAGGGAAAAGGGGAGCATGCCCGCCATGACGTCCCTGTCTGAAAAGACCGCCTCATCCACAGCGTTGCTTGCGCTTGAATCGGCCGTGCCAGACGCTTCTTGAGCCTATCGGACAGGCGGTGAAAAGCCTGTCAAAAGGCCACTATTGCACCACTTGCCTGCCGCTCTCAAAACCGTCACAAAACTGTCAACCAGACTTGCCATGATGCGCTCCAAGTGAACCTGTGAAATCTCCTACAGGCACTTTCCCTGCGAGCCTCCATGAACCACAGCATCGACCACAGCCACCAGGACTCCGACCTGTTTGGCTTGCTTTACGGTTTTCGTTTTCGCCCCGGTGAAAAGGGCGAACAGATTGACTCAGCCACTGCCCTGGCGGCCTTGCAGCAACCCGGTGATCCCGACGAATTTCTCTGGCTGCACCTGAACCTGGCCCACGCCGCCTGCGAGCGCTGGATGCAGGCGCACCTGAACCTGCCGGAAGAGTTCTTCGAGGCCTTGCACGAAGGCTCGCGCTCCACCCGCATCGAACACGTGGACTCGGCCTTGCTGGCGGTGGTCAACGACGTGGTGTTCAACTTCAGCAGCATGGTGTCTTCAGACATTTCCACCTTATGGGTGTGCGCCCGCAGCCGGCTGCTGATCAGCGCGCGCCTGCAACCGCTGCACTCGGTGGACAAGCTGCGCTCGTCGGTGAAGGCCGGTGAACACTTTCGCTCACCGCTGGAACTGCTGGTGCATTTGCTGCGGGATCAGGGCGAGGTGCTGACGCAGATCGTGCGCAAGACCAGCCTCAGCGTCGACCAGATCGAGGACCAGTTGCTGTCGTCGCGCCTGTCCACCAACCGCGCTGAACTGGGCGCCGCGCGCCGGGTGCTGGTGCGCCTGCAACGGCTGCTGGCCTTGGAGCCCGGCTCGTTGCTGCGATTGCTCAACCGCCCGCCGCAATGGTTGCAGAAGGAAGACGTGAAGGAGCTGCGCAAATCCACCGAGGAGTTTGCGCTGATCATCAACGACCTGATGGCGTTGGGCGAGCGGATCAAGCTGTTGCAGGAAGAGATCGCCGCCAACCTCAACGAGCAGAGCAACCGCACGCTGTTCACCCTGACCGTGGTGACGGTGCTGGCGTTGCCGATCAACATCATTGCCGGCTTTTTTGGCATGAACGTTGGGGGCGTGCCGCTTTCTACGGACCCTGAAGGCTTCTGGATTCTGGTGGCGCTGGTGGCGACGTTTACCCTGATTGCCGGGCGTTGGGCGTTTCGCAGGCGCAAGGATTATTGAATTTGAAATGCGATCAATGTGGGAGCTGGCTTGCCTGCGATAGCGGTGGTGACTGATACACCGCTATCGCAGGCAAGCCAGCTCCCACAGTTGATTGGCGGTGTTTTGTAGACCAGCGGCCATCCCAAATCTCGAAACACTGATTTACCGCAGCATCTCTGTAACATTCTGCAACGATCATGACCGACATCCTCCCCAAACTGGATGCTCCGGCATGGCCACCCCTTCCCTGACTGCCTCCACACACGCTTCCACCGCCGATCCCAAACCGCGCCTGGACAAGAAACCTGGCCTGGTGACGGTGATCGTTTTCTTCGCCGTACTCGCCATGGGCCTGTTGTTCACCGCCTACAGCCTGATGCACGACATGCACGAGCTGGGCACGGTGGTCACCACCTGGACGCCGTTCCTCCTGCTGGGTGTGGCGCTGTTGATCGCCCTGGGCTTCGAGTTCGTCAACGGTTTCCACGACACCGCCAACGCGGTGGCCACGGTGATCTACACCAATTCGCTGCCGCCGCATTTCGCGGTGGTGTGGTCGGGCTTTTTCAACTTCCTCGGCGTGCTGCTGTCCAGCGGCGCGGTAGCGTTCGGCATCATCGCCCTGCTGCCGGTAGAGCTGATTCTGCAGGTCGGCTCTTCCGCCGGCTTTGCGATGATCTTCGCGCTGTTGATCGCCGCGATCCTGTGGAACCTTGGCACCTGGTGGCTGGGGTTGCCGGCGTCGTCGTCCCACACCTTGATCGGCTCGATCATCGGCGTCGGCGTGGCCAACGCTCTGATGCATGGCCGTGACGGCACCAGCGGTGTGGACTGGGGTCAGGCGATCAAGATCGGTTACGCGCTGCTGTTGTCGCCGCTGATCGGCTTCGCCTTCGCCGCCCTGCTGTTGCTGGCGTTGCGGGCCTTCGTGAAAAACCGTTCGCTGTACAAGGCGCCAAAAGGCGACACCCCGCCACCTTGGTGGATTCGCGGCATGCTGATCGTCACCTGCACCGGCGTGTCGTTCGCCCACGGTTCCAACGACGGCCAGAAGGGTATGGGCCTGATCATGTTGATCCTGGTAGGCACCCTGCCGATGGCCTACGCGTTGAACCGCACCATGCCGGCGGGTGAGTCTTTGCAGTTTGCCGCGGTGGCCGAAGTGACCCAGGCAGCCCTGGTAAAAGCGGCGCCGCAACTGGCGCCTGCCGACTCGCGCGCCACCTTGTCGACCTACGTGCGCACCAAGGAAGCCACCCCAGAACTGGTGCCCGCCCTCGCCTCCATCACCGGGCATATCGGTGAAGAAGTGAAGAGCTACGGCTCCCTCGCCGCCGTACCGGCCGAGGCCGTGGGCAACGTGCGTAACGACATGTACCTGACCAGCGAAACCATCCGCCTGATGGACAAAGGCAAGGTCGGCAACTTCGACGCCGACACCCAGAACAAGCTGCAACTGTTCAAGCAACAGATCGACAACGCCACACGGTTTATCCCGCTGTGGGTCAAGATCGCCGTGGCCATCGCCCTCGGCCTGGGAACCATGGTCGGCTGGAAGCGCATCGTGGTGACCGTGGGCGAGAAGATCGGCAAGACCCACCTGACCTACGCCCAGGGCGCCTCGGCCGAGATGGTGGCGATGCTGACCATCGGCGCGGCGGACATGTATGGTTTGCCGGTGTCCACCACCCATGTGCTGTCGTCCGGTGTGGCCGGGACCATGGTGGCGAACGGGGGTGGGTTGCAGATGAAGACCATCCGCAACTTGCTGATGGCCTGGGTGCTGACATTGCCGGCGGCGATTTTGTTGTCGGGTAGCCTGTACTGGCTATTCACCCAATTGTTCTGACACAACCCGGATCAAAATGTGGGAGCGGGCTTGCTCGCGAAGGCGGTGTATCAGTCACCGGATGTATTGACTGACACTCCGCCTTCGCGAGCAAGCCCGCTCCCACATTGGGTTCAGTGGTGAGTTCAGGTGCTAAACAACCCACCCATCACCTTCAACCGCTTCTTGTACACCCGCCGCGCCTCCAGTGCCTCCTCCAGCGTCACCGCCACAAACCCCGCCCGCTGGTTCGGTTGCATCTGCCCGATCAAATCCAGGTCCGCACTGATTACCGTACCAATCATCGCGTAGCCACCGCCCGACACCGCGTCTCGGTGCAACACGATCGGCTCCAACCCGGCCGGCACCTGGATCGAGCCGATGGGGTAGCAACTGTCGACGATATTCGACGGATCAGACCCGGCACCAAACGGCTGTTCCCGCGGCTGAAAGCTCAGCGCGCTGCCGCCCTTGAAGCGATAGCCGATGCGATCAGCCTCCGAACCGACCGTCCAGGGCTCGGCAAAAAAGCTGATTTTGGCTCCGGGCGTCAGTCGCTCGTAATACAGCCCCGGCACCACCCGCAGCGTCACGTCTCCACCCACCGATTGGCGTAACGCCATGGGCAAACTGTTCCCCGCCCGGCCTTTGCCGCTGGGCTCGCCGACCGGCAGCTCATCACCTTCTACCAGTCGCCGCCCCTGAAACCCGCCCAACGCACCCAGGGTGTAAGTGGACCGGCTGCCCAACACCAGCGGCACATCAATCCCACCGGCCACCGCCAGGTAAGTCCGCGCGCCGGCCTTGGGAAATTCAAAGCGCAGCACTTGCCCGGCGCGCACTTCAAACGCGGTGTCCTGATGCACCACCACGCCGTCCAGGCGCGGCGACATCAGCGCACCGCACAGCGCCACCAGGGCGTCCTGCTGAAACTCCAGCTCCGGGCCGATCAGCGTGCATTCCAGCCCGGCGGCACCGATGGGGTTGCCCACCAGGTGGTTGGCCGCGCTCAACGCGTATTGGTCCAGGGCGCCGGACGGAGGGATGCCCAGGTGGTAATAACCTTCACGGCCCAGGTCCTGCACGGAGGTGGCGAGGCCGGGTTTGAGTACCTTGATCATGCCAGCGCCTCCTGCAGGGTTTTCGGGTAGCCAATGGGGTCGGCCAGAAAGGCATCCAGGGAAAATTCCACCGGGCGAATGCGCAGGTCGAAACGCCCGGTCTCCACTTCAGCCACCGCCAGATCGTAGGCATCACGGTCCACGGGTTTGAACTGCACGATGTCGCCGGGGCGGAAGAACACCATGTGCTCTTTCAGGTAAGCCAGTTGCTGCTGCGGGTCGTAGATCGGCGCCGGGGTGACGCCGAACATCTGATAGCCGCCGGCGCCGCGCACCGAATAAATACACCCGAAGCAGCCGCCGTGGCCGAGGGTCAATTTCGGCGTGTCGGTGCGTGGACGCAAATACTTGGGCACCTGCAACTGCCGCTCGCGTTCCACCATCTGGAACATGAACGGCAAGCCCGCCACAAACCCCACCATCGAGACAAACCACGGCGCGCCACTGTGGGCCGCGATAAACGCTTCCACGTCTGCCAGGCCGTTGATCCGCGCGGCGTATTCCAAATCGGTGCCGGTGGGGTCCTGATGGCGGTCGCGAAAACGCATCAGGGTTTCATGGGTCCAGGGGTCGTTGTACAGCACCGGGATTTCGATGATGCGGGTGTGCAAGGTGCGTTCGGCCACGGCTTGGGCTTCGGCGCTTTGCACCGCGTCCAGCAGCACGTGGGGCGCGATGCGGTCCGGGTCGAAGCGAATCTGGAACGAGGCATTTGCCAGGCAGACGTCCAGCACACCGTCCAGGGCCAGGCGCTCCACCGCGCGGGTGACGGCCATGCCCTTGAAGAAAGCCTCCAGGGACATGCTCTCGCTGACCTCGGCAAACAGGTGTTCATCACCGCCAAAGCTGTAGCGGATCGGGGAAGATTCGGCCATGTCTGTTCCTCTTGGAATCATTGTAGAAAGGCAGGCAAAAAATCAGAGAGACCCGGTGTCTGGGCACCGGTGTCGGTCAGCGAGGTGTGCGCACTTCAATCCCCGCCTGGTCCAACGCTTCGCGGGTGGCTTCCACCAATTCAAGGGCGCCCGGGGTGTCGCTGTGCAGGCAGATGGAATCGAACTCGATAAACAGGTCTTCGCCTTCAACCGTGCGCACCAGGCCGGTCTGGCAGGCACGTAGGACTCGCGCCGCAACCGTTGCCGGATCCAGCGCCCGCACATGACGGGTAAACACGATGGAACCCGTGAGATCGTACTCACGGTCGGCATAAAACTCCCGCACCACCGGCTGGCCCAGTTCCTTGGCAACGCGCCAGATCACCGAGTTGGGCATGCAGTACAGCAACAGCGTGGGCTCCAGGCGTTGCAGGTTTTCCACCAACAGCCGCGCCGCTTCTTCGTCCCGCGCCAGATGCATGTACAACGCGCCGTGGGGCTTGATGTGTTGCAGCGTCAGGCCCTGGGCCCGGGCGATCTCCCGCAGGGCGCCGAGCTGATAGAGCATGTCGTCCACCAGTTCCTGGGCCGGGGCGTTGATATGGCGCCGGCCGAAACCCACCAGGTCACGAAAGCCCGGGTGCGCGCCAATCGCCACACCCAGTTGCTTGGCGCGCTCGACGGTGCGGCGCATGGTGCCCGGGTCACCGGCATGAAAGCCGGTGGCGATGTTGGCCGAGCTGATATAGGCCATCAGCTCGCTGTCGACGCCATCGCCGATGGTCCAGGGGCCGAAGCCTTCGCCCATGTCCGAATTGAAATCCACTGCCTGCATCGGGGTCGCTCCATTGAAGTTCATGCCATGGAAATTAGGCTGCGGCTTGACCCCTTGGGAAGATCTATTATCAGATGGCCCATCTTCTGAAAATCAGATACCCGATACTGATCGTTCCCACGCTCCGCGTGGGAATACCGCCCTGGACGCTCTGCGTCCGCTTTTAAAATCGTGACGCAGAGCGTCACAGGATGCGTTCCCACGCAAAGCGTGGGAACGAGCGGAGAAACCAATGTCCCTGCCCTGCGCCAAATCCGCTACTTCGTCGCCACCGCCGAAATCGGCCAGATCTCCCAGGCGGCGATTCATACTGATCGTTCCCACGCTCCGCGTGGGAATGCCGCCCTGGACGCTCTGCGTCCCTTTTAAATCGTGACGCAGAGCGTCACAGGATGCGTTCCCACGCAAAGCGTGGGAACGAGCGGAGAAACCAATGTCCCTGACCCTGCGTCAAATCCGCTACTTCGTCGCCACCGCCGAAATCGGCCAGATCTCCCAGGCGGCGATTCACCTGAACATCTCCCAATCGGCGGTGACCACCGCGATCAAGGAGCTGGAAGCGATGCTCGGTGCGCAGCTATTCGTGCGCTCGGCCCAAGGCATGAGCCTGACCGATGCCGGGCGGCATTTTCTCAATCGGGCCTACGTGATTGTGCGCAGTGTCGACGATGCCCTGAACAGCCCGTTGCCGGACTACCGCGCCAGCGGCGTACTGCGGGTGGCCGCCAGCTACACCGTTCTCGGTTACTTCCTGCCGCACCATTTGCAGCGCATGGAACACTGGCACCCGGACGTGACCATCGAGGTCTTCGAACAGGAACGCCAGGCCATCGAACACGGCCTGCTCAACGGCCAGTTCGACATGGCCGTGGTGCTCACCGCCAACCTCACCCACCCGGATATCGTCTCGGAAATCCTCTTCAACTCCGAACGCCGCCTGTGGCTGCCCAGCCATCACCCGTTGTGCGAACGCCCCGCCGTGAGCCTCGCGGACGTGGCCCGGGAGCCGTACATTTTCCTCACCGTCGACGAGGCCGAACAAAGCGCCATGCGCTACTGGGAACAGGCCGGGCAAACGCCCAAGGTGCGGCTGCGCACCAGTTCGGTGGAGGCGGTGCGCAGCATGGTCGCCAACGGCAGCGGCGTGGCAATTCTGTCGGACCTGGTGCATCGCCCGTGGTCGCTGGAAGGCAAGCGCATCGAAACCGTGAGTGTCACCGACAAGGTCACGCCCATGAGTGTCGGGCTGGCCTGGCACCGCGAACGCGACTTCACCCCGGCGATGCAGGCGTTTCGTGATTATTTCCACGATGCCTTCCTGGCGCCGCAGCAGTTGTCAGCCCGGCGTTAAAGCCGGGATTGCAGGGTCGCCGCCAGCCAATCCATGAACACCCGCACCCGCTGCGGTAAATGCCGTTGGCCGGCGTACAGCAGGGATACGTCCAGCGCAGGTGCCGGATACTCCGGCAGCACCGCTACCAACTCACCACTGGCCAAGAGATCGACAATGCCCAGGACCGGCACCTGAGTCAGGCCAAACCCACCGATGCACGCCAGCCGATACGCGTCGGTGCTGTTGACGGTCACCCGCCCGGCCATGGGAACCCGGTGCACCTTGTTGCCCTGTACGTATTCAAACCCGGGCGAACGTGAGCCCAGCGGGCGTACGTAATGCACCAATTGATGGTGGGCCAAATCGGCGAGCGTCTTGGGCACGCCGTGACGTTGCAGGTAAGTCGCGCTGGCGCAATTGATCATCGTCATGCTGCCCAGCAACCGCGCCACCACCGACTGGTCCGGCTGCGCGCCAATCCGCAATACGCAGTCGAAACCTTCGGCCAGCAGGTCGACCTGGCGGTCGGTGCTGCTGATCTCCAGCTCGATCAGCGGGTGCAGGTCCATGAATTCCGGCAGGCGCGGCAGGATCAGTTCCCGGGCCATGACGTTGGGCATGTCCACGCGAATGCGCCCCGCCAGTTGCGCTTCATCCTGGCGAAACAAGCCTTCCAGCTCTTCCATATGGGACAGCAGATCCTTGCTGCGCTCATACAACACGCGCCCGTCCTGGGTGGCCTGGACCTTGCGCGTGGTGCGCTGCAACAGGCGCGCACCGACCAACGCTTCCAGGGCCTGCACATGCTCGGACACGGTCGAGCGCGGCAGGCCCAGGCTTTCGCCCGCCTGGGTGAAACTCGACAGCTCGGTGACGCGCACGAAGGTGCGCAGCAACTCAAGTTTGTTCATGGGATTGTTCGCCTTATCCGGCCAGTGATTCCGGTACGGCTCTATTTATCACGTTATGACCGGACAAATACACTCAGTCCCACGAACACTCACCCGCTCCGAGGGCTCCACCATGACCCGTAAAATCGCACTCATCACCGGCGCCAGCCGCGGCCTGGGCAAAAGCGCTGCGCTGCACCTGGCGGCACAAGGCGTCGACATCATCGGCACGTACAACAGCGCGGCGGACGAAGCCCAGGCGGTGGTCGCCCAAGTCGAAGCACTGGGCGGCAAAGCGGCGATGCTGCAACTGGACGTCAGCCAAAGCGCCACCTTCGATGCATTCACCGCCCAGGTCGGCACGGTGTTGAAGGACGTGTTCGGCCAGGCGCACTTCAACTTCCTGATCAACAACGCCGGGATTGGCGCCCACGCCAGCTTCGCCGAAACCACCGAGGCGCAGTTCGACCAACTGGTGGCGATCCACTTCAAGGGTCCGTTTTTCCTGACCCAGAAACTGCTGCCGCTGATCAGCGATGGCGGGCGCATCATCAATATCTCCAGCGGCCTCGCGCGCTTCAGCCTGCCGGGTTACTCGGCCTACGCCTCGATGAAAGGCGCGGTGGAGGTGCTGACTCGCTACCAGGCCAAGGAGTTGGGCGCGCGCGGGATTACCGTCAACACCCTGGCCCCCGGCGCAATCGCCACCGACTTCAGCGGCGGCGCGGTGCGGGACAACCCGGACGTGAACGCGATGGTCGCCAACAACACCGCACTCGGTCGCGCAGGCTTGCCGGATGACATTGGCGGGGCGATTTCCACCCTGCTGGCCGATGGCAGCAACTGGATCACCGGGCAGCGCGTCGAGGCGTCGGGCGGGATGTTTCTGTAACGCGCCGAGATTCTCCGCTAGCATCAATGCTTTCGGATACCTGACAGGCAATCACCCATGAGTTTTGATCCAGGACTGGCCGGCGGCATGGGCGTACTGGCCGCCGTGGTCGACAGCGGCAGTTTTGCCCGCGCCGCCGACAGCCTGGAGATGACGCCTTCGGGGGTCAGCCGGGCCATTTCGCGGCTGGAAAAACGCCTGGGCATTCGCCTGTTCGACCGCACCACTCGCTCGGTGCAATTGACCGACGAGGGCCGGCGTTTCTACCAGGAAATCGCCCCACTGCTGGCCGGCCTGGAAGAAGCCGCCAGCTCGGCGGCAGACAGCGCCCTGACCGTACGTGGGCGGTTGCGGGTGAACATCGACCCGTACTTCTCGCGGCTGGTACTGGGGCCGGTGCTCGGTGAGTTCATGAGCCAATACCCGCAGTTGCAGTTAGACCTGCACACGCGGGACCAGCTCGGGGACTTGGTGGCGGATGGCTTTGACCTGGCCATCCGTTTTGGCATTCCGCAATCGTCCTCGCTGATTGCCCGCAAGCTGATGGAAGTGCGGGTGCTGACATTGGCGTCGCCGACTTATCTTGAGCGGCATGGTCGCCCTTCACACCCCAAGGATCTGGAAGACGGCCAGCACGTGTGCATCGACTTTCGCGACTCCCAGACCGGCCGGCCGTTTGCCTGGGAATTCCACCGGCCCGGTGAGCAGGTCAACGTCGCCACCAGCGGGCGGCTGGTGGTCAACGATGCCGGGACCTTGTACAGCGTTTGCGAACACGGCCATGCAGTGGCGCAGATGCTCGACCTCGGGCTTGCCCCCGCGCTCGACTCGGGCGCGTTGGTCGAGCTGTTTTCCGACTGGCCCGATGAGCGCTTCCCGCTGTATGCCTTCTACCCGTCGCGGCATTTACCTGCGGCCAAGGTGCGGGCGTTCCTTGAGTTTGTGGCGTCCCTCAAACTTGGCTGAGCACGCGTTTTTGCATGATCTTTTCGCGCACTGCGTCATAACCCCAGTGATACACATAGGTGTACGGCAGGAAAAACAGCAGCACGCCGATGTCGAGGATAAACGCCTGCATCAGGCTGATGTTCAGCCACCAGGCAATCAACGGTACGGCGACAATGATCAGGCCGCCTTCAAACATCAGGGCATGCAGCACCCGAGTCCAGACGCCATTGGCCAGCTTCAGGCGCAACTTGAGGCGGTCGAACAGGCTGTTGAAAATGATGTTCCAGGTCAGCGCCATCAGGCTGATCGCCAGGGTCACCGTGCCCATTTCCACGACAGGCCGGTCCATGATCCAGACCAGCAGCGGCGTACAAATCAACAAAGCCAGGCCTTCAAAACCAATGGCTTGCCAAACGCGTTCAGTAATCGACTTGGTGGGTGTCATGACCCGTTCTCCGTGAGTGACGATGGTTGCCATCATTACCCTTTTACTCGATACTTCATAACCAATAACCATCGATCAAGGCGATAGTCATGGCCTCCCATGAAGTGCTTCAAGCGTTTGTGCAGGCGGCAACCCAAGGTTCGTTTTCAGCAGCGGCGCGCAAACTGGGCAAGAGCCAGTCCACCGTCAGCGCGGCGGTGGCCAGCCTGGAGATTGACCTGGACGTGGTGCTGTTTGATCGCAGCAGCCGCAAGCCGACGCTGACCCCGGCCGGGCATGTGCTGTTGCAACGCGCCGAGCAGGTGCTGGAAGCCAGCAGCCGCCTGGAGTTGGCGGCCAGCCAGTTGTCCCAGGGGTTGGAGCCGAAGCTGAGTATCGCCATGTCCGATACCTACCAGTCGGACCGTTTCGAAACCGCCCTCAGCGCCTTCGAACAGCGCTACCCGGACCTGGAGCTGGAATGCCTGATCGCCGAATGCGAGGACTTGATCGCCCTGGTGCAGAGCGGCCGGGCGCAGATTGCGTTTATCGAGAAGCAGGAGGTTTATCCGCCGGACCTCACCAGTACCGCCGTGGAAGAACGCACGGAAATCGCGCTGTTTGTCGCCCCCAAACATCCGCTGGCGAGCCTTAAGGACATCGATCAGCACACCTTGGAGCAACACCGCGAACTGCGCCTGGCGAGCATCATCAACCCGAATGAAACCCGAGGCCTAGGGCGTGTGTGGTCGGCGCCCAGTTATCTGATGCTGATGGAAATGGCACAGTTGGGTTTCGGCTGGGCACCATTGCCACGCTGGCTGGTGGAGCGGTTTGGCGGAGGTCACCTGTGTGAAATCAAGGCCCGAAGCTGGCCGCGCTCGGTGGCGGTGGATGCGCTGTGGTCACGCCAGCATCCGCCCGGCCCGGCAGGCAGTTGGCTGCTGGGCAAGATGCTGGAGTAACGCCGAAACATAAATTCGGAACAATGAAGATCAAATGTGGGAGCGGGCTTGCTCGCGAATGCGGTGGATCAGTCACTGAAATGTTGACTGACACACCGCATTCGCGAGCAAGCCCGCTCCCACATTTGGATCTCCAGCGCCTGCACTATTTGAGTTCGGCCAGACGCCCCTCGATAAAGCGCTTTTCCGGTTCTTGCTGGGTCAATACCAGCGCCCGCTCAAACGCCCGCCGCGCGTCCTCCACTCGCCCTAATCGCCGACAAAACTCGCCCCGTGCCGAGTGCGCCAGGTGATAGTCCACCAACTCCCCCCGCGCCAGAATCCCGTCCACCAACTGCAACCCCGCCAACGCCCCATCGCGCATTGCAACGGCCACTGCGCGATTCAGCTCGATCACCGGCGACGGCACCAACCCGAGCAACACGTCGTACAGCCCGACAATCTGCGGCCAGTCGGTCTCGTCAGCGCTCGCCGCCTCGGCGTGTACCGCCGCAATCGCCGCCTGCAGGCTGTAGGGCCCGAAGCGGCGTGTGGTCAGGGACTTCTCCACCAAGGCGCACCCTTCAGCAATCAACGACGCATCCCACAGCGAACGATCCTGCTCATCCAGCAACACCAACTCACCGCCAGCCGAGGTGCGTGCCGGGCGCCGGGATTCGTGGAGCAACATCAGCGCCAGCAAGCCCATTACTTCCGGCTCCGGCAACAATTCCATCAGCAATCGGCCCAGGCGAATGGCTTCGCGTGTCAGGTCTTCACGGGTCAGGTCGGCGCCCATGGACGCTGAATAACCTTCGTTGAACACCAGGTAAATCACCCGCAGCACACTGTCCAGGCGCTCGGGCAACTCCGCCAGGGACGGCACTTGATAGGGGATTTTCGCTTCGCGGATCTTGCCCTTGGCCCGCACGATGCGCTGGGCGATGGTGGCCGGCGTGGCGAGAAACGCCCGGGCGATTTCCTCGGTGGTGAGGTCGCAGATCTCACGCAAGGTCAGCGCCGCCTGGGCATCTGCTGCCAGCGCCGGGTGGCAGCAGGTGAAGATCAAACGCAGGCGGTCGTCTTCCACGTCTTCAGCGCTCCAGTCGGCCTCTTCCAATTCATCAGCCTGAGCCAGCAACTGGTTCTGATGCGCGGCAAACCGGGCCTGGCGGCGCAAACGGTCGATGGCCTTGAAGCGCCCGGTGGAGACCAGCCAGGCCCGGGGATTGTCGGGCACACCGTCTTGCGCCCAACGCTCCACCGCGACGAAGAACGCCTCGTGCAAGGCTTCTTCAGCAAGGTCGAAATCGCCGAGCAAGCGAATCAGGGTCGCGAGGATGCGCCGCGATTCGCTGCGATAAACCGCTTCGACCCGGGCCTGCACCGTCAATCGCGCAGGCCTTCGGTCACCAGCGTCACCAGCCGGTCGAGGCTCTGGCCCCAGCCCTCGTGAAAGCCCATGGCTTCATGGGCCTGCTTGGTTTCGGCGCTCCAGTGCATGGCGCGGGCGGTGTAGAGGGTTTTGCCGTCGACGTCTTCAAAGGTGACTTCGGCGGTCATGAACGGCTGGCCCGAGGGGATCCAACCGGGGGTGAACGCATCGGTAAACACCAGCCGACTGGGCGCAGTGATTTCGAGGAATACGCCCTGGGTCGGGTATTCGCTGCCGTCGGGCGCGCGCATCAGCGTGCGAAATTGCCCACCGACCCACAGGTCCATTTCGCACTCGGGGGTGGTCATGCCGTGTGGGCCCCACCACTGCTGCAACAAGGCCGGCTCGGTCCAGGCACGGAATACGCGGCTGCGAGGTGCGTCGATCAAGCGACTGATGGACAGTTCAAATTCGGCGGGCTTGGGTTGATTGCTCATGGGAAACCTCCTGAGTTTTATTGTTGTGATCAGAGATTCAATTCACGCACGGGGCGCACTTCCACACTGCCGACCCGGGCGGCCGGAATGCCACCGGCCACCTGGATCGCTTCATTCAGGTCCTTGGCTTCGATCAGGTAGAACCCGGCGAGCTGCTCCTTGGTTTCGGCAAACGGTCCGTCGGTGATCGACAGCTTGCCGTTGCGCATGCGTACCGTGGTGGCGGTGGTTACCGACTCCAGCGGTTCGGCAGCGAGCATCCGCCCGCTGGCCTGCACGGACTGGCCATAGGCAAAACATTCCGGGTCCTTGGGACTGTCGGGCGACTCGTGCAGCACCTGCTCGTTGCTATAGATCAGGCAGAGGTATTTCATGGGATTCTCCGTTTTCGGACACTCAACTATAGTCCCCGGCGATCAGGGTTCCAGCGCGAACAAGGTGGTGCCGGTGTGCATGTCGAACGGCGCCGACCAGTGCTCATGCACCACCTGCCAGTGGCCGTTGATACGCTGGTAACCGGCGGTCACCCGCATCCAGCACGCCTTCACCACACCGTCCGGCCCGGCGCCGCCACAACGCGCCAGCCAGAAGGCAAACGCACTCTCGGCGGCCGGCACAATGTGCAACTCATGAAACTCGAAAATACCCGGACCGGGGCAGACCTTCATGCACGCCTCCCAATGGGCGCGATAGGCGGCCTTGCCCTTGAATTGCAGGGCGCCTACGGCGTCGAACGAGACGATATCGTCGGCGTAGAAGCTGACAATACGCTCGATATCCTTGGCCATCACGGCTTGCTGCCATTGTTCGATCAAACGGCTGATATCGGTTTTAACCTGGGCATTCATGGCGATACTCCTCTTGGGAAAAATCACTGAAGACACCCTTAGTCGACTGGGATATCGGCCAATCGACAGTCCCGCAAAAAATAATTGCGATGACCGCAAACCCGCTAGAATCCGCGCTTCTTTGTAGGATTTCGGATGCTACGCCGATGGAAACTCGCCTCGTCGCCTATCAGACGTTGACTGCCCTGCAACAACAGCAACTCAACGCCCTTGAAGTGCATCCCGAGCAACTGGCGTTTTCCGGCGATATCTACTGTGCGCTGAACACCCTGCTGGTCAATCCGAATCCCGGCATCGCAGGCTTTGCGCTACTGGCCGACGACCTCCCCGTCGCCTTCCTGCTGCTCAAACGCCCGCCCTGCCTGCCCCATTGGGCGGATGAACACAGCGCCACGCTGCATGCGTTGCAAGTCGATCGCCATCAGCAAGGCCTGGGGTTTGGCAAAGCCTGCCTGCAAGCCCTCCCCGCCGCCGCGCGCCTGGTTTGGCCGCAGATCAAAGCGCTGGAGCTGTCGGTGGACACGGATAATGTGGCCGCGATGGGGCTGTATTTGCAGCAGGGCTGGGTGGACAGCGGGGAGGCGTATAAGGGGCGGATTGGGTATGAGCGCCGGTTGGCGTGGGTGTTTTAAACAATAAGGAGCTGGTGAAGATGCTAACAACCCTGGAACAACTCGAATCCCTCTACGGCCTCCCCCACGAACGGGCCGTGCGCAAGGAAATCCCGTTTCTCAACGAGGATTACCAGGCCATGGTCCGCGCTTCACCCTTGGTGGTGGTGAGTTCATCCGGCCCGGACGGCATCGACGGCTCACCCCGTGGCGATGTGCCGGGGTTTGTGCGAATCATCGACGAGCGCACGCTGGCGATTCCGGATCGGCCAGGGAATAACCGCCTCGACACCCTGCGCAATCTGGTGGTGGACCCGCGTATAGCGTTGCTGTTCATCATTCCGGGCATTGGCGAGACGCTGCGGGTCAATGGCCGGGCGCAGATTTCCATCGAGCCCGAGTTGCTGGAGAGCTTTGCGGTGAATGGCAAAGCGGCCCGCTCGGTGATTCTGGTGCAGGTGGAGGCGGCGTATTTCCATTGCTCCAAAGCCTTTGTGCGTTCCGATTGCTGGAACCCGGAAAAGCATCTGGATCGCTCGGCTCTGCCCAGCGCCGGGGCCTTTCACAAGCGCTTGAATGACGGGGCATTCGACGCCGAAGCCTATGACCGCGACATGCCGGAGCGGGTCAAGGCCACGTTGTATTGAGAGGCGGTGGCAGGAGCGAACAGGCTCGCTCCTGCCAGTGGCGCGATCAGGCGGATGCGGCGTTGATCGGGATCCAGATTTCCACGGAGCCCGTGCCTTTACCCACATCGAAGTCGGCGCTGTAGCGCTCAAAATCGGCCCCGACCACCTTGTACCCGGAGGCCGGCAGCCACTCGAACATGATGCGTTCATAGGTCTGCGCCAGCGCCTGCACCGGGCCAAAATGCGGGAACACGGCATAGCGGTGGGCCGGGATTTCAATCGACTGGAAGTTGCTCGGTAGATCGCCCTTGGCCGGCACTTCAACGCCGGCCAGGTAGTCGAATTCATCGTGTTTGGCGTTGTAGCACACGCCGTAGGTCACGCCGCCGACGCGCTTTTTGATCTCTTTGAAGCAGCTGTCGAACAACTCCCACAACTTGGGAATATCGCCAATCGTGGCTTTCGAATAACGCCCTTGCACACCCGCGATCACCAGGGCCTTGCCCTCTTCCATGCGCGGCTGTAACGGCAGTTTTGTCTGTTGATCCATCTGAACAGTCTCCTTCTTATGAGGGAACAAACCCGCGTCGAGTATAGGGGCATATCCCCGTCGCACTCCAAGCAGAAATTTTTCCCACAGCATCTGGACAATTGGCCATCATCGACCGTATTGTCTGCCCCGCAGGCCACCGCAGTGGCCGACGTCGCTCGGACGGTTCCGGGCGCTTACGTATTTCGAGGCAACAATGGCCGAACCCAGTTCGCCGCGCCGCTTTGCGCGCATAGATCGACTCCCCCCTTACGTGTTCAATATCACTGCCGAGCTGAAGATGGCTGCGCGTCGGCGCGGCGAAGACATCATCGACTTGAGCATGGGTAACCCTGACGGCGCCACGCCACCGCACATCGTGGAAAAAATGGTCACCGTCGCCCAGCGTGAAGACACCCACGGTTACTCCACCTCCAAAGGCATTCCGCGGCTGCGCCGGGCGATTTCGCGCTGGTACAAAGACCGCTATGAAGTGGACATCGACCCGGAAACCGAAGCCATCGTGACCATCGGTTCCAAGGAAGGCCTGGCGCATTTGATGCTGGCCACCCTGGACCAGGGCGACACGGTGCTGGTGCCAAACCCCAGCTACCCGATTCACATCTACGGTGCCGTGATTGCCGGCGCCCAGGTGCGTTCGGTGCCGCTGATTCCAGGCGTGGATTTCTTCGCAGAACTGGAACGCGCCATTCGTGGCTCGATTCCCAAGCCGAAGATGATGATCCTCGGCTTCCCGTCCAACCCCACCGCGCAGTGCGTGGAGCTGGACTTCTTCGAACGGGTGATCGCCCTGGCCAAGCAGTACGACGTGCTGGTGGTGCATGACCTGGCCTACGCCGACATCGTCTACGACGGCTGGAAAGCCCCCTCGATCATGCAAGTGCCGGGCGCCAAGGACATCGCGGTGGAGTTTTTCACCCTGTCCAAGAGCTACAACATGGCCGGCTGGCGCATTGGTTTCATGGTGGGCAACCCGGAACTGGTCAACGCCCTGGCGCGGATCAAGAGTTACCACGACTACGGCACCTTCACCCCGCTGCAAGTGGCGGCGATTGCGGCGCTGGAAGGCGATCAGCAGTGCGTGAAAGACATTGCCGAGCAGTACCGCCAGCGTCGCAACGTGCTGGTGAAAGGTCTGCATGAGCTGGGCTGGATGGTCGAGAACCCGAAGGCGTCGATGTACGTCTGGGCGAAGATCCCCGAGGCATACGCCGCGATGGGGTCGCTGGAGTTTGCCAAGAAGCTGCTGCTTGAGGCGAAGGTGTGTGTGTCGCCGGGGATTGGTTTTGGTGAGTATGGCGACGATCACGTGCGCTTTGCGCTGATCGAAAACCAGGACCGGATTCGCCAGGCGGTGCGGGGCATCCGGGCGATGTTCCGGGCGGATGGGCTGGTCAAGAAAGCTGACGCCTGACCCGATGATCGTTCCCACGCTCTGCGTGGGAATGCCGCCTTGGACGCTCTGCGTCCGCTTGTGACGCGGAGCGTCACAGGATGCGTTCCCACGCGGAGCGTGGGAACGATCACTTACCGCCTAGACCACCAGCGACAGCAACATGATGAAGCCCAACGCCACCACCGACAGGATGGTCTCCATCGCCGTCCAGGTCTTGAACGTCTCGGCCACGGTCATATTGAAGTACTGCTTCACCAGCCAGAACCCCGCATCGTTGACGTGAGACAACACCAGCGAGCCCGCCCCCGTCGCCAACACCAGTAACTCGCGGTTCACCCCCGGAATCATCCCCACCACCGGCACCACAATGCCGGCACCGGTAATGGTCGCCACCGTCGCAGAGCCCGTGGCCACACGAATCACCGCCGCCACCAGCCAGGCCAGCAGGATCGGGTTGATCTGCGCGGTCACCGCCATCTGGCCGATTACATCACCCACGCCGCTGGTCACCAGCATCTGCTTGAAGCCACCACCGGCACCGATGATCAGGATGATCGCGGCAGTGGGCGCAAGGCTCGCGTCGAGCAGCTTGAGGATTTGCTTGGAACCGATGCCCTGGCGATGGCCAAAGGTGTACAGCGACAGCAGCAAGGCCAGCAGTAACGCGGTGATCGGGTGACCGATCATGTCCATCCAGTTGCGGATCACATGGCCGTCCGGCAGGGCGACGTCGGCGAAGGTTTTCAGCAGCATCAGGAACACCGGCAGCAGCACGGTGATCAGGGTGATGCTGAAGCTCGGCAGGGTCTTGGATTCCGGTTGCTCACTGGCCAGTTGGTCCACCAGTTCCTGGGACGGGTTGCCCGGGATGTACTTGGCGATAAACGAACCGTAGAGCGGGCCGGCGATGATGGCCGTAGGCAGCGCGACAATCAGGCCGTAGAGAATGGTCTTGCCGATGTCAGCCCCAAACACGCCAATTGCCAGCAACGGGCCCGGGTGCGGAGGCACCAGGCCGTGCACTGCCGACAGGCCAGCCAGCAGCGGGATGCCGATCTTAATCAGCGACACGCCCGTACGGCGCGCAACGATAAACACCAGCGGGATCAGCAATACAAAACCGATCTCGAAGAACAGCGGAATGCCCACCAGAAACGCGGCGAACATCATTGCCCACTGCACCTTCTCCTTGCCGAAGGCCCGCACCAGGGTTTGCGCGATCTGATCGGCACCGCCGGAATCGGCCATCATCTTGCCGAGCATCGTACCCAGCGCGAGGATAATCCCGACAAAGCCGAGCACCCCGCCGAAGCCGTCCTGGAAGGCCTTGATGATCTTGTCCACGGGCATGCCCGAGGTCAGGCCGAGAAAGCCTGCGGCGATGATCAACGCAATGAACGGGTGGACTTTGAACCGGGTGATCAACACGATCAGGCCGATGATGGTCACCACTGCATCGAGCAGCAGATAGGTATCGTGGGACAAGCCAAACATGGGGGTCTCTCCTGTTTGTTGTTGTTATTAAAGCCGGTAAAAAATTCAGTGCAGGCGGACAGCGCTATCTTGTCCGGCAAAAAATTATTTGTTTGGTTCAAAGCCGTGTTTCAGCCACCAGGCATTGGTTTGCTCAGCGAGTTCTTCAACGCTGTCTTCACTGGCGTTCAGCGCCAGGGTCAACGGCTCGCCCACCGGGGATTCAAGGGTGGCGAACTGGCTGTCTATGAGGCTGGCCGGCATGAAATGGCCGGGGCGATGGGACACGCGGTCGGCGGCGACTTCGCGGGTCAGCTCCAGAAACACAAACCCCAGGCCCGGCGCGGCTTCACGCAGGTGGTCGCGGTATTTCTTTTTCAGGGCCGAACAGGTGAGCACGGGGTGCTCGCCGGCTTTGAGCGAGCGGCGCAGTTCATCGCACAGGATGTCGAGCCAGCCGGCGCGGTCTTCGTCGTTAAGGGGATGGCCGGCGCTCATCTTCTCGATGTTCGCGGCGGGGTGAAAGCTGTCGCCTTCGATGGCGGTGGCGCCGTTCAGCAGGCACAGGGCCTCGCTGACGCTGGACTTGCCACAGCCGGAAACACCCATGATCACGAGGGCAGTAACAGGTTGACTCATGAAACACCTCAAGACGCAGATAGCGCTACCTTTGCACGCTGTAAGGCTAGTGCAAAAACAGGCTTTTCCCGCGCCGTCTTGTCATTTTTATGGAGTGACGCGTGCATCTGCTCCAAAGGTTTGAACGGGAACAGGCATCCCGACGTTCAAGAATTTGCAGGGTCTTGGAGACAGCGCTACCTTAGTGCCTCGATTTTTGTTTGGCAAGCCGCCTGATGACTCCCAAGAACGATAAAAATACCCGCACCACGGGCCGCCCTACCCTCAATGAAGTGGCCCGCCTGGCTGGCGTCAGCCCGATTACCGCCTCCCGGGCCTTGCGCGGCATCAGCACCGTGGCCACCGAGCTGGTGGAAAAAGTGCAAAAAGCCGCTGCCGAACTGAGTTACGTGGTCAACCCGGCCGCCCGTGCCCTGGCGTCGGCCCAAAGCCAATCGGTGGTGGTGTTGGTGCCGTCGCTGTCCAACCTGCTGTTTATCGAAACCCTCGAAGCCATCCACCAGGTGCTGCGGCCCAAGGGCTTTGAAGTGCTGATCGGCAACACCCACTATTCCCGCGACGAAGAAGAAGACCTGCTGCGCAACTACATGGCCTACCAGCCACGGGGCTTGCTGCTGACCGGGTTTGACCGTACGGAGAGTGCCCGGCGCATGGTGGAGTCGAGCAACGTGCCGTGTGTATACATGATGGATTTGGACCCGAATGCCGGCCTCAACTGTGTAGGCTTCTCGCAGATGAACGCCGGGGAAACGGCGGCCGCGCATCTGATCTCACGGGGTCGCAAGCGCTTGGCCTACATCGGCGCGCAACTGGACCAGCGCACGTTGTTGCGCGGTGAGGGTTTTCGGCGCGCTCTGCAACAGGCGGGGTTGTATGACCCGGCGCTGGAAGTGCTGACGCCACGTCCGTCGTCGGTGGGCCTGGGTGGCGAGTTGTTCCTGCAGTTGCTGGCCAGCCATCCGGATGTGGACGCGATCTTCTTTGGCAACGACGATCTGGCTCAGGGCGCGTTGCTGGAGGCGTTGCGCCATGGCATCAAGGTGCCGCAGCAGATCTCGGTGCTGGGCTTCAACGACCTGCCCTCGTCCTCGTTCATGGTGCCGCGGTTGAGCAGCATCAGTACGCCACGGGAAGCCATTGGCCGACGCGCCGCTGAACATCTGCTGACGGTGATGGCCGGCAACAAGATCGCCCGGCCAGTGGTGGACATGGGGTTTGAGTTGAAGGTGCGCGAGAGTACCTAGGCGGTAGCTGTAGGAAGTGACTGGTGTTGATGCCGGCGCCTTGCTCCGTTGCCTACAGGTACGTCAGAATCCGCCGGCTTGTGCGCCTGGGTAGGGCTCTCTAAGGTTGCCCGGTCGCTGAATTTCTCAGTGATCGGGTTTAGTAGCCCGAGCAGCCCCATACAAATGTGCATGAGCTTCATCTGTCGGACTTACCTGTCTGTGCTTGATGGTGGCTGTGCGCAGGGCGCCCTCGTGGCGCGCCGGGTTTTTGTGTGGGTCTACCGGTCTACTAACCTGCGTGCAGCCGCCACCCTTTCGTTTAGTAGCGATCAGGTGGTGGCCCAGTTAGAGATCCTACCTATGTTCAAAGCAACTCCAAATCCTCCCGCCTTATTCACCGTCAGCCCCGACGCCAACAGCGAAAGCCTGATCGCCAACAGCTACGAGACGTTTTCCTCGGTCAGCACGTTATTGCTCGACCTGTCTGATGAACTCACCGGCAAAGACCGCGACACGGCATTGGCGATTCACCAACTGAGCGAGTTGGGCGTATTGCTGATGGGCAAGCTGATGGACCAGGAATCACCACTTATCTAACAGACCGCACGCGGTCAAACTGTGGGAGCGGGCTTGCTCGCGAATGCGGTGTGTCAGCGGACCGTTCCATCACTGATACACCGCATTCGCGAGCAAGCCCGCTCCCACATTTTTGATCCTGCCCACTTAACACCTCGCCGTGCCTTCTGGCCCCTGCTAAATTGCCCCCTGCCTTCTCACCCTCGTCAGGAAAGCACCATGGGCCATTCGCTGAAAATCCTGGGTCGCACTTCTTCCATCAACGTGCGAAAAGTCCTGTGGACCTGCCAGGAACTGGATATCCCCTACGACCGCGAAGACTGGGGTATCGGTTTCACGCCCACCCAGTCCCCTGAATTCCTGGCACTGAACCCCAACGCCCAAGTCCCGGTACTCGTGGAGGATAACGGCGTGCTGTGGGAATCCAACACCATCTGCCGCTACCTCGTGAGCCTGCACCAACGCCACGATCTGTTGCCCGTCGAGCCGGCGGCCCGTGCCAGGGTCGAGCAATGGATGGACTGGCAAGCCACCGAACTCAACCCGTCGTGGGGCTACGCCTTCCACGCCCTGGTGCGCAAGAACCCGGACTACCAAGACCCGCAACGCATCAAAGCCGGGGTAAAAAGCTGGAACGACAAGATGGGCCTACTGGAACAGCAACTGATCAAAACCGAAGCCTATGTGGCCGGTAACGATTTCACCCTGGCCGACATCCTCATCGGCCTGTCGGTACACCGCTGGCGGATGACGCCCATGGAGCGTCCGTCCTACCCGGCCGTCAGCGCCTACTACGAAACCCTCAGCCAGCGCCCCGGCTTCAAGACCTTCGCCCTCGACGGTCATAACTAAAAACAAGGACCACACAATGAACGGACTCAACGTACTACTCACCGGTGCCTGCGGCCGCATTGGCAAGACGTTTTTCGAAGCCTCGAAAGACCGCTACCGCTTCACCCTCACCGACCGCATCGAGCCGGATTTCGCCCTCGGCGAACACCGTTTCATCCACGCCAACCTGAGCGACAAAACCGCTCTCGCCGCCCTGCTCGATGGGATTGACGTGATCGTGCACCTGTCGGGCATCCCCCACGCCAGCGCCACCTTCGACGAGTTGCTGCCCAACAACATCCTGGCCACCACCTACCTGTTCGAAGCCGCCGTGGCCGCAGGTGTGAAACGCCTGGTGTTCGCCAGCAGCGCCCAGACCATCGAAGGCTACCCGGTCGACCGGCAAATCACCCCCGGCATGCAGGTGATGCCCGCCAACCTGTACGGCGTGAGCAAATGCTACGGCGAAGCCCTCTGCGGTTTTTACGCGGCCAAAACCCCGCTTTCCACCATCGCGCTGCGCATAGGTGCGTTTGAATTCCCCGAAACCCACGAGCTGAACAACGCCCGCGACCTCAGCGCCTGGCTCAGCCCCCGCGACGCCGTACAACTGCTGCAACGCTCGGTGGAAACCATCGGGGTGAAACACCTGATCGCCCACGGCATTTCCAATAACCGCTTCAAACGCCTGGACCTCAGCGAAACAACCCGTGTGCTGGGTTACCAACCGGTGGATGATGCGTTCCAGGAATTCGAGATCCCGATCACTTACTGAGTCTTCTGCCCATGTCTTCACCCTCCCCTGCAGACGGCATCGACCCGATCCGCGCCGCGCATATCAGTGCGCGCATCGATCGGTTGCCCGCCGTCGCCACCGTTTGGCGCCTGGTGGCGCTGCTGTCGATTGGCGGTTTTTTCGAGCTGTATGACCTGTTCCAGACCGCCTACATCAGCCCCGGCCTGATCAGTGACGGGATTTTCCATACCGGCAGCCAGGGCGTGTTCGGCTTTTCCGATCAGGCGGCCTTTGCCTCGGCGACCTTCCTCGGCCTGTTCCTCGGCGCCAGCCTGCTCAGCCCGATTGCCGACCGCTACGGGCGCCGGGCGATCTTCACCTTTGCGTTGATCTGGTACACCGTTGCCACCGTGTTGATGGGCATCCAGACCTCCGCCCTGGGCATCATCTGCATGCGCTTTTTGGTGGGCATTGGTTTGGGGATCGAGCTGGTCACTATCGACGCCTACCTCTCGGAGCTGGTGCCCAAGCGCATGCGCAGTTCGGCGTTTGCCTTCGCGTTTTTCATCCAGTTCCTGTCGGTGCCGGCGGTGGCCTTGATGTCGTGGTGGCTGGTGCCCCAGGCGCCGTTCGGGATGTCCGGCTGGCGCTGGGTGGTGGTGAGCAGTGCGGTGTTTGCGCTGTTTATCTGGCAACTGCGCAAGCGCCTGCCGGAGTCACCGCGCTGGCTCGCGCAAAAAGGCCGCTTCGACGAGGCCGGGCAGATCATGGACAGCCTCGAAGCGCGCTGCCAGAAAGACCACGGCAAGCCACTCGATGAGCCGGAACCGCAAGCCGTGAGCGTGCAGGGCCAAGGGCGATTTGCCGATATCTGGCAACCGCCGTACCGGCGCCGGGCGTTGATGCTGATTGTGTTTCATGTGTTCCAGGCCATCGGCTTTTTTGGTTTCGGCAACTGGCTGCCGGCGCTGCTCTCGGGCCAGGGCGTGAGCGTCACTCACAGCTTGGGTTATGCCTTCATCATCACCCTCGCCTACCCGCTGGGGCCGCTGCTGTTTGTGAAGGTGGCGAACCGTTTTGAAAACAAATGGCAGATTGTCGGCTCGGCCCTGGGGGCGGTGATCTTTGGCAGTTTGTTCGCGCTGCAAACCACCGCCGTGGGGCTGGTGATCTGCGGGGTGATGATCACCTTCTGCAACGCCTGGCTGAGCTTCAGTTATCACTCCTACCAGAGCGAACTGTTCCCCACCAATATCCGCGCCCGGGCGGTGGGGTTCTGCTATTCGTTCAGCCGGTTGTCCACGGTGTTCAGCAGCTTGTTGATCGGCGTGATTCTCGAACACCTCGGCACGCCGGGCGTGTTGGCGTTTATCGCCAGCAGCATGTTGATCGTGATGATCACCATCAGCTGGTTCGGCCCGCGCACCCGCAACCTGGCGCTGGAGAACATTGCCCACTAGCGGCAAACCCTGGCCGTCGGCACGCCAAGGCTTGCCGACGGTGGCGGCCAAAAGCCCCGTAAACACGGGGCCACACCATTGGGCACGCTAATTGCTCCTCCTGTGGCACCGCCCACATCCACAGGTGTCCTGATCATGCTGATCAACAACAATCCCCAGGCTCAGTCGACGATCCAACGCATCAAGCGCGCAGACATGGACCCGGCCAACGCTGCCGCCAGCGCGCTGTACAGCGGTGCTGCGCAAAACGCGCAGGGTGCCGGTGCCGCCGGCGTGTCCACCACCCAGGCCGCCGCCGATGCCAAGGCTGACAACATCGATGCGGCCTTTGCCAAGACCCGCGTGCAGTTGCAGGCCACCACCGCGACCACGTCGAGCACTGATGTGCCCAAGACCGACTCCACCACATCGGCCCGCAGTGACTTCACCGACTACATGAAGAAAAGCCCGGCCGAGCGCATCCGCGAGCAACTGCTCAAGGAACAGGGTTTGACCGAAGAAGATGTGAAAAACCTGCCACAGGAAAAGCAGGACGCCATTTCCAAGGAAGTGGCCGCACGCCTGAAGGACCAGCAGGCGCAGCAGGTAGCGGCGAAAACCGCTGACCCGCAGGCGCAGACGGTGAAAGAGACCCTGGCTGCGATCTAAGCCACGCGCAATGATCGTTCCCACGCTCCGCGTGGGAATGCAGCCCAAGACGCTCTGCGTCCGCTCTTGAAGTCGTGACGCAGAGCGTCACCGAATGCATTCCCACGCTGAGCGTGGGAACGATCTGTTAACGGTGTGTTACTGCAACTGCAGTGTCGAGTTGAACTGACTGATCGCATCCACCACATGCCGTGACCCTTCCTGAATCTCCAGGATCACCTGCCCCGCCTCATTCGCCAGCTCCACCCCAAGCCCCGTGCGGCTCAAGCTCGACTGCATGCTCGACACCGCGCTGATCGACAGGTCGTGGTTCTTGCGCACCACGTCCACAATCTCGATCGTCGCCTGGCTGGTTCGCGCCGCAAGGCTGCGCACCTCATCCGCCACCACCGCAAACCCGCGCCCATGTTCACCCGCCCGGGCCGCTTCGATCGCGGCATTGAGCGCCAGCAGGTTGGTCTGGTCAGCAATGCCGCGGATGGTCTGGACGATACTGCCGATAATGTCCGACTGCTTGCTCACCGCATCGATGCTCACGGCGGCCTCATTCAGGTCTCGGGAAATTTCTTCGATGATCTGCACGGTCTGCTGCACCACTTCCGACCCCTTGCGGGCGCAGGCGTCGTTCTGCACCGAGGTGGCGTGGGCCGAGTCGGCGGCGGTGCGCAAGGTGGTGACCTGCTCGGTGATGTCACTGGCGAACTTCACCACTTTGTACAGGCGCCCGCTGGCATCGAAGATCGGGTTGTAGGAGGCTTCCAGGAACAGCGTTTGGCCGAATTTGTCTTTGCGCTCAAACCGATGGGAGTGATATTCGCCGCGATTGAGCGAAGCCCAGAATGCCTTGTAGGCCGGCGAATCGGTCTCACCGCGATGACAAAACATACTGTGGTGCTGGCCCACGATTTCACCGAGGGAATACTTCACTGTCTTCAGGAAGTTGTCGTTGGCATTCAGAATCTGGCCTTGCGGAGTGAATTCAATCACCGCCATGGAGCGGCCGATGGCGTCGATCAGGCTCTGGTTCTCATGCTCGCGGTGAATCCGCGCCGAGATGTCCGAGGCCACCTTGATCACGCTCTGCACCTGGTTGTCGGAATCGACCACCGGCATGTAGCTGGCTTCCAGCCACACCTCCTGGCCATGTTTATTCAGCCGCATGAAGGTGCCGCTGAGGGGCTCGCCCCGCGCCAGGTCGCGCCAGAGCTTGGCGTAGGCGTCGGTATGGGTGTAGGCCTCTTCGCAGAAAATCCGGTGATGCTTGCCGCGAATCTCTTCGGCACTGTAGCCCATGGTCTTGCAGAAATTTTCATTGGCATCCAGCACGATGCCGTTGCGATCAAACTCGATCATTGCCATGGAACGGCTGATGGCGGCCAATTTGGCCTTGGCTTCGGTAAGGGCACAGGAGAAACGTTCGATTTCCAGCAGGTCGGATTTGTGTTGGCGGTTGAACATGACAGATCACCCTTTATTTTACCGACGCCCACGCGGGCGGATTCCATTCACGGTTTGAATCTTGATCTCAGACCTTTATGGGGAAAACCATCCGAAACGCTTTATATGCCATGCGTCATCAACGGTTCTGAGTGAGCATAGACAGGCGTTGGCGCTATGCAAGGCCACTAGTCAGCCAGCATTTGCAGCAAGGCAGTAACCGCTGCGGAGGGCGGTTGATGGCGCGAAGTCACCAACGCAAACTCGCGGTGCACCGGCTCCGTCAGCGGCATCACGCGCAAGCCATTGCGTTGGGCAGGCAGGGTCATCTCGGGTACCAGGGTGACACCGACACCTTCGCGCACCAGGCTGAAGGCGCTATTCCACTCCCGCACTTCCACCCGCACCTCGCGCAATATCAGACCGGCTTCCTGCGCCAGGCTGCGGGCGTTGACGGTGCAGCCGCCGGTGGCAAGCACGAACGGTTGCTCCACCAGCTCCTCCAGCGTCACCGTTGCCTGTGGCGGGCGCCGGGAAAACACGTGCGCCATCGGCAACACGGCCACCCAGTTGTCGCGCCCCAGCACCGCAGCATTGCGCTCGGATGGCGGGTTGAGCACCACCCCCAGGTCGATCAGATTGGCGTCGAGCAAGGTGTTCACTTCATCGTCCGTGACTTCCAGGGCCGTGACCTCGATGCCCGGGTAAAGCTGGTTGAACCGCCGCAGCAGCGGCGGCAGGAACACCGCCAGCACCATGGGGAAACTCGCGATGCGAACCGTCCCACGCAGCATGGGCCGCGCTTCGTCCACGGTGGTGCGAATCGCCTGCAAGGCCCCGAGCATCACCCGCGCCTGCTCGATCACCTGCAGGCCCAGGGCGGTAGGCACGGTCTGGCGCGCCTCACGCACAAACAATTGCGCACCGAGGTTGGCCTCCATGGCCGCCATCGCCTGGCTGGCGGCGGACTGAGTCATGCCCACCCGTTCGGAGGCTGCGGTGATACTGCCGTTGTCCGCCACGGCCACCAGCAGGCGCCAGTGCATCAGGTTCATCATGGCAGTAGCTGTCCTTATGGCAGGATTCTGAAAGATTAATTTTACGCAAGGTGCCATGCCCACGAGACTGAAGGCAACTGTCCTGCGGAGTTGCCCCGATGAAGCTGTATTTTTCCCCGAATGCCTGTTCGCTCGCCTCCCATATCGTGCTGCGGGAATTGGCCCTGCCGTTTGAATTGATTCGCATCGACAACCAGAAAAAGCTCACCGCTGACGGTGATGATTTCCTGCAGATCAACCCCAAGGGCTACGTGGCCGCACTGCAACTGGACAACGGCGAGGTGCTGACCGAAGGCGCCGCCATCCTGCAATACCTGGCCGACCGGATACCTGCGGCGGGCCTGGCACCAGCCAATGGCAGTTGGGAGCGGGTGCGTTTGCAGGAGTGGCTGAACTTTGTCTCCAGCGAGATTCATGGCGGGCTGGGGGTGCTGTTCAAGGACGCGATTCCGGATGAGGTGAAGGCGCTGTTCAAGGCCACGCTGTTCAAGCGGTTGGCGATTCTGGTGCAGACCCTGGAGCGTCAGGACTACCTGCTGGGCGCGCAGTATTCAGTGGCGGATGCGTACCTGTTTGTGGTGCTGCGCTGGGCTGGGCTCTTTGATATCGATTTGCAGCAATGGCCGGCGTTGGCGAAGTTCCAGCAGCGGGTGGGCGAGCGGCCGGCGGTGATTGCTGCGTTGGCCGCTGAAAACTCATGACCTGAAAAGCGATCAACATGTGGGAGCGGGCTTGCTGTGGCGAGGGAGCTTGCTCCCGCTGGGCTGCGCAGCGGCCCCAAAAAAAGCGGGAGCGCTGCGCACTCCAGCGGGAGCAAGCT